>NZ_JABBYJ010000001.1:2522784-2838132 GCF_012932565.1 Sneathiella limimaris
ATGGACCGGATCTTCATTCTGCATGCTGATCATGAACAGAACGCTTCAACATCTACAGTTCGTCTGGCAGGCTCTTCTGGCGCGAACCCATTTGCTTGTATTGCAGCTGGTATTGCTTGTCTCTGGGGTCCTGCTCATGGTGGCGCGAATGAGGCCGTTCTTGCCATGTTGGAAGAAATCGGCTCTGTCGATCGTGTTCCTGAATTTATTCAGAAAGCCAAAGACAAAAATGATCCATTCCGTCTCATGGGCTTTGGTCACCGGGTCTACAAAAACTACGATCCACGTGCGAAAGTTATGCAGCAGACTTGTTACGAGGTTCTTGACGAACTGGGTATCAAGGATGAGCCAATGCTTAAACTGGCAATGGAACTGGAGCGGATTGCTCTGGAAGATGAATATTTTGTAGAGAAGAAACTGTTCCCGAATGTGGACTTCTACTCAGGTATCATTCTGAAAGCTATGGGCTTCCCAACAAGCATGTTCACAGTGCTATTCGCCCTTGCCCGGACAGTTGGCTGGGTTGCACAGTGGAACGAAATGATGGAAGATCCTGGACAGAAAATTGGTCGTCCGCGTCAGCTTTACACTGGCTATGCTGAACGTCCGTTCGTACCATTGGTCAAACGGAAATAAGACCCAAAATGCGCTCCAACTTTTCAGCTCAAGCAAAGCTGAACCCTTCGGTACCCACCGAAGGGAAGGAGCGTTCGCGTAAAATGGTTCTGAAAGCGGTGAACGATAATCGGGCACCGCTTTCTTATTATCTCAAAAAATCTGTGATTTGGTTAGCCCCTGCAACAGGTTTGGCTATTTTTTTGGTTGCCTGGCTATCCAGCTAAACTTCGATACTTGACACTTCAAGCACTGTTTTCGCTGCTTTATCGGCAGGTCTTATATTTTTCTCTTGCAGTAATTGGACAGCTTCGTTGTACCCCTTTAACTGCTTTTGACGTGCACTTTTCTCTGACAATAAGGTTTCCAGTGCAGGAACCAAAAGCTCTGCCCGGCAATTGTCCAAAAGATATTCAGGAACGATTTCTGATTTCAACAGAATATTGACTAGGTTCACATAGTCTAGTTTTATCAAGCGCTTAGCTAAAAAAGCCGTTATCGGATGCATTCTATAAGCGATGACGCTTGGAAGCTTGGCGAGTGCCAATTCCAAACCAACAGTTCCTGAGGCTGCAAGTGCCACTTTAGCCGCAGCCATAGCATCATATTTATCTTGCTCGTTATCAATTAGGGTAACTGGGACAGACCAATTTTCAACAGTTTCGCGAACAATTTCAGCACTCTTTCCAACAATCGGCATAACGACTTTTAGATCTGAATGTTTGGTTGAAAGGTTCTGCACAACTAATTGAAATATCGGTAGATGTCGTGTTACTTCACTTCGACGACTGCCCGGCAGAACCATGAGAATTGGATCTTCTTTTACGGCCGGAAATTTGGATCGAAATCTTAAATAGTCTCCGTTATCGGCGCCGCTATCTAAAATTGAGTGCCCTACAAAAGTAGAATCTAATCCCTCTTTTTCAAAATAAGGTGGCTCGAACGGCAACAGCGTCAAAAGATGATCATACAAAGCAGCTATCTTTTTAGCTCTTCCCGGCCGCCAAGCCCATACTGAGGGGGCTACGTAGTGAAGTTTTGGAAAATTAACGCCTTGTAATTTTGCGGCAACCCGAAAACTAAAATCCGGGGCATCTATAGAGATGAAAGCATCAGGGTTATGAGTTCTAGCTGCTTTTGCAGTTTGCCTGATCCGCCTGAGGAGATTTCCTAGATTAGGGATCACTTCGGCGACACCCATAACGGTCAACTCCTCCATCGGAAACAAGCTTTTCAGGCCTTCCTGGAGCATCAAGGGACCGCCAACACCATAGAACCTCGCTTGAGCGGTATCGGGTAATCTGGATTTGATGGCTGACATCAGGCGCGCGCCTAAGACGTCGCCGGATGGCTCCCCGGCGATCAGAAAAAAAGTAACCTGTTTTTGATCTGTCCCCCGGGCATCCATTAATCTTGCTTTCGACTGAGAGCGAAGAGAAACAGGCCGGCATCATCCGCAGCTTTGATAATATTATCTTTATCTATAAGCAACGTATTCTCGGCTTCTATGGCAATACCTTTCAATCCTGCTTTTCTGGCTTGAGAAACAGTAGCAACCCCTATTGCCGGCATATCCGCCCTGAGTTCCTGTTCAGGTTTGGGTAATTTTACCAAAACGCCTGCTGGCTCTTCCCATTTTAAGGTTGAGCATCTTTCCAGCATGCTTTTAGTTCCTTCGGCAGCCTCCACGGCCAGGACATAACCGTTTCGCACGACAACGGCCTGACCAATGTCTAATCTGCCGATTACCTCCAGAACTTCCCTGCCCTTCGCTATGTCGTCCAAATCCTGTTCAGTGGGATTATAGGTTCCAAGGGTACCACTTGAGGTCAGGAATGAATTTTCCAGTTCGTGAGGGCCCACCACTTTAAAACCATTTTCTTCGATAAATTCGGTGATTGCTCTCAACAACCCATCATCACCCTTGCTTAAAGCCCCCCCAATTCGGGTTAACAGTTTCATGCCTTGGGCATCCGGCAAGATATTTTTAAAGTTTGGACGATTGACGGGGCCACAGAGAGTAACTGTTCGACAGTTGTTCTGTTTTAGAAGTTTAAGAAACTTTCCAATTTTTGTTATGGCGACAGTTTCAGTTGAAAACTCTTTATAATCAGAGGGGTCTGCCTCACCTTTCACCAATATTATGAAAAGTTCGCGTCCTTCTTGTTTCAGCTTTTTAGCCAACAGCAAGGGCAATTCCCCCTGCCCAGCTATTAAACCAATTGGACCGTCGTCTAAGCAGTTAGGGTTGGCAGAAACCACGTTTTGACTCCCCATTGATGAATTCGATCACCTGTTTAACAACGGACGACTGGGGGTATTTCTGAGTTACAAGCTGGATACGATCCTGGAAAGTTCCATCTTCAGTAAATAGATCTTTATAGGCATTTCGCATGGCGTGAATTTCTTCCCGCGGAAAATTACGACGCTTCATACCCGTCAGATTAAGACCTGCAAGCACTGCCCGATTTCCTGTTGCAGAACCAAACGGAATGATGTCTGTCTCCACTCCTGATGCTCCGCCAATCATGGCATGAGCCCCGATGCGCACAAACTGATGGACAGCGGACAATCCACCAATAATGGCGAAATCTTCAATAATAACATGCCCACCTAGCGTGGCATTATTCACAAGAATAACATGATCTCCGATCAAGCAATCATGAGCAACATGGGCTGCAACCATCAACAGACAATCATTGCCAACGCGTGTAATGGAGCCCCCACCTTCTGTTCCGGGATTAATAGTCACATGTTCTCGGATCGTACACCGATCCCCGATGATAACTTCACTATCTTCACCATGAAACTTAAGATCCTGCGGGGCATGCCCGATCGATGAAAACGGATAGATTACACAGTTGTCACCTATTGTTGTGCGACCAGCAACAGACACATGGGATTTTAACTCAGAACCAGCACCTATTTTAACGCCACTTTCTATAACGCAATAAGGGCCAATCTTCGCAGTTGGATCTATAACAGCACCATCTTCAATAACGGCGCTTTGGTGAATGTGGGACATAACAATGTGGCCTACTTAAAAGAAACTATGCCATAGCTAACAACTGATTGCCTTTTAGACAAATCACGTGTTGTTACATCGCATTACGATTAGAATGTCTTAGTCAGTAATCATCGCCGCAAATTCGGCTTCGGCAACCTTAGAGCCTTCAACTTCAACTATGCCCGTAAACTTCCAAACTGGGCCCCGCTGTTGTTTTTTGGTGACTTTAATCTCGAGAGTATCACCTGGTGTTACTGGCCGCCTGAAACGAGCATTATCAATGGACATAAATAGCACGTGCTTATTCGCTCCCACTGCATCCAGTGTTTTAATGACTAGAACAGCAGCTGTCTGCGCCATGGCCTCGACAATCATTACACCCGGCATAATTGGTCTGCCGGGAAAATGGCCTTGGAATTGAGGCTCATTGACCGTCACATTTTTAATACCGGTAGCAGAAGTGTCTGGAACAAGATCCTTAACGCGATCGACCAAAAGCAAAGGATACCGATGAGGCAGCATATTTAGAATATCCACAATCTCGATTGTATCCACAGTGGTCTTCTCTGTAGCCTCAGTCATTCCTTTTTTCCTTTAGGTTTAGAAAGTTTGCTTAACGTCGCAATTGATCTGAAAAATTCTTTTCGGGGTCGAGCTGGAAAGCCTGCATATACCTGCCCCGGTGGGATATCTGATATCACACCAGATTTGGCAGTAACTTGAGTGCCCATCCCAATTTTGATGTGTCCTGCAAGTCCAACCTGCCCCCCAAGGACCACAAAATCCTCTAACACGGAACTTCCAGAAACACCGGTTTGTGCGGCCAGGATACATCCTCGTCCCATCTGGACATTATGGCCAATCTGACAAAGATTGTCGATCCAGCACCCATCACCAATTATTGTGTCGGGCCCGGCACCACGGTCTATGGCCGTGTTTGCTCCTATTTCAACATTGCTGCCGATAAGAACCCGACCTAATTGTGGGATCTTTATGTGTCCTGATGGGTCTGGGGCAAACCCAAATCCGTCGCACCCAATTCGAACCCCAGAATGCAAAGTTACATTGTCACCAATATGACAAGCCTGCAGACTAACTTGAGAGGAAATTATACAATTCCGACCAAGTTTGACGCCCTCCTCGATTGACACTTGATTTTTGATGATAGTATCTCTGCCAATACGAACATTTTCCCCGATAATGGAGTACGCACCGATAGAAACATTTTCTCCTATCCGTGCAGTCGGCGCAATGACAGCCGTTGGGTGGATTTCACCAGTAGACTTTTCAGCTGGATAAAAATGCTGCGCGATTTTTGCATAAGACTTGTAAGGATCACCTGAAACCAGAACCGCAATGCCTTCAGGTGCGTGTTGAACCTGTTTTTCTGAAATAATGCAGGCAGACGCTTTTGTGGTTTTAAAAACTTCCACATATTTTGGATTACTGAGAAAACTAATTTCACCTGGGCCGGCCTGATCCAGTGAACCAACGTCAATAATCATCAGTTCAGACAAATCACTATTCAGAAGTGTTGCTCCAGAAATATCCGCTAATTCCTGAAGACGAAAAGGCCCCTCTTTTTTGAAAAAGCTTGCATCCGCCATCAGTTAGCCTGCGATAAAGGAACGATTTCCAGTTTCAATGACTTAAGCTGTGTATTTAAACGTTTAATAACCTCATCTGAGATATTCAGGCTTTTGACCCCAAAAATGATGTTACTTTTTTCCACTATCATGGTTGCGCCGACCGCGTTCGCAATGTCTGAAACAATGGGCTCCATTGTTTTTTCAATCTTTCGGATGGCAACTGACCGACTTCGCGCTAGTTGTTGTACCTTTTTCTGGTAGTCATTGCGATAACTAGCCCCCTTCCGGTTCAGATCGTCGACCTTTTGCCGGAAAACTTCAGGCGCTAAAATTGCCCGTTGTTCGTTCAATTTCTGCTGTTCTTCCCTGAAAGTTTGTTCCTGAGCCTGAACGTCTGTCTTAAGTTTTTGATCCGCTGTTTTCAATTGCCGATCAATATCCTGCATTGCGAGGGAATTTATCAGGACCTTACCCAGGTCAAGAACTGCAATTCTTTGCCCTTCTTCTGCCGACAAATTTGCTGTCGTCAATACCAAAAGGACTGGCAGTAAAGCCATTATCTGTTTTATTCGATAAATCATCATAACAGTCTAATTAGAAGCGGGTTCCAAATTCAAGCTGGAACACTTCCTCTTTGTCGTAATCTTCTTTCAAGAACGGATATGAAAAATTCACCTGGAGAGGCCCAAAAGGTGAAGTCCAGTTCACGCCAAAGCCCGCGGAAGCACGAATTGAAGGATCATCCACAATATCTGGATCATTGTCATCAATGTCTGTCAATGTACCGACATTGACAAACGTTCGTCCTAACAGTCCAAATTCTTCTGGGAAACCCATAGGGAAGCGAAGTTCAGCAGATCCAACAATATATGTGTTGCCACCTAGCGCATCATCCGTATTAGTATCTCTAGGTCCCAAACCAGCTTTTTCAAACCCTCTAAATGAGCGGCCGCCCAAATTAAACCGCTGGTTTACACCTACATCTTCACCTAAACCAAACACATAGCCTGTTTCTGCACCAACGCTAAAAACAACATCCCTCTCATAGACGGGGTAGAAGTAGACTATGTCGGCAATAGATGAAATTCCATAAACGTCACCGCCAAGACCATTAAAGGTCTGACCAAATGAATACCGATAACCTTCGGTCGGTAATAGGTTATCGTCTAGATAATTGACGGTAATCTTATAATTCACGCCAGATGTCAGCTCACGTCCTTCAGACCGCTGAATAACAGAAGAGGCATCACTATCGACATCACTGATTTCGAGATCCTCAATCGTATACCCGACAGAGGCAGAAACCCGTTCAGTTATGGGAAAACCAGAACGAAGTCTAAGTCCGATTTTTCTGAGATCATAACCTGACTCATCCTGGCGATCATCAATGATGCTGTATATATCGAAACCACCACTCATATCCTTACCCAAGAAATAGGGTTCGGTAAATCCAAGATCAATCTGCTGTGTCTCTGTACCGAGTGAGATTTTGAACCTAAGGTCCTGCCCTTTACCCAACAGGTTTCTCTCTCGGATTTGTAAATCGCCTGAAACAGAGTTTTCAGTCGAGAAACCTGCGCCAATACTCAGCTCACCTGTTGATTTTTCCTGTACATCAACGTTGATAACCGTTTTGTCAGGTGCTGACCCTTCATCTTGGGTCACTTCTACTTTTTCAAAAAAGTTGAGTGAGCGGATGCGTGATTGAGACCGGCGAAGAAGCGCTGTATTAAAGGCATCCCCTTCTACAAGCCGGAATTCACGTCGGATAACATGATCAAGTGTACGAACGTTACCAGTAATATTGATCCGTTCAACATATACCCTAGAGCCTTTATTGATCTCATAGGTGACACCAATCGTTAAATCATCAGGGTTTCTGTCAATTCTCGGACGGACATTCACGAAGGCATATCCAAGTTTGCCAAGCTCAAAGGTAATATTCTGGATGCTTTCTTCGATTTTATCAGCGTTGTATGTTTCGCCTTCAAAAGTCGTCAAGAGCGCCCTAACAGCTTCAGGCTGAAGATCCTTAATTTCACTTTTTACATCAATCTTGGCGAAGTTATATTGCTTCCCTTCATCCAAAGCGAAGGTGATAAAAAAGCCATCTCTATTTGGTGTAAGTTCAGCAACAGCGGATACAACCCTGAAATCGGCATAGCCTTTACTCAAATAATATTTTCTGAGCAATTCACGGTCATATGTCAGTCTGTCAGGATCGTATGTGTCACTATCAGACAGGAAATTATACCAACGGGTTTCTGTCGTGGATATTTGGCTCAATAGTCGACTATCAGAGAATTTCTTATTTCCGATGAAGCGAACCTTATTAATTCCAGTCTCTTCGCCTTCGTTAATCTCAAAGACTAGATCAACCCGGTTTTCTGGCAACTGAATGACTTTTGGCTCTACTACCGCTGCGAAACGACCACTTCGGCGATACACCGTAATAATTCGCTGAACATCGTTTTGAACCCTTGCACGTGTATACACAACGCGAGGTCGAAGTTGAACTTCTGCACTCAGCACTTCATCTTCAATTCTGAGGTTACCCTCAAATGCGAGACGATTGATGATGGGGTTTTCAACAACTGCAACAGTCACTGAGCTTCCATTTCGACGGATCGTGACGTCAGCGAATAGCCCTGTGTTAAAAAGAGCTTTTAGAGATTTGTCAACGCGGCCACGATCATAGGGAGAACCGACATCAAAAAGGAGATAAGATTTTACAGTTGCGGCTTCGATCCGCCGGTTACCTTCAACCCGAATTTCCGTGATACTGTTTGAGGTTTGCGCATGAGAGCTTCCGGGGTTTGCCACTACAGATCCAAGTGCTGCCATGGCCAGGAAGCAGACAATCAGTAAACTGCGCAATTTCAATCCCCCCAAATAGGAACTTTTCTCAATTCAATCAATATACTACCTGTAAAGGCAGTCTACGAGAATATACCTGTGAAAAAATCTTTTATCCATGGTTTATTCAGGTCATTCCACGTCGCAAAGACCATTAACATCAATACGAGTGTTAGTCCAATGCGGAAACCAAATTCCATGGTTTTTTCACCGAGAGGTTTGCCGCGGACAGCTTCGACACCATAAAACAAGAGATGCCCACCATCCAGCATGGGAATTGGGAAAAGATTGATTAGCCCGAGACTGATAGAGACGAAAATCATAAAGTTGAAAAGCGAAAGAAGACTTCCACCAAGGTTTTCGCCCTGCTTCGCTGCGTCACCAGACATTTTAATAATGCCAAGGGGTCCGCTTAGTTCAGAACTGTCGCGCGTGCCAGTGATCATTTGCCAGGCACCCTTTAAAGTCGCCGTTGTAACAAACCAGGTCTGATCAACAGCTGCCCCGATGGCGCTTATAAGGCCGTGCTCACGAAACTCCCGCTGCGTTGAGCGAATTCCCAATTGCCCAATCTTTTGAACATTTCCGCTACCGTCTGTAAATTCAACGACCTTCGGAATGACAGTTAATGTCAGCTCAGCACCGTTTCGATCAATGGTCATATTTAGCGGCTCATCCAAACCGACCACAACCTGCTGGCGAAGCTCCTCAAAGCTGGATATGGGATCCCCGTTAATACTTAAGATACGATCTCCCGGGAGTATACCTGCCTCTTCAGCAGCACTCTCAGGGATGACTTCATTGGCAACTGGAGGCGTATTCGCTTGCCCCAGTGTCATGAAAAGAATGCACAATGCAACAATCGCGAAAATGAAATTTGCAGCTGGACCCGCAAATACAACAGCCGCCCGCTGCCAGAGTTTCTTGTGATGGAAGGAAACAGCCTTATCCTCTGGCGACATCTGATCTAACTCATTGTCACCTTGCGCATTGCTGGCAACCCCGGCATCTCCAAAGAATTTTACATAACCACCAAAGGGAATGGCACTAATCCGCCAACGACAACCATTTTTGTCATACCAGCCGAATAACTCTTTACCAAAACCGATAGAGAAAACATCAACCTTGACCCCACAAAGCCGCGCGATTTTGTAATGGCCATATTCATGGACAAAGACGAGGATGGTAATAACAGCCACAAAAGCGGGAAGATAAATCCAGTTCTCTATAAGCAATTCCATGTCGTTTTTCCTGTTACTCTAATCCGTAAAGCATCAATCTAAAAAGATTTGATAACTTCTCTTGCCAGTTCCCGGCCTTTTGCGTCTTGGTAAAACACATCTTCCAAAGATCGCAGCTCGATAAATTCAGCTTTTTCCAAAACCTTGTCTACAACAGCTACAATATCTAGGAATCCTATCCGTTTACTTAAGAAGCCTTCAACAGCCACTTCATTTGCTGCATTTAAGATCGCTGGAGCCGATTTTCCAGTTTTCAGTGCATTTTTGGCTAACCCAAGAGCGCGAAATCTTTCTAAATCAGGCGCCTCAAATGTAAACTGACCAAGTTCTGTAAAATCAAGCGTCTCTTGATCAAAACAATGACGCTCTGGCCAGCCAAGGGCATAGGATATCGGAATCCTCATATCCGGACTTCCCATTTGTGCCAAGATTGAACCATCCCTGTATTCCACCATACTATGAATAACTGACTGGGGATGAACCAGAATTTCAATCTGTTCCTGATCAACTGGAAAAAGATGAAAAGCTTCAATGAATTCAAGCCCTTTATTCATCATTGTTGCACTATCAATTGAGATTTTGGCGCCCATATCCCAGTTGGGGTGCTTCAATGCCTGCTCCAGTGTTACCTCCTTCATCTGGTGTAACGGCGTACACCTGAAGGGTCCACCTGAAGCAGTTAGAATAATTCGTCGAATTGAACTGGACTGTTTTTCATCCAAAACCTGAAAAATTGCATTATGCTCACTGTCTACCGGTAGCAAGACTGAGTGATGCGACCGAACTTCCTGCATCATCAGTGATCCAGCACAGACAAGGGCCTCTTTATTGGCGAGCGCTACTGTTGTCCCCTTTTTTATAGCCGCTAAAGTCGGGCGTAAACCTGCCGATCCCATAATGGCAGCCATCATCCAATCCATAGGACGACCGGCGGCTTCGATCAAGGCACTCTCGCCTGCGGCAACTTCTATTCCAGTTCCTTTAAGGAGATCTTGTAGTTCTTGATATTTACTTTCATCCGCTATGACAGCAAGGTTTGCTTTCAATTGGATTGCGTATTGCGCCAATTCACCAGCATTTGTGTTCGCAGTAAGGACATCAACATCGAATTGGTTGGGCTGACGCTTGATCAAGTCTATGGTACTTGTGCCAACTGAACCTGTAGCCCCAAAAATACTGACCTTCTTGGGATGTGCAAATGTAACATTTTCTAGATCTGTCACAGGGGCAGATTGCAACATCATCATTTCCCTACCAGGTAAATCAAACCATATAGCGCAGGCGCTACAAAAAGAACACCATCAAGCCGATCTAGGACCCCTCCATGCCCCGGAATGAGATTACTGGCATCTTTGATGCCAAAATGTCGTTTCCATCCAGATTCAAAGAAGTCACCAACTTGCGCCAATACTGCCAAACATGCTCCAGCCAAAGCGATCCAAATTTCAGAAATCTCAATATGAAGAAGGTAGGCGTTACATAAGGCAGCTGTTATCGCTGAACAAATCATACCGCCAATAAGACCAGCCCAAGTTTTATTAGGGCTGATTGATGGAGCTATTTTCGGTCCGCCAATGGATCTTCCGAAGAAATAGGCTCCTATGTCGGTTGCCCATACAATGAGAAATAAAGTCAGTGTGTAGACTAGACCGAGCTCATATGCTTCCCTAATCTCCAGAAGCGAAAGAACTGGAATTCCAATGTAAAGGGGGCCTATGAAAGCTCCTTTCCATTCCCTCTCTTCTTTTCGAAGCCAGGTCAGAGCAATGAGTGCGACTGCGCAAATTATTACGCACCAGAAGGCGTAAAAAACATACTCTTCATAAGCGAGGAAAATTGAAAACAGGATCCAGGATATCACCAGGAAAATGTAGCTGTTCTTGTTATGAATGAAGGACGCTTTGCACCATTCAAAGCACATAGCTGCTGCTGCAATAGCTAAAAAAAGCGCAAAGAATTCTGCTCCCAGGTAAACAGCTGCCACTGCAATTGGCGCAAGTACTGCAGCCGAGAGCACCCTGAGCTGAAGAGAGGATAAACCACGTTCAGACACTGATTGCCCCATAGCGACGACACCTGGAATGAAACTCGTCTACTGCTTTTTCAAGCCAGCTTCTGTCAAAATCAGGCCAAAGTACTTCCTGAAATATCAATTCGGAATAAGCAGATTGCCAGAGAAGGAAATTGCTGATCCGTTGCTCACCACTTGTTCGTAAGATAATGTCAGGGTCTGGTAAACCATCAGTCTCTAAATGAGACGCGAAAAACGTTTCATCAATCTCATCAGGCGCAAGTTCTCCATCCAGGATGAGTTTTGCAATCTTCCGAGCTGCAGACGTAATTTCTTCCTTACCGCCATAGCTCAGTGCGATGGTCAAGACAAGGTCAGTATTCCCTGCAGTTTTATCTTTGGCGATTTGAACTAAGTCCTGTACATCCTCAGGTAACTTTTTGATATTCCCTATAAAGTTCACTTTAACGCCGGCTTCTGATAAATCCTTCAATTCCTTGTTAAAGAAATATCGAAACAGGCCCATGAGATGATTAACTTCATCTTTAGGTCGCTTCCAATTTTCGGAAGAGAATGCAAACAGAGTCAGGAAGGGAATACCAAGTTCACGGCAGCCTTTTATCGCTTCACGCACGGCGTTAGCGCCTTGCTCGTGACCTTTTAGTCGACTTAACGCACGTTTATTAGCCCATCTGCCATTTCCATCCATAATAATGGCTATGTGCTTCAAGGAATTCGCAGTCAGATCGTTTTTCTCAACAATCCCCATCAATCAGACCTGCATAATTTCCTGTTGTTTTTCACCGAGAAGAACATCAACTTTTTTAACGTATGTATCTGTAAGCTTTTGGATTTCATCCTCAGCGTGTTTCACATCATCTTTTGAAAAGTCGCCCTCTTTTTCGGCTGCTTTAGCATCATCAATCCCATGGCGACGAACATTGCGGATCGCAATTTTCGCCTGTTCAGCGTAACCACTAGCAACTTTCGTCAAATCGATACGGCGCTCTTCTGTCAGTTCAGGGATCGGCACACGAACAGTCATTCCATCAACAACTGGGTTTAAGCCAAGGCCTGCATTCCGAATGCCTTTTTCGACCGCTGAAACATTACTCTTATCCCAGACAGTCACTGACAGCATGCGAGGTTCTGGTGCACTCACCGTACCAACCTGTTGAATCGGCATAGAGGCTCCATAAGATTCAACCATTACTGGATCAAGAAGACTGATATGTGCGCGCCCTGTGCGCAAGCCCGCAAATTCACCTTTAAGAGCCTCTAGAGCACCTCCCATGCGCTTTTCAAGGTCTTTCATATTGGGCACTGGCATCCTCATTACCTCCTGAAGGATTAATCTTTTCGATTTTTAAAGTGTATCTCTATAGCAAGTTTCTGGTCAGATGACTTCCGTAAACTTGCCATTCTTACAAATTACATCTGCGATCGCGCCTTTTTCATGGATTGAAAAGACAAGAATTGGAATTCCGTTTTCACGCGCCAAAGAAATAGCTGCAGCATCCATGACTTTCAAGTCTTTGGAAATGACCTCCAAATGAGTCAGCGTTTCAAACCGCTCTGCATCATCAAATTTGGCAGGATCTTTATCATAGACACCGTCTACATTTGTTCCTTTTAGCAGGGCATCACATTTCATTTCTGCCGCCCGCAAGGCTGCAGCTGTATCTGTTGTAAAAAATGGATTTCCTGTACCAGCAGCAAAAATCACAATGCGGCCTTTTTCAAGATGGCGCTCTGCCCGCCGGCGAATATAGGGTTCGCAGACCGAAGCCATTGGAATGGCGGAAAGAACCCGG
Organism: Sneathiella limimaris; assembly: GCF_012932565.1. NCBI lineage: Bacteria > Pseudomonadati > Pseudomonadota > Alphaproteobacteria > Sneathiellales > Sneathiellaceae > Sneathiella > Sneathiella limimaris. The sequence continues at coordinate 2,535,918 of NZ_JABBYJ010000001.1, forward strand.
CTGTCCATTCCTTCTTTTTCGATAGCGTGCTGCATTGCAAGTGCATTCATAACAGTCGCCATCATCCCCATGTAATCTGCGTTAGCCTGATCCATACCCTGGGCTGTACCAGAAACGCCTCTGAAAATGTTTCCACCGCCGACAACGATACAGATTTCAATACCCATATCATGTGCCTGACGGATATCTTTAGCGATGCGTGTCGCTGTTTCAACATCAATACCGTATTGCTGATTACCCAACAGGGCTTCGCCGGAGCATTTAAGAAGCACCCGTTTGTATTTTGGCTCACTTGCCATTTTTGTCACCGATCAAAATTCAGAAATGTTGAAAATCAGATGGGAAGACAGCATACAGGAATGAATGAATTTGAAAAGCCATCGCTGCATCCCGCGCAAAAAGAAGGCGGCCCCAATTTGGGACCGCCTTTTTCGTCTCTATCCGAACGGCTTAGTTGCCTACCGCAGCAGCAACTTCAGCAGCGAAATCAGATTCTTCTTTTTCGATACCTTCACCCACAGCAAAGCGAACCATCTGAGTCAGCTTAATTGGGCTTCCGATTTCTTTAGCGACAAGTTCAATGGCTTTTTCAACAGTGTTTTCACCGTCAACCACAAATGTCTGCTTCAGAAGAACAACTTCCTGATAGAATTTGTTGATACGACCCTGAACCATCTTTTCGATGATTTCTTCTGGCTTACCAGATTCGCGAGCCTGCTCTGACAGAACAGCTTTTTCCCGCTCTACCAGTTCTGGGTCCAAGTCATCGACGCTAATGGACTCTGGGCTGGTAGCCGCAATATGCATCGCAAGCTGCTTACCAAGAACGTCAAGGCGGTCCTTATCCCCTTCGCTTTCAAGTGCAACCAGGATACCGATTTTACCAAGACCATCAGTTACCGCGTTATGCAAGTATGAAGATACAACACCGTTAGAAACTTCGACAGAAGCTGCGCGGCGCAGGTTCATATTCTCACCAATTGTCGCGATCGCATTTGTCAGAGTTGCCTCTACAGTATCGCTACCACCTGGGAAAGAAGCAGCTTTAATCGCATCAAGATCACCACCAACTTCTGCGGCAACTTCAGCAATACCAGAAACCAGTTTCTGGAAGTCTTCGTTCCGACCAACAAAGTCAGTCTCAGCATTGACTTCAACGATTGCGCCTTTTGTTCCGTTTGTAGAAACAGCAACCAGACCTTCAGCAGCAACACGACCAGATTTTTTGGAAGCAGTTGCAAGTCCTTTGGTCCGCAGCCAATCTACAGCGGCGTCCAGATCACCATCAGTTTCTGTCAGGGCTTTTTTACAATCCATCATACCCGCACCAGATTTTTCGCGGAGTTCTTTAACCAATGAAGCTGTAATTGCAGGCATAGCCTATCCTCGTGTCATTTAAATTCGTGAAAATCAAATGTCATATGTCCATGACGGACATATGACAGACTTGTTATTCAGTCGCAGCGACTTCTTCAGCTGGAGCTTCCTCAGCAACTTCTTCAGCAGCTGGCAGCTCTTCAGCCACAGGCTCAACAGCTTCACCGAGGTCAACGCCCTGTTCTGCCATTTCTACAGAAATACCATCCAGAACAGCTTGTTTGAACAGATCACAGTAAAGGTTGATCGCGCGAAGTGCGTCATCGTTTCCTGGGATCGGGTAATCAATTCCATCAGGATCTGAGTTGCTGTCCAAGATAGCAACAACCGGAATACCGAGTTTGTTCGCTTCTTTAACGGCCAGATCTTCTTTGTTGGTGTCAATCACAACAATAATGTTTGGAAGACCACCCATGTCTTTAATACCACCAAGGGCCAGCTCCAGCTTATCCCGTTCACGAGTAAGCTTTAGAACTTCTTTCTTGGTCAGACCAACTTCATCAGCAGACAGAGTTTCTTCTGCTTCCCGCAGACGCTTGATGGATTCAGAAACTGTTTTCCAGTTTGTCAGCATTCCGCCGAGCCAGCGATGGTTCACATAGAACTGCGCACATTGCTTAGCTGTGTCAGCAACAACATCAGAAGCCTGACGTTTCGTGCCAACGAACAGAACACGGCCACCACCTGAAACTGTGTCACGAACAGCTTTCAGAGCCTGGTGCAGCATTGGAACTGTCTGCTGCAGATCGATAATGTGGATGTTGTTTCTTTTTCCGAAGATGTATGGACCCATTTTTGGGTTCCAACGGCGGGACTGATGTCCAAAATGTACACCAGCTTCCAGAAGCTGACGCATAGTAAAAGTTGGCAGTGTCATTCTGCAATAACTCCTTTTCCGGTTAAACCTCCGTGGGTCGTGGTTTGGATCACCCAAACACCGGACGGGAAACATCAACACAATGAAACCCAAACCCACGTGTGAATTTACATCGCGGTACCTACTCTTCCTCCCCTTCAGATGCAAGGAAAAAGTTCACTTTTCTGAATTTAATTACTGTTTTTGAGAATTACTGGCTAAATATCGTGAACATCCAGGACACCAGAGACATATTTCAGAGCTTGACGGATTTCAGGAGAAATTGTGTAGGTGGCCGACAGATCCACCTCTACTTCCCTATTTTCCTCCTCCAAATTAACGACAAAAGCAACCCGGCCCCGCCCTGGCCCACCTTTATCCAATATGCTGGCAATTTGGCTCAACTGTTCATCGTTATCCAGGAAGATCCGCACACCATCCCCTGTTTGAGCGGCAACGGTCTCCAGTCGTTGAACTGACTGTGCTGTAATCCGCGGTTGCTCATTCTCAACATCCATGTGTCCGGATACCCCAATCACTAGTGAGGTTCCAACTTCAAGGATCTCTCGACATTGCATTAGGGTTTCCTCAAACATGGTTACCTCAAAAGCACCTGAAGCATCAGACAATTGCACAAACGCCAAGGCTTTGCCTTTCTTTGTCTTGATCTGCCGCTTACCCATCACAGTACCTGCAAGTTTCGCGGCACTTTCAGAGGCGCTTAAGCCTGCCAGAAAGGCAGCACTGCTTCTTACACCTGCCTTATCGAGCGTTTTAGCGTATGCATCCAATGGATGGCCCGAGAGATAAAACCCGATCGCGTCAAACTCCTGCTTCAACTGCTCCATAGATGTCCAGCGGGGAGCCGCTACCATTACCGGGGCTACACTGACAGAAGTATCTGCACCTCCAAAAAGATTGACTTGCCCAGAACCTCTCTCTTCCTCCATTTGCTGCGCGTGGCGAAGGATATTTTCGAGCGATGCAAAAGTTTGAGCTCTATCATCATGCAGGCTATCAAACGCTCCTGCTCGGGTCAGATTTTCAGCTTGCCGTTTATTGAGGAATTTGGGATTTAGTCGAGAAGCAAAATCAAAGATGTCTTTAAAATCACCATTTTCATTTCGTTCTTTAACAATTCCAGCCATGGCTTCCCGGCCCACATTTTTAATCGCGGCAAGTGCATAGCGGACAGCTCCCTGTTCGCCCTCAAACTCAACATCAAACTCAACTTGTGATTTGTTGAGGCATGGCGGATTAAGTGGAATTTTCATCCTTTCCAAATCTTGGCGGAAAATATTGAGCTTATCCGTGTTGTTGATATCCAAGCTCATAGAGGCGGCCATGAACTCTACTGGGAAATTCGCTTTCAAATAAGCGGTATGATAGGAGACAAGTGCATAGGCTGCCGCATGGGACTTATTGAATCCATAGCTAGCAAACTTGGCAACCAGATCAAAAATGTGGCTGGCATCTTTAGGATCCACACCTTCTTTTTCGGCACCTTCACAGAAGTAAGCCCGCTGCTTGTCCATTTCCTCTTTAATTTTCTTACCCATGGCACGGCGCAGCACGTCTGCTTGACCCAAGCTATATCCAGCCAGGATCTTGGCAATTTCCATCACCTGCTCCTGGTAAATAATAACCCCGTAGGTTTCCTCCAGAATATCGTGAAGCTTTGGATGTAGAAGGTTCGGTTCCTCTTCTCCATGCTTACAACGGATATAGGTGGGAATATTTTCCATGGGTCCCGGTCGGTAAAGGGCCACAATCGCAATGATATCTTCAAAGGCGTCTGGCCGCATTTTCCGGAGCATGTCCCTCATACCGGAACTCTCTAACTGGAAGACACCAACTGTATCGCCACGGGAAAGAAGCTCAAAGGTTTTCGGATCATCAAGAGGAACTGTTGGAAAGTTGATTTCAATACCCCGTTTGGCGATCAGGTCTTTGGCCCGATCAAGCACGGTAAGGGTTTTTAGACCCAAAAAGTCAAACTTAACAAGACCAGCAGTTTCCACATATTTCATGGAATATTGAGTGACCGGCATGTCTGATTTAGGGTCTCGATAAAGAGGAACCAACTCATCAAGTTCCCTGTCCCCGATCACAACACCAGCCGCATGAGTAGAGGCGTGGCGGTACAAACCTTCAAGCTGCAACGCAATTTCGATAAGACGGGCAACTTCCGGATCATTTCGCTGCGCTTCCCGGAGAGGAACTTCACTATCCAGGGCTTCTTGCAAAGTCATCGGATTTGCCGGATTGGACGGGATCAGTTTACTAATCCGGTCCACCTGCCCGTAAGGCATCTGCAATACGCGTCCGACATCCCGAATGGCAGCTTTGGCCTGCAACTTACCATAGGTAATAATTTGGGCGACCTGATCATGGCCGTATTTATCCTGAACATATCGGATGACCTGCTCTCGCTTATCCTGGCAGAAATCGATATCAAAGTCCGGCATACTGACCCGTTCCGGGTTCAAGAAACGTTCAAACAGCAAACCAAACCGCAGTGGATCCAGATCTGTAATTGTGAGTGCCCAGGCAACGACCGAACCCGCACCAGAACCACGACCTGGTCCCACTGGAATGTCATGCTCTTTCGACCATTGAATAAAATCCGAAACGATCAAAAAGTATCCAGGGAAACCCATCTGGTTAATAACACTGATTTCAAAATCCAGCCTCTCCCGATACTCAGAACCTTTGGCTTGACGTGTCTCTTCGTCCATATCATCTGTGAAAACTTCTTCAATCAGACGCTTTTCAAGACCTTCTTTCGCCATAAGCTCAAGCTGACCTGCCTCGTCCAGTGACGCGCCATCGCCGAATGCTGGCAAAATAGGATCGCGGGCTGGTGATGCAAAAGCACACCGTCTGGCAATCACCAAAGTATTGGATATCGCTTCTGGCAAGTCAGAGAATAATTCAGCCATTTCTTCAGCTGACTTGAAATAATGTTCCGGCGTTCGCCTTGGCCGATCCATATCCCCAACATATTTACCAGCCGCTATACACAGCAAAGCATCATGAGCTTCGTACATTTCCCTGTTTGGGAAGAAACATTCATTGGTAGCGACCAGCGGAATATCAAGATCATATGCAAATTTGAGGAAATGAGGCTCACTAAGCTCTTCACTTTCCAAATTATGCCGCTGCAATTCGATATAAAGGCGATCCTGAAACACAAGCTTGAGACGTTTGATATATTCAAGCGCTTCATCCGCTTTATCGGAGAGGATAAGTTTACCGATTGGACCACCAGCACCGCCAGTCAGGCAAATTAGTCCACCAGCATATTTTTTGAGAATATCAAACGGAACCTGAGCAGTTTCACCAGCTTCTGTTTTCAAGAAAGCGTGGGACGTTAGTTTGAGGAGGTTGTAATACCCAGTTTCATTCTGCGCCAGAAGAACAATTGGATCTGGTTCTGGGCGACGACCATTGCGTTCCCGCTCCCCTTCGTTTGAAACAGAAATCTGACAGCCAATAATTGGCTGAATACCGGCACCGGGAAGCGCCAGGGAAAATTCGAGGCTACCGAACATATTATTGGTGTCGGTGATCGCAACTGCGGGCATCCGCCGATCTTTGCACAGGCCCACGAGTTTCTTGATCGGGATTGCCCCTTCCGACAAGGAATAGGCAGTGTGTACACGCAGGTGCACAAAGCTGGCATGAGACAAGATCGGCTCTCCGTATAAAGACTTCACCTGCCCCATTACAGCATATCCTTTTCTAAAGATCAGGACTTGACATTCAACCTATGAAAATTTTCTGTGGATAAAATTAGAAAGTTGGGAATTTTACCTACCCTAGAACTTCCCAGGTCCATATCAGTCAACCAGTGAAGCTGTGGACAATCTCAGACCAGAATACAAGTGTAGCCAATACACTTGCGAAAACCACGAACTCAAAACCATTCTTCAAATAATTCCGTTTAGACATGTGATCCTCCTTAATCTGCTTGGAAGTTAGTTATGTTCCTATTTTGTTCTACAGTCAAACAAAAAGAGAACAAAAATATTATTAATAAATATTTCAATGAGTTAGAAAGGAGGGTGGAATATCTATTGGAAGCTGATTCGATGAAAAAGAACGAATCAGATTAGTTATATGAATCAACGAACAGGATCGGAAACTAATTGGTGATCACGGATATGAACCACTCTATCCATTCGGCGTGCTAGGTCTATATTATGCGTCGCGACCAATGCAGCTACGTTATGTTGCTTCAGAAGCTTCATGAAATTTTTGAAAACCATATCAGCTGTTTGTTCATCCAGATTACCAGTAGGCTCATCAGCCAAAAGTAAAACTGGATCATTGGCAAGAGCGCGTGCGATCGCGACCCGTTGCTGCTCACCACCTGAGAGTTTTGCCGGACGATGTTTTAGCCGATGTGATAAGCCCATCATTTCCAACAATTCAGTTGCTTTAGCTTTGGCTTTAGATTTTGCGACCCCAGATATAAGATTTGGCATCATTACATTTTCCAGTGCGGAAAACTCGGGCAGCAAATGATGAAACTGATAAACAAACCCTATATCTGTGCGTCTAGTTTCCGTTCTTTTCTTATCCCGGGCTCTAGCGCAATCAACGCCATTAATGATCACTTCACCCGAGGAAGGTGGCTCAAGCAAACCTGCAATTTGCAACAGTGTTGATTTACCGGCTCCTGACTGACCGAGCAACGCGACGACTTCACCAGCTTTAATCTGAAGGTTCACATCTTTTAGAACTTCAAGCTTATCGCCGGCCTGCTCAAACACCCGTCCGACATGCTGCAGGTTGAGGACAACATCACTCATAGCGAAGTGCCTCCACCGGATCGAGACGAGCAGCTCTCCATGACGGATAGATAGTCGCAGCCAGTGAAATGATGACCGACATTAAAACAACAGCTGTTACTTCTGCAGGGTCAACCTTTGCTGGGAGGTGAGAGAGAAAGTAAATCTCAGCCGAAAATAGCTCTGCCCCTGTTAAGCCTTCAATGAAAGATTTTATCCGATCGATATTGGCACAGAAACCAATCCCCAAGAGAAATCCAAACAAGGTTCCAACAAGACCGATACTGGCACCCGCAATGAAAAATACTCGCATGATCATCCCGCGAGTTGCCCCCATAGTTCGGAGAATTGCAACGTCTCGACCTTTATCTTTTACGAGCATAATCAGACTGGAAATAATGTTGAAAGCAGCAACCAGGATTATGAGTGTAAGGATCAGGAACATGACGTTCCGTTCAACCTCCAGGGCATTAAAGAAACTGGCTCTTGATTGTTGCCAATCATATATGAAGGCCCGAATAGGAACTGCATTAATTACTTCGCGCCTAATCTTTAAAGCTTTGTCAGGATCCGTCGCAAAAACCTCAAGAGAGGTAACCCCTTCTCCGAGTTTAAAATATTTTTGCGCAGCCCCAAGTGACATATAGACATAGCCACTGTCATATTCATACATGCCCGTATTAAACAGCCCCGCCACCTTGTAGGTCTTAATTCGAGGTAATGAACCAACAACTGTCGAAGTGGTCTTTGGGGAAATCAACTTGATAAGATCGCCAGCCCTGATGCCTAATGATTGAGCCAGACGAAACCCGACCAGGACCCCTCTTCCTTCTTCAAAGCTCTCTTTACTGCCGTCGACGATATTTGCAGAAAGAGCCACCAGTTTATCCAGCTCTTCTGATGTGATACCCCGAACAAGGGCGCCGCTTGCGCTGCCACCGGCCGTTGTCATGACCTGTCCTTGGACTAGCGGGGAGACACGAACAACCCCATCAACACGCTCCAGGCTGTCGATAACAGGCTGGAAATCGACCAAAGGCTTGTTTTCAGGGGCCTTGATCTCGTAATGACCGTTCATTCCAAGAATACGGTCCAGCAGCTCCGCACGGAACCCGTTCATCACGGACATGACGATAATCAGGGTTGCAACCCCAAGCCCAATTCCCAAAAAGGAAAATAGTGCGATAACCGAGATAAACCCTTCCTGTCGCCGAGCGCGAAGGTACCTGAGGGCCATTGTCCATTCAAAACGGGAAAACACGCCGGTTAGCCTACCAGTCTTTGCAAAGCATCTTCGGGAGAGAGTTCAGTTTTTTCGCCAGTAGCCCGGTTCTTGAACTCGACAACACCGGATTTTAATCCGCGTGGGCCAATCGTCACCTGCCATGGCAAACCGATCAAATCCATGTTGGCAAACTTACCCCCTGCCCGTTCATTTCGATCATCATAGAGAACTTCGACGCCAGCAGACTGAAGTTTCCCGTAAAAATCTTCACAGGCTTGATCACAAGCTTCATCACCTGTCTTGAGATTGATCAACCCGACTTTGAATGGCGCAACAGCCTCCGGCCAGATAATCCCATTTTCATCATGACAGGCTTCAATGATACCGCCAACAAGACGGGAAACGCCAATACCATAGGAACCCATGGAGACGGTTACATCCTTACCATCCGGTCCGGTTACATTCGCCTCAAAAGGGGCTGAATATTTTTGACCGAAATGGAAGATATGGCCTACTTCAATACCCCGGCGACTGACCAACTCATCACCAGATATTGGGCAATTATCTGCATCATGCATTTCATCTGCCGCGGCATAATAGCTTGTCCATTCATCCACTATGCCCTGCAATTCGTCAGGGCTGTAGTCTTTGTCTTCTGGAGTTTTCAGTCCAAGAATATCTTTGTGGTAGAAAACTTCACTCTCTCCGGTATCCGCGAGAATAATAAACTCATGGGAGAGATCACCACCAATTGGACCTGTATCAGCCCGAAGCGGGATAGCCTGCAACCCCATTCTTGCGTAGGTTTTCAAATAGGCCACAAACATCCGATTATAGGCGATCTTGGCGCCTTCATAATCCATATCGAAAGAATAAGCATCCTTCATCAGGAATTCACGGCCGCGCATGACGCCAAACCGGGGACGCACTTCATCCCGGAACTTCCACTGGATGTGATAAAGGTTCAGCGGCAAGTCTTTATAGCTTTTGACATGTGTCCGAAATATATCAGTGACCAATTCTTCATTGGTTGGGCCATACAGCATTTCACGGCCATGGCGATCCTCAATGCGCAGCATTTCCTTACCATAATCGTCATAGCGATTGGATTGCCGCCATAAATCTGCTGATTGAATGGTTGGCATTAGGATTTCAATAGCGCCAGCTTTATCCTGTTCCTCACGAACGATTTGTTCGATTTTTTTCAGGACCCGATGGCCAAGTGGTAGCCAAGAATAAATGCCGGCTGAGGCTTGCTGGATCATGCCGGCACGCAACATCAGTCTATGGGAAACGATTTGGGCTTCCTTGGGATCTTCTTTCAAGGTTGGCAGAAAATATCGGGAAAGACGCATGGAACCCTCAGTAATTCACTTTATTCTTGAGATAATGTTTCACCACAAATGCGGCATTTTTCTGTTTTGTATAGGGATTTGAGAAGATTGCAAGTGCAATTCCAGATCCTCATTACTCACTTTTTCCATCATAGACTTCATAGCATTTCTCACCAATCTTAACGAGCGCCGGATTTCCAAGCTCCTGACCATTAAAGTCGAGACGACCGGTTTTAATGTCATAGGTAAGTTTACCAATGGAAACATCAGCATTCTGCAAGGATCTATTTGGAGCATTATCTTCGGCGAAAAGATCTTTGAGCGGAAGGGCTAGATCAACAATAATCTGATCTGGAATTTTTATCTGACCCCCTACCGTATCTGCAGGAACAACTGGATTACCCCTTGCATCTACGCCTGGCTTGTAATTGACATCTGCCCGAGCCAAGTGTCTTTGAACCTTTTGACAGGTTTCTTTATCAACTTCCACCTGCAATGTCTCAGCGTTGGCTGTTCCGCTCACCGCGAGGGCAGCTAACACCAAGTGAGTGCGTAATGCAGCTTTGATCATTCTTCTCACTAACGCTTAAACTCGTCTCTCAAGGCATCTACTATAGGACGTGCTCCTTCCAGACTCAAATGATCATCATCTGTGTAGAGGACGTTCCCGTTCTTGAAAACTTCACAGGAACCCTGATCACAGAGCAGATTATGCGGATATATAATATCAACGAGTTTTGTTTTCTCCAGTTTGGTCAGCGCGTTCATGACAATTGATTGGCGGACATCAAATTCGGATCGCTTCACAATCGGTAGATTTCCATAACCTTTTAGATGACGAATAACAGTATCCGGAACATGAAACTGAATTTCTGGAACCGGCCCAACAATGAGGACATTCGCCCCGCGAGCCTTTATTTCCTTAACTGTTCTGTTAAGGGCGTCTTTAAATGAAATTTCCTTACCGTCGGCTTCTAGGTCAAAAATTGTGTGACTACGCCCACCGTCACCCGGGGCTCTAACTGTCGAGGCAAGATTGGCCCACCGACTTGCAAGAACAACCATATCCACTTGATGGGTATCCAAGTAATTCATCACCTCATTGACAAAAGTTGGACAAATATCCCTGTTTTTACGTCGGGTCGTTTCAACATCTGGAATGGGTGGACAGTCAGGCATTCCTGTTGACGAGATATAATTCCCATCAGTCCCATAAAAATGATTAAATGCCTGTATCAACATACCTGAATGGGAGTCTCCCCAGAAAAGGATATGCTGTCCTTGTTGGTTTCCAGAACTACAAACACTGTACTTTTTAGGCAAACTATCGCTAAAGGGGATTACAGTCTCACATTCTCGTTTTGGAAGCTCTTTTTCTGCCTGTACAGCTTCGTGGATTTTCAATGCTTCTGCTGTCATACGAGCCGGGGCACCATTACTCAAACTAATCGCCCAAGCTGTCCCGCCAATAATAGCAAGAGCGCTGGCCACCCCCAGCAAGAGTGGTTTCATGCATACTCTACGGCGATCCAGCAAATAGCTTTCCATAAGATGCCACGATGCGACAGCCCACAATATGCCAAAAACAAAGATCAGCAGTTGCTCAGTGGGGTTAAAAGGCCGGGAGATGTAAAGCCGTACAAAAACGATAACCGGCCAATGAATAAGGTAAATTGAATAGGACAGTCGCCCCAGATACCGAAAAGGGAAGCTTCCTAAAAACCGGGATGCTGGATTTAAAACTGTCTGCCCTGCTAAAATGATTAGGCCAGAGCCAAGAACCGGTAAAAGCGCGGCCTCTCCAGGAAAACGGATGGTATCATCAATCCAAAACAGGGAGAGACCGATTAATCCCAGGCCAAATATAAACACCAAAACGCTTATGAATTTATCCAATTTGATCGCAGGCGTATAAAGCGCAATCAATCCGCCTAACCCCAATTCCCAAAAGCGAGACATTGGAAGATAAAATGCATTGGTTTCATCAATACGGACAATCACCAGGTTATAGATGAAGGACAGAGCCGTGATTATAATTACGGCTTTTCGCGGTGACCATTTAAGGAGTTTATATATACCGATCAGGAGGAGCGGTATTAGGATATAAAACTGCTCTTCAACCCCCAGGGACCAAGCGTGCAAGAAGGGTTTTTGATGAGAGACGTCTGCGAAGTAATCAGATCGATCATTGAAAAAGAAGTTTGCTGCGAAGCCCAGTGTAGCAAGTGCACTTAAAGCGAACTCTTTGTATTCTCGTGGACCTAAGAGGAAGTACCCCACAACAACAGAAAACAAGAGAACCAACAACAACGCTGGCAATATTCTTCGGATCCGTTTTTCAAAGAAACGAGCCAAGGAGAAATCGTTGGCTTCCAGGCCTTCAATTATTTTGGGAACAATTAAATACCCTGAAATCACGAAAAAGATATCAACGCCGACAAATCCGCCAGAGAAACTGTCGAACCCCAAATGAAAAGCAAAAATAGAAAGGGCCGAGATTGCTCTCAGCCCGTCAATATCAGCGCGGTAACTTGTCGCTTTCATGCTGCGTTGGATCCTCGAAAGCACCTAGTTTTGTTGCATGTAAGATCGAAAATCGATCAATTCATACTCAACGACACTATAAAAGATCCCAAACACAATGCCAGTTACCACTGTCGTAATCAGAAGTTTTTTCCAGATCGCTGGGTTTACAGGAGCACTTCCTACTGTACCTGGTTCAACCTCACCCTCTTCCTCCTGAGTTCTGACACCCCAAGGCAGGACGGTAAACAGAATAATAAACCAGAGAATGAAATAGACAACAAGGCCTGTCGCTAGATCCATAAGACCCTCTTAAACCTGTTCCAGTTCCAAAAGTGTACCGTTGAAGTCTTTCGGATGCAGGAAGAGTACTGGTTTTCCATGTGCACCAATCTTTGGTTCACCACTTCCTAAAATCCGAGCGCCTTCCTGAACCAGCTTATCACGAGCTGCCAGAATATCTTCTACTTCGTAACAGATATGATGAATGCCGCCTGTTTTGTTTTTTTCAAGAAAATTTGCAATCGGGGAGTCATCACCAAGCGGGTGTAAAAGCTCAATTTTTGTATTGTTGAGTTCAACAAAAACTACAGTGACACCATGATCCGGCTCATCCTGAGGAGGACGAACAATTGCTCCCAAAATATCCCGGTAGGTTTTGGATGCCGCCTCTAGATCTGGAACAGCGATCGCAACATGGTTCAAATTACCAATCATTTTTCTTCCCTATCCTCTCAACTCAACCTTCTGCACGGGCTTCTTTCTCGATTTCACGACTTACATATACATCGGTAATGGGTCGTCTTCCAGCCAACTTTCTAAAAAAACGTCTAATGGCTTGGCTTGCGGCCTTTTCAACTTCAAGATCCTGCTGACGATTTTTTGCCGACAAATCATAATGAGCTTTGATGATAGTATCCTGAAGATCTTTGTGAAGGGATGGAAAATTCCCTTCTTCCACCACACCCCTCAAACGGACCTCTGGCGGTTTTGTAATTTTGCCATCATAGGAAATCGTCAGATGCGCACTTGCCGATCCGTTAAAGATCATTTTTCGGCGCGTAGAGAGAAAATCGCCATCCAACGAAGTTGTCCCGCCCGCATCGACGGCCAGGCGACCAGAAGGCACGCGATCAATAATTTCCGGGGCACCGGGGGCCAATTGCAAAACATCCCCATTTCGGATCTCAATCGCAATTGGAACACCAAGGGAAAGCGCCAAATTACAATGTTCCGATAAGTGCCGGGCCTCGCCATGGACCGGAACTGCAATTTGTGGTTTTACAATTTCATACATTCTTTCCAGCTCTTCACGAGCGGGATGGCCAGATACATGAACAAATTCATCAGATTCCGTGATGACATTAATGCCATTTTCAGTCAGTTCATTATGAAGCCCAAACAAAGCCTTTTCATTTCCCGGTATGACCTTGGATGAAAAAATAACCGTGTCTCCCTTATCTAGGGTAACATGAGGATGATCTTCCCTGGCGATACGGGCCATTGCTCCTCTTGGTTCTCCCTGACTCCCCGTACACAGGAGCAGCATCTTTTCCTTAGGTAGATATCCTGCATCCTGTTCTTTAAGAAAGCTCGGTAAATCACTGAGATAACCGGATTTTTTTGCCGCCTCAGTCATTCGGATCAAGGATCTACCCACAAGGACAACATGCCGATCATGTTTTTCGGCAATTTTGGCAATCGCGCTCACCCGCGCAATGTTGGATGCGAAAGTCGTAACTGCTACCCTGCCCGTTTTAAGACGACCCAAGAGCTCATCGAGGCTATCCTTCACATCTCCTTCAGAGCCTGAAACGCCATGTTTAAAGACATTTGTTGAATCACAGATCATTGCGAGAACATCGCCAGAGGTAACATCCTCCATTCGATCCATATCGCTCACGGGTCCTACCACAGGGTCCGGATCAAGCTTCCAGTCCCCGCTATGCATGACCTTCCCGTAAGGGGTCGTGATGAGAAGCGCCTGCATTTCAGGGATAGAATGCGTGAGATCAACAAAATCAAGATGGAAGTCCCCAAGTTGCAGAGAACTTCCGGGCGCAACGACATTCACGTCCACTAGATCCAGAATTCCTTCTTCACTCAGCTTGTAATGCAGGATCTCCGACGTAAAAGGACTACAATAGACCGGACAGAGAAAATCCTTCCAGAGGCGGGCCACAGCTCCTACATGATCTTCATGGGCATGCGTAACGATCAAACCCAATAAATTTTCTTTATGTTCCGCAATGAAGGATGCATCCGGAACAATTACATCAATGCCCGGCGCCCTTTCATCAGCAAAGGAAATTCCACAATCTACCATCAGCCATTTGCCATTACAGCAATACAGGTTGAGGTTCATTCCAATTTCACCGCTTCCGCCTAATGGCAAAAACAGGAGCTTATTTGCTGTATTCATAGTCATCCTAAATGTTCAAGGCCTTTGACCTATCAACAAAACAGCCCTTTGACCAGAAATACTCTCACTTGGCTTCTTCCAGCTATAGGATTTTACGAGACTGAGCTTAAAAAGGTTCAAAAATGTCAGGGAAAATATAGTCTTTTGGGAGTTCCAACCATTCTTTCAAAGGCTGCTCAACAATCTCTTTGTCCGAATTAAAAACACGATAGCTGACATCATTTGTGGCTCTTGACTGGTAACTTCTAAAGAGGCCATGAGTTAAAAGACTATCCAGAATAACGGCTTCCCGATGTGTCCCCAAATTTGTTCTATATGACCCAATTTGAACCGCTAGTTCTTCGATTTCGTCGATTGTTTGATTTGTTTTCACACCCCTAAAATCCATACAACGCTTCATCCCTCTTTGATAAGAGGGATCGTTTAATGTTTGCGCTATGGTCTCAAGTATAAGGTTGTTGTCGGCAACACCCTGCAGGTTGATGAAAGCGCAATTAACCGAGGGATCAATGAAATATTCAAACTTGGACTGCTTTTCAGCCATACTAATTCTTCAAATTCAAAAAACTTGGGAAATAGACATGTTGGGGTAATCTCACCCAATTTCTTAAATTTAAAGCGAGGTCCTCGTCAGAAGCCTCAAAAGCTTTAAATTGAACAACCAAACCACTAAAGGAACTGGCAAGATATTTTAGGATATTGTGATCAAGGCGATCCTCTAGGATCATGGCATGCCGATGTGGTCCAACAACATTTTTTTCAGCATGTAGTTTATCGACAAATGCCTGGGCTTCTTTCACGGTCAGTTCAACTTCAACACCACGCAAATCGATAATGCGGTTTAAATTTGGTCTATGTTGAGGGACGCTTCTGATATATTCCGCCCGCTGCAGGAGTATTTCGCCGTTCACATAGTCAAAATGTTTAACGAATAGGCAACCGGTATCTTCGGCGATTTCAAACTGAAATCCATCCAGAAAACTTGGCTTCTGATTTTGCTGCCGGAGCTTCCAAACCATTCTACGCTTCCAACCTCACCTTAAGCTCTAGTCTACCTGTGCACACCCAACTTATGTAATAAATAAATTACAAAAATTAGTTTTAATTGTTTGTGCTCATATAAGAGAAAACACAGGTATAGTTTTGTGAAATTGAAACTCCAGTGAAAAATCTATTGATTTTCAATTATTAGTCTTCAACTAGATAGGCCGGAATATTGTTCTAAAATCAATTTTTATTCTTGTAAAAAATTTCGACCAAACCAGACAATGTCAGATCCTTATCAATAATATCTATCGAATCTGTACCTTTTGAAAACAAACTGGCGAGCCCACCGGTAGCGATAGTTTTCAATTCTCCACCATATTCAGCTTTCATTCTCTGAATAAGGCCTTCCACCATGGAAACATAACCCCAAAAAATACCGGATTGCATGCAGGTAACTGTATTTTTGCCAATGACCCGATCAGGACGCTCAACGGCAATTCGGGGAAGTTTGGCAGCTGCTGAGTGAAGAGCATCCAAACTCAAATTGACACCTGGCGCAATAATACCTCCAGCGTAGTTTCCATTACTATCCACAACATCAAGAGTAGTCGCCGTCCCAAAATCAATAACGATGAGAGGCCCGCCATATTTGGAATGTGCAGCAACTGCATCAACAAGCCGGTCTGCCCCTGCCTCTTTCGGGTTATCAATTTGCGGAACCATTCCCAGATCCACATCTGGATCGCCGATAACAAGCGGCGTGCAGTTGAAATATCGCTTGCAAAGGCCGATCAAGTTAAAGAGAGCGCCAGGAACCACGGTCCCAATAATGACATCTTTGATATCTGATACACGAAGTTCATCAATCGCCATCGCCTGACTGAGCCAAACTCCATATTCTTCTGCGGTGCGTGAAGCAGAGGTCGCAATTCGCCATTCTTTGACGAGACTTTTCCCTGAAAAAGCAGCGAACGTAATATTGGTATTGCCCACGTCAATTGCTAACAACATGCTTACACCTCAATAGATATTCTTTGTTCTTATTATTATTTATAGGTTGGCAGGAATACTTCCCCTGCTGTCACCAGTCTTGTAGAGCCGTCAGGGAGTGTCAAGACTAATGCACCGTTTTCATCCATTCCGCTGAAAACCCCTTCAAACTGTTCATTTGAAAGTCTGACGGTGACAGGACCACCAACGCCGGAGGCACGTGCCAGCCATCGCTGACGTATTGGAGAAAAGCCTTCCTGTTTCCAGAGTTGATATAGCTGCAACAGATTATCTAAATAGGACTTTAAAAGTTGATCTGTTGTCAGCTTCGCACCCACTTCTTCCAGCGAAATCGCGGGTAAACCGTCAGTTACTTTTGGATAATGACGAATGTTAATACCTGTCCCAATGATTAACCAATCAAGACGACCGTCATTATTGCTTCGGCTCTCAAGAAGAATTCCAGCCGTTTTCCGACCATTTATCAGAAGATCATTGGGCCACTTTACAGCCAAATCAATGGATTCAGGTAAATATGGCTTTAGGGCGTCGAATAATGCGACAGCTACTAAGAAAGAAAGTTTTGCGCCTTCAACAGCGGAAACATTTGGTCTCAATAAAACCGAACAATAGAGGTTGCCTTCAGGGCTTGTCCATTGCCGCCCCCGCCGTCCTACACCGCTTTCTTGCTTTAACGCCCAGATAACTTGCCCTTCAGATGCCCCCTCGTCTGCAAGTTTTCTTGCAGCCAAGTTTGTGCTGTCGATTGTTTGAAAGGCTGTAAGGGTAAAGAAGGACGGCAAATCAATGCCGTCCGTCAAATTATAGCTCACTGGAACAGAACGCTTGCTGCGGCGCTTGCACTGTCTGTCAATGGTGATGGATATGCGACAAAGAAGACAACGAACAATCCGGTCACAACCATAATCGTCGCCAGGGACTTGGTCATCGGCTCAAAGCCTTCTGCAGCTTCATCAAAATACATAATCTTAACGATGCGGATGTAATAGAAAGCACCCACAACTGAGGTCACAAGGCCGATAATTGCCAAAGGATACAGTCCTGCATCGATAGCCGCTACGAAGACGTAGAATTTACCAAAAAAACCTGCCAATGGCGGAATACCAGCCAAACTGAACATAAAGACCATCAAGACAAATGCCATGAACGGGTTGCTTTTCCCAAGACCAGCAAGTTCAGAAATATCTTCAACCATACCCTCTTTCTGGCGCATGGAAAGGATAATGGCAAAGGTACCGATATTCATGATCACATAAATGGTCATGTAAATCAGAACACCGCGAACACCGGCTTCACTCCCGGCGGCAAGTCCGACGAGTGCATATCCAATATGTCCAATGGACGAATATGCCATCAAACGTTTGATGTTCTTTTGATTGATTGCCGCAAAAGCACCCAGGATCATAGACGCGATAGAGACAAACACTATGATTTGCTGCCACTGATCAACCATATCACCGAAGGGCATGATAAAGGCCCGAATGAAGAGTGCCATACCGGCAATTTTTGGAGCAGCTGCAAAGAAGGCTGTTACAGGTGTGGGAACCCCTTCATAGACATCAGGTGTCCACATATGGAATGGAACCGCAGATACTTTGAATGCAAGTCCCGCAATCAGGAAGACAATCCCTACCAGCAATCCAAGCCCCACGGTCTCTTCCGCAGAAATTGCATTGGCGATGAGATCGAAGTTGGTTGTTCCTGTAAATCCGTAAATCAACGAACAACCATAAAGCAACATACCGGATGAGAGGGCCCCAAGAACAAAGTATTTAAGACCGGCTTCCGTCGCACGGGTGCTATCCCGCCGAATTGCTGCTGTGACATAAAGCGACAAGCTCATCAGTTCGATACCTAAATATAAAGACATCAAATCGTGAGCGGAGATCATGACCATCATACCGAGTGAGGCGATCACAATCAGAACCGGAAACTCAAAGCGGTTGATTTTTTCCCGCTTGATAAAATCCATGCTCATGATGATAGCAACGGCTGAACAGCCGAGTGCCAGGATCTTCATGAAAACACCGAATGTATCAACCCGGTAAAGATCCGAGAAGCTCGTACGTGTTCCCTCTTCTCCCAAAAGGACAAGAATTCCAGCAATGATCAGAACTGCAACAGACAACCATGAAACCGGCTGTAAGGCGTTTTCTTTCTTGAAAACACCAATCATCAACAGGGCCATTGCGGCAATGGCGAGAAAGATTTCCGCTGAAGCAATTGAAAATTCAGGCATACCCATTTTTCAAAACCTACCTATTTAGCCGCATGCATTGTTGATTTGACCAGTTCCATAGATGCTGCATGTTGATCCATCAGGTTTGTAACCGACGCATGCATAACATCCAGGAATGGGTCCGGATAGACACCGATCCAAAGGGCAACAAGGATCAGTGGAACGAAGATTGCGATTTCCCGTTTGCTAACATCCAGCATGGCCTTGACGTCCTCTTTAACAAGTTCACCAAAAACCACTCGGCGGTAAAGCCAAAGGCTATATGCTGCGCCCAGGATCACGCCAGTTGTCGCAAGTGCTGCCGTCCAGGTATC
Organism: Sneathiella limimaris; assembly: GCF_012932565.1. Lineage (NCBI taxonomy): Bacteria > Pseudomonadati > Pseudomonadota > Alphaproteobacteria > Sneathiellales > Sneathiellaceae > Sneathiella > Sneathiella limimaris. Next base: position 2,555,002 of record NZ_JABBYJ010000001.1, read on the forward strand.
AACCTGGTAAACACCCACAAGGATCAGGAATTCACCGACAAAACCGCTCGTCCCTGGAAGGCCAATGGTTGCCATGGTGAAGAACATAAAAATCACGGCGTATTTCGGCATGTTATGGACAAGGCCGCCGTAGCGAGAAATTTCCCGAGTATGTAGTCGGTCGTAGACCACACCGACGCAGAGGAACAAGGCACCTGAAACGATACCATGACTGATCATCTGCAGGATACTTCCTTCAAGTCCCTGTTGGGTGAAAGTGAAGATCCCGATAGTGATGAAGCCCATATGCGCAACTGAAGAATAGGCAATCAGCTTTTTCATGTCTTTTTGCACAAGCGCGACCAAAGAGGTATAAATAATCGCGACAACGCTCAAACCAAAAACAAGCGGTGTAAAATATTCAGAGGCCTCTGGGAACATGGGAAGAGAGAACCTGAGTAGTCCATATCCCCCCATTTTCAAAAGAACACCTGCCAAAATTACAGAACCTGCTGTTGGCGCCTGCACGTGAGCGTCCGGCAACCAGGTATGTACTGGCCACATCGGAACCTTCACTGCGAAGGAAGCGAAGAACGCGAGCCACAACCACAACTGTAGATGACTGTCAAAGTCTGTTGCCATCAAGGTTGGGATATCAGTTGTTCCGGCAATCATATACATGGTGATCATGGCTGCCAGCATGAGAACTGAGCCGATCAGTGTATAAAGGAAGAACTTAAAGCTGGCATAAACACGGTTTGCACCACCCCAGATCCCGATAATCAGGAACATTGGGATCAAGCCTGCTTCAAAGAACAGGTAGAACAAAACCATATCCAGTGCGCAGAAAACACCAATCATCAGTGTTTCCATGAACAGGAAAGCAATCATGTATTCACGAACGCGAACTGTGATGGCGTTCCAGCTAGCCAGAATACAAAGTGGCATCAGGAAGGTTGTCAGGATGATGAACAGCATGGAAATGCCATCTACACCCATGTGATAATTAATTCCGCCGCCTAGCCATTCTGCTTTTTCAACGAACTGGAAACCAGCCTGACTGTTGTCAAAGTTAATCCAGATCAGCAGTGAAATCGCAAAAGTAGCGAGCGTTGTCCACAAGGCTACTTGACGAGCGTTTCTTGCAGCTACCTCCTCTTTTCCGCCTGTTACCAGGATCAGAAGTGCGCCGACAAGCGGCAGGAAGGTCACGTATGAGAGAATATTCCAATCAAGCATCAGTGGCCACCACCTACGAGGAAGTAATAGGAAACGAAGGCTGCAACACCAATCATCATGGCGAAGGCATAGTGATATACATATCCGCTTTGCAGCATTGAGGCCCGTTTGGCCAGATCAACGACCCGCGCGGCAATTCCATTTGGTCCCAGACCATCAATGATTTTGCCATCGCCAATTGTCCATAGTTTGGATCCAATCCATTTGGATGGACGGACGAAGACGTAATCATAGAGCTCATCAAAGTACCATTTATTCAGCAGGAACTGGTAAAGAGCAGAATGTGTTTTCGCAAGCTGTACAGGAATGTCCGGACGACGGATATACATGTTCCAGGAAACCAGGAACCCGACAGCACCCGCAATAATAGGCAACGCAATTACCCATGTAGGCGGATGATGGAAGTCTTCCATAATCGAATTTCCATCGCGGAAGAAAATCGCACCGTTCCAGAACTCTTCGTAATGAGATCCAATAAAGTAAGGGGCAAAGACCGCACCTGCGAGCAGTGCACCCACAGCCAAGACATACAGCGGGAACAGCATCACAAAGGGGCTTTCATGCACATGATGCATAACCTCTTCATCTGCACGAGGTTCCCCATGGAATGTCATGAAGACCAAGCGCCAGCTGTAGAAAGCAGTCAACACAGCCGCAATCACACCGCACCAGAAGGCATATTCACCAACACCAGGACCAAAAGCGTATGCAGCCTCAATCACAGCATCTTTAGAATAGAAACCGGAAAGGAATGGGAAGCCTGTCAAAGCCAGGGTTCCGATCATCATCATCACGTAAGTGATTTTGATGTGTTTCCAAAGACCGCCCATTTTTCGCATGTCTTGCTCATCGGAAACTGCGTGAATGACAGACCCTGAACCAAGGAACAGCAACGCTTTAAAGAACGCATGGGTAAAGAGATGGAAAATCGCCACAGGATAAGCACCGACACCAATGGCGAAGAACATATAACCAAGCTGTGAACAGGTTGAATACGCGATCACACGTTTGATGTCATTCTGCACAAGGCCGATCGTTGCTGCGAACAGCGCAGTCGACGCCCCAATTACCGTTACAAACGCAAGAGCCGTTGGGGAGAATTCGAAAATGGGCGAACAGCGGGCAACCATAAAGACACCTGCGGTCACCATCGTTGCTGCGTGGATAAGGGCAGACACTGGGGTCGGACCCTCCATCGCATCAGGAAGCCATGTGTGCAAGCCAAGCTGTGCAGACTTACCCATAGCACCCAAGAAGAGCAGCAAACAAATCGTTGTCAGAATATCCACTTCATAGCCAAGGAAGTTAAAGGTCTTACCCGCTTCGCTTCCAGCAGCTGCGAAAACAGTGTCGAAGCTGATGGAATCAAATACTAGGTAGATCGCCATAATCCCGAGGGCAAAACCAAAGTCACCCACACGGTTGACCACAAAGGCTTTCATGGACGCCGCATTGGCTGATGGTTTTTTAAACCAGAAACCGATCAGTAGGTAACTGGCAAGACCCACGCCTTCCCAGCCGAAATACATCTGCAGGAAGTTGTCTGAGGTCACCAGCATCAGCATGGCAAATGTGAAGAGTGACAGATACGCCATAAACCGAGGTTTATGCTGATCATGTGACATATAGCCGATTGAGTAGATATGAACGAGGGCCGAAACCGTGTTCACCACAACAAGCATAACCGCTGTAAGACTATCAATCCGCAGGCTCCAACTCACGTCAAAGCTGCCAGAGCTAATCCATGTGAATAGTGTGACAATTTCAGCCTGACCGCCGAAAGTTACCTTAAAGAAGGCCACCCAAGATAAGATCGCACTAATAGCTACAGCACCGGAGGTTACAATCTGGCTACCGCGATCTTTGAGTTGTTTCTGGCCGAGCCCAGCTATCAAGGCTGCCAAAAGCGGAAGGAATACAATGAGGACGTACATCATGGTTTTGAGCCTTAGCCTTTCATGTGATGGATGTCCTCAACCGCAATTGTTCCGCGGTTTCGGAAGTAAACAACAAGGATTGCAAGGCCAATTGCGGCCTCACCAGCAGCAACTGTCAGAATGAACAAGGCAAAGATCTGCCCCACGAGATCATTCAAGAAAGTCGAAAACGCAACCAGGTTAATATTAACCGCCAGAAGCATCAGTTCGATCGACATCAAAATAACAATCACATTCTTTCGGTTCAAAAAGATCCCGAAAATACCCATGGTCAGCAGGATGGCTGACAGGGTCAGGTAATGTCCCAATCCAATTTCCATCATCAACCTCCTTACACACCTTGGCCAGGTTCAACTTTACGAACCTGCATTGAGTCTTCAGGACGGCGATAAACCTGATCAGCAATCACCTGTTTCTTAACACCAGGCCGTTGACGATGTGTCAGGACAATAGCGCCAATCATCGCGACCAGCAGGATCATGCCCGCAGCCTGGAATAGATACACATACTGTGTATAGAGCAGACCGCCGATCTGTTCAGTGTTTGTCTTGTCTCCAAGATCTGCAGCAGGCGCAGCGCCCATCTGTAAAGCTTCAGGGGACAGATGCCAGCCGCCAACAACAAGGATCAGCTCGATCATCAGGATCAACCCGATAAGAGCACCAATTGGCAGATACTGTAAAAAGCCCTGACGCAATTCGGAGAAGTTGATATCCAGCATCATCACGACGAACAGGAACAGAACTGCAACGGCACCCACATACACCACAACCAAAATCATGGCGATGAATTCGGCCCCTAGGAGGACGAATAGAGCCGCAGAGTTAAAGAATGCCAGGATAAGAAACAGTACGGAATGTACCGGGTTCTTGGACGCAATCACCATAAAGGCCGAAGCGACCGTCAAAGCTGCAAATAGATAGAACGCGAGCGTTGCAATAATCATTTCAATGCCCCCTTCTTCTTCGCAGTCTGTTGTTTGATCTTAAGATCCACTTTTCTCATCCTATCTTATCTGTATGGCGTATCGGCGTTCAGGTTTTGAGCAATTTCCTGCTCCCACCGATCTCCGTTGGATAATAACTTGTGCTTATCGTAGAAAAGCTCTTCGCGAGTTTCTGTGGCGAACTCAAAGTTCGGCCCTTCAACAATTGCATCAACCGGGCAAGCTTCCTGACAGAAACCACAGTAAATGCATTTCGTCATGTCGATGTCGTAACGGGTCGTCCGACGGCTGCCATCCTCGCGAGGTTCCGCATCAATGGTAATCGCCAGAGCCGGACAAGCTGCCTCACACAATTTACAGGCAATGCAGCGTTCCTCACCATTTGCATAACGACGAAGCGCATGTTCACCACGAAAGCGTGGGCTCAACGGTCCTTTTTCATAAGGATAGTTGATGGTCGCCTTGGTCTTGAACATGTAGCTGAAGGTCTTCGCCATTCCCACTACAATCTCCCCAAGGAGCAAGCTTCTTGCTTGTTTATCTATAAAGCCCATATCAAAACAGCCTTTTACTTCAGTTTCGGCTTCCCATCTCAATTCAGAAGAGAAGCCAGTTTTCAGTTATCACCTTCCCTTAAGCAGGAAGAAGATCAAATCCGACGAGTACGCCTGCTGTCAGCACCACCCAGAAGAGGGAGAACGGCAGGAAGACTTTCCAACCCAAACGCATCAACTGGTCATACCGATAACGAGGCAGCGTAGCGCGTACCCAAATAAAGACGAACAGTAGTGCCGCAACCTTAAGACCAAACCAGATCACGCCTGGGATCATGTTGAAAGGTGCGATATCAACAGGCGGCAACCAGCCACCCAGGAAGAGGATCGCGCACATACCGCTCATCAGGATCATGTTCATGTATTCACCCAGGAAGAACAGGGCGAATGCCATTGATGAATACTCAGTCTGATAACCCGCAACCAGCTCTGCTTCAGATTCAGGTAGGTCAAACGGATGGCGGTTTGTTTCAGCCAAGATCGAGACGAAGAAGATAATGAACATTGGGAAATGGGGAATGAAATACCATCCCAACAAACCACCGCCGTCCTGAGCCCGTACGATATCAGAGAGGTTCAAAGATCCAACAGTGAGCAGAACGGTAATGATCACGAAACCAATGGAAACTTCGTAAGAAACCATCTGCGCCGCTGAACGAAGCGCACCAAGGAATGGATACCGAGAGTTTGACGCCCAACCGGAAATGATGATGCCATAAACCCCAAGAGAGGAAATCGCGAACAGGTAGAGAATACCAACATTGATGTCAGCCAGAACCCAACCTTCATCAAAAGGAATTACCGCCCAAGCAATCAATGCCAACAAGAAGGTAATCATTGGCGCCAGAAGGAACAGAAACTTATTCGCACCAGTTGGAATAATTGTTTCCTTGAAGAATAGTTTTGCACCATCCGCCAAAGGTTGCAGAAGACCGTAGAAACCAACAACGTTTGGTCCTTTGCGCATCTGCATAGCGCCCATAACTTTACGTTCGTAAAGTGTGAGATATGCCATCGCAACCAGCATCGGGACAACAATCAGGAGGATTTTTCCAACAATGATCAGCGTCGGCAGCAGATATTGATCCCAGAACTCAACCATTTGTACCGGTCCCCTCTTCGCTAGCACTGTTAAAGGCAGCACTGCATTCCGCCATGATACCACTGGCTCGCGAAATAATATTGGTCAGGTAATTATCTTTAATCGGTGAGACGAAAGGAGCCTCATCCAGATCACCGTCTTTTCCAAACGCGGTCCATTCAGCGGCAACAATTTCATCGATTGTTCCAAAATGAGGTGCAGCCTCAACCATCTTGGCCCGCAACTCAACAAGGCTATTGTATGGAAGGGTTTTTTCCACTTTATCTGACAAAGCGCGCAGGATCGCCCAGTCTTCACGGGCATCACCTGGTGCATGGACAGCCTTGAAACCGCGTTGGACACGACCTTCGGTATTAACCCAGGTTGCATCTTTTTCGGTGTAGGCAGCTCCTGGCAGAATAACGTCTGCAACATGAGCACCAGCTTCACCATGCGATCCCTGATAAATCACAAACGCTTTCTCTAGCTTCGACGCATCAATTTCATCAGCGCCCAAAAGATAGACAACCTCTATATCACCAGAAGCCGCGCCATCCAGAATACCGGCAATATCACGGCCACCTTCGCCCGGCACAAGGCCAAGATCCAAGCCCGCTACGCGGCCACCCGCTGTATGCAATACGTTAAAGCCATTCCATCCTTCAGAGATGAGACCAAAATCGTCTGCGATTTTCTTGCAAAGTGCGAGAACAGCATCACCATCATCGCGAGACAAGGCACCTTGGCCAACAATGATCATCGGTTTTTTGGCATCCTTCAAGGTCTTGGCGAATGAATGTTTACCATCCGCAACTTCCTTCAAGGTCTGCGCACCTGCTCCGAGATAGTCGTGCGCATAAGTCAGATCAGCCTCTTCTCCAATCAAAGCAATTGGGAAGTTACCGCGTTTCCAACGTTTGCGGATCCGGGCATTGATCAGGGAAGCCTCAACACGTGGATTGGATCCAACAATCAGCAAAGCGTCTGCTTCATCAATACCAGCGATCGTGCTGTTGAAAATATAAGAAGCGCGATTGGACGCATCCAGTTTTGCACCGTCCTGACGACAATCAACGCTGATGACTTCCAAGGCATCCATTAAGTCTTTCAGAGCTTTCTGGCTTTCGCCACAAGCCAGATCACCAGAAATGGCTCCGATTTTAGAAGCTTCAGTTCCTTTTAGCTTGTCCGCAACCACATCTAATGCTTCAGACCAGCCAACGGCTTGTAGCTTACCATCAACCCGAACATATGGTGTATCGAGGCGTTGACGTTTCAGTCCATCATAAGAGAAGCGAGATCTGTCTGAAAGCCACTCTTCATTGATATCTTCATTAAGGCGCGGCAAAACCCGCATGACTTCAGCGCCTTTGGAATCAATCCGGATATTGGCGCCAACCGCATCCAATACATCTACACTTTCCGTTTTGCGAAGCTCCCACGGACGAGCTGTGAAAGCATAAGGTTTTGATGTCAGTGCACCTACTGGGCAAAGATCAATGATATTTCCAGAAAGTTCAGAATTCAGGGCCTGCTCGAGATAAGTCACAATTTCTGTATTCTCACCACGATTAAGGGCACCAAGTTCACTTACACCTGCAACCTCTGTCGCAAAGCGAACACAACGCGTGCAGTGAATACACCTCGTCATGGTGGTCTTAATCAAGGGCCCCATGTTTTTCTCTTTTACAGCCCGCTTACTTTCCAGATAGCGACTGTTACCAGAGCCATAATACATAGACTGATCTTGAAGATCACACTCACCGCCCTGATCGCAAATTGGACAATCCAGAGGATGGTTGATCAGAAGGAACTCCATAGCCCCTTCCCGACCATTTTTCACTTTTTCTGTGTTGGTGTGAATGACCATACCATCACCAGCCGGCATTGCGCAGGAGGCAACCAGCTTTGGTGCTTTTTCCATCTCCACCAGGCACATGCGGCAGTTACCCGCAATGGACAAGCGTTCATGGTAACAGAACCGTGGAATTTCCGCTCCAGCCTCTTCACAAGCCTGAAGAATTGTGGCTCCGTTTTCTACAGTGACTTCAACACCATCTACCGTAAGTGTCGGCATTCTTCGCTCCTTAAGTAGCGTGCCAATCAGGCCGCTTTCACGGCTTTTCTATTCTTGATCCGATCTTCAATCACAGGACGGAAGTGTCGGACCAAACCTTGAATTGGCCATGCAGCCGCGTCACCTAGGGCGCAGATTGTATGACCTTCGATACGCTTGGAGACATTGATCAGCATGTCAATTTCTTCCAATTCCGCATCACCTGATACCAAACGCTGCATAACGCGCCACATCCAGCCGGTTCCTTCTCGGCATGGTGTGCACTGACCACAGCTTTCATGTTTATAGAAGTGAGACAGGCGCTCAATAGCTGCAATAACGTCAGTGGATTTGTCCATGACAATAACTGCCGCAGTTCCAAGTCCACTTTGAACCTCTTTCAAGCTGTCAAAATCCATAAGAACGGTGTCGCAAATGGATTTGGGAAGCAATGGAACTGAAGATCCACCAGGAATGATTGCAAGAAGGTTGTCCCAACCACCCCGCACGCCACCGGCATGTTTCTCAATCAGCTCCTTAAGAGGAATACCCATTTCCTCTTCCACATTACAGGGGTTATTTACATGCCCTGAAATACAGAAGAGTTTTGTTCCTGTGTTATTTGGACGGCCAAGCCCTGCAAACCAATCAGCACCCCGACGAAGAATTTCAGGACCGACGGCGATACTTTCCACGTTATTAACGGTGGATGGGCAACCCCAGGCTCCAACATTCGCTGGGAATGGAGGCTTCAGCCGTGGTTGACCTTTATTTCCTTCCAGGCTTTCAATCAAAGCAGTTTCTTCACCGCAAATGTAAGCCCCTGCTCCGCGGTGAACATAGATATCGAAGTCATATCCGCTGCCGCAGGCATTCTTACCGATCAGGCCATCTGCATAAGCTTCCTGAATGGCCTCATTCAAGTGAATAGCCTCATTCACGAATTCACCGCGGATATAGATGTAAGCCGCAACTGCTCGCATGGCGAAGCCAGCAATCAAACATCCTTCCAACAACCGATGCGGATCAAAACGCATGATTTCCCGGTCCTTACAAGTTCCGGGTTCTGACTCGTCCGCATTCACAATTAGGTAGTTTGGACGACCATCTGACTCTTTTGGCATGAAGGACCATTTCAGGCCAGTTGGGAAGCCAGCACCGCCACGTCCGCGAAGCCCACTGCCCTTAATCTGCTCGACAATCTCATCCTGGCCCATTTCCATGAGCTTTTTGGTATTGTCCCAGACACCCCGTTTTTTGGCACCAGCAAGACGCCAGTCATGCTGTCCATAAAGGTTGGTAAAGATACGGTCTTTATCCTGAAGCATCAGGCGTCACCTCCCTTTTCAAGCAACGTGGTCTGTCCGCCTTCTGGAGCGGAGTTCAGACGATCAATCTGTGGCCCATGCGCAGGAACATCATCCCTGGCAAGCTTATCCAGCAACGCTTCAAAGTTGTCAGCATTCAGATCTTCATAAAAATCGTCATTCACCTGAACAACAGGCGCATTAACGCAAGCCCCTAGGCATTCAACTTCCAGCAATGTGAACTTGCCATCTTCGGAAGTCTCACCGTTATGAATACCAAGCTTGTTTTCACAGACCTTTACAAGGTCGTCACAGCCCCGAAGCCAGCATGGTGTGGTTCTGCAAAGCTGCAGAAAATATTTTCCAACCGGTTTCAGGTTATACATCGTGTAGAAGGTTGCGACTTCCAGCACCCGCATGTACGGAACGTCCAGGAATTTACCAACATACTCCAAAGCTTCTTTGGACAGCCAGTTTTCGTTCTGACGCTGAGCAAGATCCAAAAGAGGCATGACAGCACTTTGCTGGCGACCCTCAGGATACTTCGCGACGAAGACCTTCGCTTTTTCAATATTTTCAGGCGTAAACTCGAACGCTTTGCCTGTTGCGATAACCTGGCTCATCGGTCAACCTCACCGAACACGATATCCAAACTTCCCAAAATTGCTGACGCATCAGCAAGCATGTGACCTCTCGTTAAGAAGTCCATCCCTTGCAGATGCACATACCCTGGCGCCCGAATTTTGCACCGGTAAGGTTTGCTGCTTCCGTCGGAAACAAGATAGACGCCAAACTCTCCTTTTGGAGCTTCAATGGCGACATAAGTTTCCCCTTCTGGGATGCGGACACCTTCTGTGTAATGTTTAAAGTGATTAATCAGAGCTTCCATGGATGTTTTCATGTCAGCCCGGCGTGGTGGAGCTACTTTTGGATCCTCAGACAGAACCGGACCTTCCGGCATTTTGTCGAGGCATTGCTCCATAATATGCAAGGATTGGCGCATTTCTTCCATGCGCATCAAATAACGATCGTAACAGTCACCGTTTAAGCCAACTGGAATATCAAAATCCAGTTCCCCATAAACGTCATAAGGCTGTGACTTTCTGAGATCCCAGGCCAAACCGGTCGAGCGAAGCATCACGCCAGAGAAGCCCCAAGCCATAGCTTCTTCCTGATTAACGACCCCGATATCAACGTTCCGCTGCTTGAAAATTCGGTTTTCAGTCAACAAGGTTGAAATATCGTCGAGAACTTTTGGAAATTCTTTGATGAATTTACGAATGTCATCAGCAAGACCCGCAGGCAGGTCCTGATGCACACCGCCAACACGATAGTAAGCGGCATGCATACGCGCACCGCAAACCCGCTCATAAAATTCCATCAAGGTTTCACGCTCAACAAAGCCCCAAAGCATTGGAGTTGTCGCACCAACATCCATGGCCTGCGCGCAAACGTTCATCAAATGGTTCATCAGGCGAGAAATTTCCGCATAGAGAACCCGAATGAACTGCGCGCGGCGCGGAACTTCACAATTCAACAACCGTTCTGCGGCAAGAACAAAAGCATGCTCCTGAGCCATTGGCGCAGAATAATCCAGACGATCAAAATAGGGCATCGCCTGCATGTAAGTTTTATTCTCGATGAGCTTTTCTGTACCCCGATGCAGAAGGCCAATATGCGGATCAACCCGCTCAACCAACTCACCATCCAACTCCAGTACCATCCGAAGCACGCCATGCGCAGCAGGATGCTGAGGTCCAAAGTTCAGGGTATAGTTCTTAATTTCGACTTCAGCCATCAGCCCTGCTCCGTCGCTTTTTCGTCACCAGGCAGAACATAATCTGTTCCTTCCCAAGGGCTCTGGAAATCAAATTTCCGGAACTCCTGAACAAGCTTCACTGGCTCGTAAACTACACGTTTTTCATCTTCGCTATAACGAACCTCAACGTAACCCGTCAATGGGAAGTCTTTACGAAGCGGATGCCCATCAAACCCGTAATCGGTAAGAAGTCTGCGTAGATCGGGATGACCACTAAACATGATGCCGTACATATCCCAGGCTTCCCGCTCAAACCAGTTTGCTGTCGGGAAAACCCCAACAACACTTGGAACAGGTGTTCGCGCGTCCGTTTGAACCTTAACTGTCACCCGTTGATTCAATTTCAGGCTAAGGAGATTGTAAACAACATCAAACCGCTGCGCCCGTTCAGGATAATCGACACCACAAACATCACAGAGGATCTGAAATTTACAGGAGGAATCATCCCGCAAGAAAGTCAGGATCTTGATGATGGCATCAGCTCGCGCTTCCACAAAGAGTTCACCGTGTGCAACGGAGGTTCTAATCACTTCAGCGGACAGCTCACCCTCAATATGGGCTCCCAGTTCTTTTAAAGCGTTTTCCATGTATCTTCCGATCGCCGTTCTTTATCTGACAAAAGTTCCGGTTCGACGAATCTTCTTCTGCAATTGGAAGATACCGTAAACCAAAGCCTCTGCAGTTGGTGGGCAGCCAGGAACATAGATATCAACCGGAACAATCCGATCGCATCCCCGAACTACTGAGTAAGAATAGTGGTAATAACCGCCACCGTTCGCGCAAGATCCCATTGAGATCACATAGCGTGGCTCGGCCATTTGGTCATAAACCTTGCGAAGGGCTGGGGCCATCTTATTGGTCAGCGTACCCGCAACAATCATCACATCGGACTGACGAGGGCTACCCCGGGGAACAACACCAAGGCGTTCCATATCGTAGCGAGGCTGCCAGGCGTGCATCATTTCAACAGCACAGCATGCCAAGCCAAATGTCATCGGCCAGATGGAGCCTGTCCGCGCCCAGTTCACAAGTTTGTCTACTTGTGTAACGACAAATCCTTTGTCATCTAATTCACTGGAAATCCCACGAAAAAACTCGTCCTGTTCTGTCCCGATAGCTCCAGACGCTGGAGTTTGTTGAGTGGATGTTACTCCCATTCGAGAGCTCCCTTCTTCCATTCGTAAATAAATCCGATCGTCAGAATGCCTAAGAAGACAATCATAGACCAGAAACCGAATAATCCGATATCACCCAGTGACACAGCCCATGGGAACAGGAAGGCCACCTCTAGGTCAAAGATAATGAATAGAATCGCAACCAGGTAAAACCGCACATCGAATTGAGTACGCGCATCACCGAACGGCTCAAAGCCACATTCATATGGAGAGAGTTTTTCCGCGTCCGGATGTTGGCGTGCAACAATCAAAGATGCCGCAACAATGACCAAGGACAGGCCAATCGCGATACCCAGAAAAATCAGGATCGGTAGATATTCAAGTAGTAATGCTTCCATTCTCGACAACACCGCGCGGGATCGTTTGGGATGATCCTTGATGCGGCACTCCCTCTAGCTCTGTTAGTGCGCATTATAGTGTGGGTTATAAGGAAAAAAAGGCATTTAGCAACAAAATTTCGCCATTTTCTTTTACGTGCGCTTGAGATGACACATAGCTTTCCCTGCCACAAATCGGACATTATAAACAGCGGAAAATTTTTGGGGAAAATGGCGGGAGTGACGGGACTCGAACCCGCGGCCTCCGGCGTGACAGGCCGGCGCTCTAACCAACTGAGCTACACCCCCGCTGTGAGGCCGTGTTTTATTGGAGGAGGCCCCCGCTGTCAAGCAACATAAATGTAAAAATGAAAGATTTTTTTCAATACTATTTTAGAAGCACAAAAACGGCAGTTTTATGCCGCTTTAAACAAGCAGATCTGACCGACTAAATCCTAGAGCTAAGGAAATTTTCAAAAAAGATTTGGTAGGAAACAATAATTCGAAAAGACAAATCGCAAATCGCTTTGAATCATGATGCCAAACCAATTCAAAAATAATCCTGATTGGAGTGCTAATTCTGAATCAAAAGCGCCAATCATATTTTCTATATTAATTATATATCAGATAGTTACATCGAATCATTACTAGAAAGAATCAAGTAGCGTCAAAGATGCTTAACAAATATTTCGCATTACAGAAATCTGACTGAGTTAGTTTAAAGCGTAAAATTCGCACGCAGTCGAAAAACAAAAAACCGTTCCATAAGAACACATAATCAGCCAGCGTTTGCGCTGTAATCCCAAAAAGCAAAAGGCCCGCTGATTGCGGGCCTTTTGTGCTTGAATGGTGGGTGATGAGAGATTCGAACTCCCGACCCCTTCGGTGTAAACGAAGTGCTCTAACCAGCTGAGCTAATCACCCATCGTGCGTTGCGAGGCAGTGTATAACAGGCCATTTGACCAAAGGGAAGATAAAAAAAGAGGCCAGACCAATTTTTTTTGATCTGACCTCTTCTATAAGAAGTAAACAGGTAAAAATTACTTGTTTACAGCGTCTTTCAGGCCTTTGCCTGCTTTGAACTTAGGCTGTTTTGACGCAGGAATCTGAATAGTTTCACCAGTCCGAGGATTCCGTCCTTCTGAGGCTTTCCGTTCAGCTACGCTAAAGGTACCGAAGCCAACCAGGCGAACATCATCACCTTTAGTCAGAGCAGAAGAAACTGCATCAAGCACTGCATCCACACTTTTTGCGGCTTCTGTTTTGCCAAGACCGGTTGAATCAGCCACTGCGGCAACGAGATCGTTTTTATTCACTATAAGCCCCCTTCAAGTTCTTAATGTAAATCATGTTGTTCAATTCATTTTCCAACAAAAGACCGGTGAATACTAGAAGCGACGCTTTCAATGGTCAAAGGGAAATTTCAATTTATCCCCAGTTTTCTGCGCATTCACAACAGTTTAGTGAAAATTTTAGTGAGTCGTAACGCCATCCGTAGATTTTTGGGCGGATGCTGCACTTGCTAACTCCTGAGCGATGCGTTCTTCACTCCAGTCAAGCGGCTCTAGCGGCTTGGTAAGAGCTATTTTTAACACCTCTTCAACGTCAGAAACTGGAATAATCTTGAGTCCCTCTTTCACATTATCGGGAATCTCTTCCAAGTCCTTTTCGTTGTCTTTCGGAATCAGGACAGTTCGAATACCACCTCGCAAGGCGGCAAGAAGCTTTTCTTTCAATCCACCAATTGGAAGTACTCGTCCACGGAGAGTTACTTCGCCTGTCATGGCGACATCTTTATGGACAGGTATATTTGTCAACACGGAGATGATCGACGTTACCATTGCAATCCCGGCAGAAGGCCCATCTTTTGGCGTGGCGCCCTCAGGTACGTGAACGTGAATATCATGGCGGTCAAAATCAGTTGGTTTGACGCCCATATCCAAGCAACGAGCCTGTACAAAACTTTTTGCAGCCTGCACAGATTCCTGCATCACATCCCCAAGTTTACCTGTGATTTGCATCCGGCCTTTACCGTAAAGCTTCACAGCTTCGATAGTGAGGAGCTCACCACCAACTTCAGTCCAGGCAAGACCTGTAACCAAGCCGATCTGGTCTTCCTCTTCGATCATGCCATAGCGGAATTTCCGAACACCGGCAAAGTCTTTAAGGTTCTCAGGTGTGACGTGGATACTTTCGATACCATCGGTCGTGATTTTCTTTACAGCCTTCCGAGCAAGTTTCGCGATTTCACGCTCTAAGCTTCGAACACCAGCTTCCCGGCAATAATACCGGATAAGATCCCGAATGGCGTCATCTGTTACTGACCATTCTTTCTCTTTCAAGCCGTGGTTCTTCATCTGTTTTTTCAACAAATGACGTTTGGCGATTTCGACTTTTTCATCTTCTGTGTAACCAGAGAGCTGAATAATCTCCATACGATCCCGAAGTGGTCCGGGCATATTCAGAGAGTTAGCTGTACAGATAAACATCACTTCGGAGAGGTCATATTCGACCTCCAGATAATGATCGGCGAAATGGGTATTCTGCTCCGGATCGAGAACTTCCAATAATGCAGAAGATGGATCACCACGGAAATCATTGCCAAGCTTGTCAATCTCATCAAACAAGAACAATGGATTGATTGATTTCGCCTTTTTCATGGACTGGATGACTTTACCTGGCATTGACCCGATATAAGTTCTCCGGTGACCACGGATTTCAGCTTCGTCGCGCACACCACCAAGGGCTACACGGACGAAATTCCGTCCAGTTGCTTTAGCAACAGATTGACCAAGCGAAGTCTTACCAACGCCAGGAGGTCCAACCAAGCAAAGGATGGAGCCCTGATTTTTCCTGACCCGTTGTTGAACAGCAAGATATTCCAAAATGCGTTCTTTGACTTTTTCCAAGCCGTAATGATCATCATTCAGGATTTTTTCAGCCAGTTTCAGATCTTTCTTAACGCGGGTCCGCTTACCCCAAGGGATCGTCAGCAACCAATCCAGATAATTCCGAACAACAGTTGCTTCTGCAGACATTGGGCTCATGCTACGCAGCTTTTTCATTTCCTGCTGGCACTTTTCGCGAGCTTCTTTGGTCAGCTTTGTATCTGCGATCTTTTCTTCAAGTTCGCTTAACTCATCGCGACCATCTTCGCCCTCACCCAGTTCTTTCTGAATGGCTTTCATCTGCTCATTCAAATAATATTCCCGTTGGGTTTTCTCCATCTGGCGTTTGACACGGTTGCGAATTTTCTTCTCAACCTGCAGAACTCCAATTTCTTCTTCCATCAGGCTGTAAATTCGCTCTAAACGCTCAGCAACATTCTCAATTTCAAGAAGTTCCTGCTTTTCAGCGATCTTAAGTGCCATATGAGAGGCCATAGTATCAGCCAGCTTTGATGGTTCATCAATCTGGTTAAGGGATACCAAAACTTCAGGCGGGACTTTCCGGTTCAGTTTCACATATTGCTCGAACTGTGTAATGACAGAACGCGCCAACGCTTCAAGTTCCGCACTATCATCATGATCTTCTGCAATGATTTCAGCATGCGCCTGGAAAAAATCTTCATTTGGAATGAATGAAGTTATGCGGGCCCGCTCGACACCTTCAACAAGCACTTTGACAGTTCCGTCCGGCAACTTCAAAAGTTGCAAAACCGAGGCAACTGTCCCGACATTATGGATGTCGTCCTCACCAGGATCGTCTTTGCTCGCATCTTTCTGCGCAACGAGAAGAATTTGTTTGTCATCGTTCATAACATCTTCGAGGGCACGAACAGATTTATCGCGACCCACAAAGAGGGGAACAATCATATGAGGGAAAACAACAATGTCCCTCAAAGGCAAAACGGGAAAATCTTGTGATTGAGAAATTTCGTTCATGTTAGGGCCTTCAGGGTCAGACGGGCGAACAGATTTGAGTTGGCCTCTGACCGGATAGAAAATGCCGAAGGAGGGCTTCCCTCCTCCGGAAATAATGACTAAGCGCTGCTGCCTGCTTCTTTGCGATCAGCATAGATGTAGAGGGGTTGACCTTCGCCAGCAACAACATCTGCGTTCACGACGATCTCTTCAACACCTTCTACAGTTGGTAAGTCATACATAGGTTCAAGAAGAATACCTTCAAGTATTGATCTTAGGCCACGGGCACCAGTTTTTCGTTCAATCGCTTTTTTCGCGATAGCAATCAGGGCATCATCTGTGAAAGTTAGTTTAACTTCTTCCATGTCAAACAAGCGCTGATACTGCTTAACAAGTGCGTTTTTAGGACTTGTAAGAATTTCGACAAGAGCATCCTCATCCAAGTCTTCCAATGTCGCGATAACGGGGAGACGGCCAACAAATTCCGGGATCATTCCGAATTTAGTCAAATCGTCAGGCTCTACATTCTTCAGAAGCTCGCCTGTTTTCCGATCGTCTTCGCTTTTTACATCCGCACCGAAACCAATAGATGTGTCCTGTCCACGTGAGCTGATAATCTTATCGAGGCCCGCAAAAGCACCACCGCAGATAAACAAAATATTTGTCGTATCGACTTGCAAGAACTCCTGCTGAGGATGTTTCCGACCGCCCTGTGGAGGCACGGACGCAACAGTTCCTTCCATGATTTTCAGCAATGCTTGCTGGACACCTTCACCAGACACATCTCGTGTAATCGACGGATTATCTGATTTGCGGCTGATCTTATCGACCTCATCGATATAGACGATACCACGTTGAGCCCGTTCGACATTGTAGTCAGCTGCCTGCAAAAGTTTGAGAATGATGTTTTCCACATCCTCACCCACATAACCGGCTTCTGTCAGTGTCGTTGCATCAGCCATTGTGAACGGAACATCAAGGATCCGAGCTAACGTCTGAGCAAGTAGCGTTTTACCGCAACCCGTTGGACCAACAAGCAAAATATTTGATTTCGCAAGTTCAACATCGTCAGATTTTGAACTGTGGTGTAATCGCTTGTAATGGTTGTGAACAGCTACGGACAATACCTTCTTGGCGTGTTTCTGGCCAATTACGTAATCATCCAACACGCTGTTAATTTCGCTTGGAGAGGGAACACCGTCGCTTGACTTCACAAGCGTACTTTTATGCTCTTCGCGAATAATATCCATGCAGAGTTCAACACATTCATCACAGATGAACACTGTGGGACCGGCAATCAGCTTTCTGACTTCATGCTGGCTCTTGCCACAGAAGGAACAATACAAAGTATTCTTCGAATCTCCGCCACTTAATTTGGTCATAGACACTCCAATTAATCGTTGGACATTACATATTAGCTATCGACTTCGCCATCCACAACAAGAATGTTAAAATCTTATGCGAATTGCTGCAATGCCCGCAAGAAGGCCGATCAACTTTATATAGCTGACCGTCCTCAATTTTCCGTTAACAGCTCTATGAGACAAGACTGACAACGCAACCTAAAGGTGAAGGCAGATTTAAGTCTTATTCGCTATCAGCAGGCTTTTCAACAGGACCTACCCGTTTTTCAACAACTTCATCAATCAGCCCAAATTCTTTTGCTTCTTCGGCTGTCATGAAATTATCCCGCTCCATAGACCGTTCGATCACATCGAGAGGTTGTCCTGTATGCTGGACATATAGATCATTGAGTCGCGCCCGAATTTTCAGAATTTCCCGAGCTTGAATTTCAATGTCTGTCGCTTGTCCCTGAGCACCACCAGAAGGCTGATGGATCATCACCCGCGCATTTGGAAGCGCAAATCGTTGCCCTTTAGAACCTGCGGTCAACAAGAAAGAGCCCATAGAGGCTGCTTGTCCGATACACACCGTTGAAATTTCTGGCTTGATGTATTGCATGGTATCATACATGGCAAGACCAGATGTCACCACACCGCCAGGTGAGTTGATGTACATATTGATCGGCTTGTTTGGGTTTTCGGCTTCCAGGAACAGGAGCTGAGCTGTAATTAGGCTAGCCATTCCATCATGGACCTGCCCTGTTACGAATATAATTCTCTCTTTCAACAAACGTGAGTAAATGTCATATGAACGCTCCCCCCGGGCAGTCTGCTCGACAACCATCGGGATCAGGGTATTCATATACGTATCAATCACATCAGCCATTGCTCATTTTCCTCAAAAAAAATAGGTGGTCATTTCAATGTGCACATTGGCGCTGAAATTTCCACCTATTAAACAAAAAAATTTGTTTAGATCTGAAACTTTTATTTTTCAGTCTTTTTCGCTGCTGTTTTCTTAGGAGCTGCTTTCTTTTTAGCTGCAGGCTTTTTCTCACCCTCGTCCTTATCAGCGGCTGCTTTCTTAGGAGCGGCCTTCTTCTTAGGCGCTGCTTTTTTCTTCGCTTTTGGCTTTTCCTGCTCGTCTGGATCAGCTGTCAGTTCTTCGAAAGAAACCTTCTTCTCGCTAACTGTTGCCAGTTCAGCAATAAAGTCGACAACCTTGTCTTCGAAGATTGGCGCTCTCAGCGAGTTCTGCATTTCCGGGTTCTGCTGGAACATCTGGAAGACCTGCTGCTCCTGACCTGGGTAGTTGCGAGCCTGAGCCATCATCGCCTGCTGCACTTCTTCATTGCTCACATCGATATTATTGATGCGTCCAACTTCAGCCAGCAACAAACCGAGGCGAACACGACGCTCAGCAATTGTCTGATATTCAGCTTTCAGTTCTTCTTCAGACTGATCCTGATCCTCAAGCTTTTCACCTGACCGCTCTAGCTCCTGCTGGAACTGTTCCCAGATGCTGTTGAATTCTGCTTCAGCCATTCCAGGAGGTACATCGAAATCATGCATATCTGCAAGCGCATCCAGCATGCTCCGCTTTAGTGTCTGGCGAGAGAGCTGATCGTAATCTTCCTGGATCCGGCTGCGAATGTTGTCTTTCAGTGTAGCAAGATCTTCAAGGCCCAGCTTTTTCGCAAACTCATCGTCAATCTCGACGTCTGCAGCTTCCTGCACTTCATGGACCGTCACATCAAACACAGCATCTTTGCCAGCGAGATGTTCTGCGCCATAGTTTTCAGGGAAAGTCACTTTAACTGCAACCTCGTCACCGCCCTTGGCGCCAACGAGTTGCTCTTCAAAGCCTGGGATAAACTGGTTTGAGCCCAGCTCCAGCTGATGACCTTCGGCAGAGCCGCCTTCAAAAGCCTCACCATCGACTTTACCGACAAAGTCGATAAGAACCGCATCACCTTCTTTGGCTTTACGGTTACGGGCAACTTTCTTGAAGTTCTTCTGGGAGCCCGCAATTTGCGTCAAAGCTTCATCAACTTTGGCATCCTCAACTTCAGCAACCTGTTTCTCAAGCTTCAACTTTGAAAAATCACCTGGCTCAAAGTCTGGCATCACTTCTAATTCAATTGTGAATTCCAGATCCTGGCCATCATCAAATCTTGTGATTTCAATTTTTGGCTGCTGAGCTGGACGAAGATCATTTTCTTCCAATACAGACTGGCTAGCTTCGTTTACAGTTCCTTCCAGAACTTCACCCAGCACGCTTTTACCAAAACGCTGGCGCAAAATGGACATTGGAACTTTACCAGGACGGAAACCGGGAAGACGGACCTGACCACCTACTTCAACCAGTTTGTCTGTGATTTTGCCTTCAATTTCTGCCGCTTCAACTACGACTGTGAAATCCCGTTTCAGCCCTTCAGAGCTAGTTTGAGTAACCTGCATGAACGATTGCCCGTCAGTTTCTTAAGTCAGTTTGCAAATACGACCGGCCAATCAAGGCCAGCCGTTTCGAATTCTTGGTGCGGGTAGAGGGAGTCGAACCCCCACACACAAGGTACTGGTACCTAAAACCAGCGCGTCTACCAATTCCGCCATACCCGCACGTGATGTCATCATTTTCATGATGTCCAAAAGGCGCAGTTTTACCGCACCCTGTCCTTGGAGCGGCGTTCTATAGCACAACAATTCCGGCTGTGCATAGGGGAATTCGACCAAAACTGAGAAGAAATCTCAAAATATTTTAAGTCGTTTGCCTGTAACCGTTGAAAAACCGCAGTTTTAAACAAAAAAAGCGATCCACTGGGATCGCCATTTTTTGTCTCTAATTTGTATAAACTCGATCAGTTCACTTGAAAATCTCGGGCGAACGTATCCAGAGAAAGGACCCTTGTACCCGCTGGCTCCTTGTAACAACTGCCGATCAAAGTCCGCTCGTAATGCACGTGGGAAATACCTTGTTCATCCTCAGACACATAAAGTACACGCGCTTCTTCGCGAGCATTTACTCTCATGGTCCGAAGAAAAACTGCGCCTTGAGAAATTTTCTCTTTTATATCCGATTTTTTGAACAGCATTTTCAATCCAACTCTTCAAATACTTTGACTATGTTGTTCATTCTTATACGAAAAAAGTAAACAAACCCTTTACAGTAGAATTACCGGTTAATGAAATCAAACGTCAAAATTTTAGAAGATTTCAGCGTATATCTGTGGAATTTGTTTCTCTATGTCTTCAGCAATTAAACCAGGTCCAAACGCATATGCCGCTTCTCCATGAATCCAGGCTGCTGCTGAGACTGCTAAGAACGTGTCCATACCTGTTGCTATCAGACCTGTGATGATCCCGGCTAAGGCATCACCCGATCCGGCGGTGGCCAGCCAAGGCGGCGCATGAGTGTTGATCACGGCCTCCCCATCCGGAGCGGCGATCACAGTGCTTGCTCCTTTCAACAGGACGATAGCGCCACTCTTTGCTGCCGCTAAGCGGCATCTCTCCAGTGCGGTCCCCTCAACTTGAAAAAGACGCGCAAACTCAGCCTCATGCGGTGTTAAAACAACAGCCCCACTCTTCTTCTGTTGGATAAGATCAAATAGAGTTTCATGATCCCCTTTAAAAACAGTGAGTGCATCGGCATCCAGAATAACTGAAGCTGAACTGGAAAGAGCCGCCTCCACCTTTTTGCGCGTTTGCTCAGTAACGCCATTACCGGGTCCAATTAGAACTGCTGAGATCCGCCGATCTGTCAAAAATTGAAAGAAAGCCTCACTGTCTTCTACTGACTTCACCATTACGGCTTCCAGTGCGGCAGCGTAGGTTGTCAGTGCGGATGGAGGACTCAGTAAAGTAACAGCCCCTGCCCCGGCTCTTAATGCTATTCTCGCGGAAATACGAGCCGCACCGGTACTTGAGATGCCTCCCCCCATCACAGCAGCATGTCCACGAGTATATTTATGCCCTGTTGGTCTCGCTTGAGGAAAATCTTCTCCCCAGATATCCGGACTATTTAACACCGTTCGACAATTCAACTGGTCTATCACGGATAAAGGGATACCAATATCAACCACCTCAAGCCGTCCACAATAACCTCGGCCTGGATAAAGATAATGGCCTGTCTTGGGTCGGGCGAAAGTAACTGTCAAAGAGGCAGGGGGTGTCCCCTCTGAGCTTTCGCCAGTATTTCCATCAACCCCGGATGGGATATCAACGGCAATAAAATCCAAGGTCTTCTGAAGTTTGCCGAAAAGATCCGTTAGTTCACTCGGCAATGTTCCCCGAAACCCAGCACCAAAGACCGCATCTACGACGATTCCCTCCGCTGGTATTTTAAGTTCTGATATGGGAACGAGATCCAGTGGACATCTATCGCGCATTGTCGCCGCATCACCCTTGAGTTTTGCAGGATCCCCAAAAACGCCAACTGTTACAGGCCAACCCACTTCCAATAGATGCCGCGCAATGACATAACCATCGCCCCCATTATTACCTGGGCCACAAAGAACAAGCGCCGGGCAAATATCCCAATTTTCTGTAATATGAGCCGCGACCTGGGCTCCGGCATTCTCCATCAGCTGCTCTCCTGGAATGCCAGCTTCTATCGTCAGTTGATCAGCTTTATACATTTCAGGGATTGAGAGAATTTCAGGTCCTTGCCACATACTTCACCCCAATTCATTCAGTTTCGGGCGGAGTTTTGCTCCTTCAAAATTGGCTTCAAAAGCCAGGGCAGCCGAGAGAACCATCTCGTCTTTATGCATAGGACCAACGATCTGCAGCCCTACTGGCAATCCATTGTTTGCCAAACCGCAAGGGATTGAACATGCAGGTTGCTGGGTCAAGTTGAACGGGTAGCTAAAGGGTGTCCAGTCCACCCAATCAGAGACCTCTTTGTCACCAACAGTTGGCCCTAACTTTCCAACTTCAAAAGCCGTTACCGCCAAGGACGGCGTCAAAAGCAGATCATATGTTTCATGGAACCGCTTCATCAAGGCCCCTAACTCAGCCCGGGCGATATTGGCGTCAAATAGGTCTGTGGTTGTGACCTTTGACCCCTTTTCGAAAACCAACTGAAGGCCAGGATCCATTAATTTTCGAGCTTTTTCATCCGCAGGTTTCAATGCATACCAGGCACCACTTTGCCAAAGAGCACTAAAAATCTCCAATGGACACTCAAAGCCTGGATCAACTTCCACAATTTCGGCCCCAAGCGACCGAAAACAATCAACTGCGCGATCAACGGCTTTGGCAACTTCAGGATCAACTTTAGCATAACCAAGATCCCGGCTATAGGCGATTTTTCGTCCAGCAAACGTCATCGGTTTCAGATTTCGATACTGAATATCTGTTTCTGGCAAAGCATACCAGTCGCGGCTATCGTGCCCCTTCATCACATCTAACATGAGACAGGCATCTGCAACCGAACGGGTCATGGGACCGACATGGGACACTGTACCATAAGCGGATGCTGGCCAAGCAGGTACACGGCCGAAACTGGGTTTGTGCCCGAAGATACCGGCAAAAGCAGCGGGTATTCGAACAGATCCTCCGCCATCAGTTCCGGTATGAAGAACCCCCATACCCGCAGCACAAGCAGCCGATGCGCCACCACTGGAACCACCGGGTGTTTTCTCAGGGTTCCAAGGGTTTCTGGTGATACCACTTAGTGGGCTATCCGTAACACCTTTCCAGCCGAACTCTGGTGTCGTGGTTTTTCCCAAAAAGACAGCGCCAGACTCACGCAACCGTTGCGTTGCAGGTGAATCTTCGGACCAGTCGCCCTCAGGATCGACAAGCTTAGATCCTTTCAAAGTCGGCATGCCCTTCATCAGCATCACATCTTTGATCGTTGTCGGCACACCGTCAACAAGACCTAAAGGCTCACCTTTATGCCATCTCGCCTCTGAGGCTGTCGCCGCTTCAAGAGCGCCATCTGGATCTGTTCGAACAAAAGCATTTAGAGCAGGGTTAACTTTCTCAATCTGGTCCAGGGCTGCTTTAGTTGCTTCGACCGGGGAAACCTCCTTGGACTTGTAGAGTTCAACTAGTTCAACTGCTGTAATGAACGCCAGATCTGACATTTTGCTTCCCCTTGCTTATTTTTCTTCATCGAAACCATAGTCAGAGTTGTTAAAGGGTTCAATAGCTGCCTTCTTTCTGACATTGTCTGTAAACATCTCTTAAAGGGAACGGCTTAGAATGCTGGAGGGGTTCAACTCAGGAATTATGACCAAAAAAAAGACGACTAAAAAACTAAAAGAAAAAGTCAAAATCCCCGAAAATAAACTCCATCGCCAGATCCTAGGTTGGGCACTTGTTCTTGGTGGTTTGCTAGGATTTCTTCCCGTTGTTGGGTTTTGGATGTTCCCCTTAGGGATTGTTATTCTGTCCATTGATTATCCTTTTGCCCGACGCCTGAAAAGACGCGTTGGCGTCTGGTGGGGCCGCTGGCAACAAACCCGCCAAAAGGACAGAAAGACTAATTGATCATAATCAAGTTCAAAACACGGCTATCGTGTAAAATCCTTCTTAGTTGAGTTCTCTGTAGCTGTATTAATGATCAGAAGGAGTTTCTCATGACCGATAGCCACAAAACTAAAACTGTAGAAAGATCAGATAATTTCTGGCCTCACCTTTTTGATCCATTCAAAGGCTTTGGAACTATGGTTTCCAACTTCTTTGCCCCGAGTGCCGATGCATCGAACAGTAAAGACCTCTATGAAATCAATATAGAGCTTCCTGGTGTCGATGAAAAAGACATCCATGTTGATGTGGAAGATAATGTTCTCACCATTCAAGGAGAGAAAAAGTCTGAAAGTGAAACCAAAGAAAAGAATTACTATTTCACTGAACGGCATTATGGATCATTTCAACGCTCATTCAGA
The DNA here is from genome assembly GCF_012932565.1 of Sneathiella limimaris. Taxonomy (NCBI): domain Bacteria; kingdom Pseudomonadati; phylum Pseudomonadota; class Alphaproteobacteria; order Sneathiellales; family Sneathiellaceae; genus Sneathiella; species Sneathiella limimaris. The sequence continues at coordinate 2,579,514 of NZ_JABBYJ010000001.1, forward strand.
CTACCGCCCGATGTCAAAACGGATAAGATTGATGCCCATTTTGATAAAGGTATTTTGAAAGTCACAATTCCGAAAAAAGCCCCGGCTGAGGACAAGGCCCAAAAAATCAAGATCCGGACCAGCTCTTAAGACTTTCATGGAAACGAAAAAGCCCCGCTTATTGCGGGGCTTTTTAGGAAAATGGGGCGAATGACCGGGATCGAACCGGCGACCTCCTGAGTCACAGTCAGGCGCTCTAACCAACTGAGCTACATTCGCCATCAAAGTGGCGCCCTATTTAGCCGCCATCCAATGCCGGGTCAAGGCGCTTTCTTCATTTACTCTTAAAAAAATCGTCAAGCCTTGTAATCGCTTCTTTCAAAACTTCTTCACGCTTGCAAAAACAGAACCTGACAAAATTCGTTTTGGCGCCTTCAGAAGCATAGAATGCACTAACTGGAACTGCCGCGACCCCTGCTTCAGTTGTAATCAATCGGCAAAAATCCACATCACTACCTTGAAAGCCAATAGACTGAATGTCAGCATTCAAAAAATAGGTCCCATCACAGTCAGCCGTTTCAAACCCAATTTCTCTAAGACCGTTCCGGAAATAGTCTCTTTTACCCTGCATGCTGTCTTTGAGATTCTCATAAAAGAAATCATCCTTATTGAGACCAAAAGCAACCGCATTCTGCAAAGCCGGAGGTGTTGTAAAGGTTAGAAACTGATGGGCCTTTGCAATTCGAGCAATCAGTTCATCTGCACCCGTTATGTATCCAACTTTCCACCCTGTCAGTGAAAAAGTCTTCCCCGCAGATCCAATCCGAGCAGTTCTGTCTCCCATTCCCGGCAACGTGGCAAGAGGGATATGGGAATTTAGTCCAAAAACAATATGCTCATAGACTTCATCACATACGGCGTAAGCATCATATTCCTGAATTACCTCAGAGAGAAGTTCTAGCTCTTCGATGGTAAAGACTTTGCCTGTCGGGTTCATTGGGTTGTTCAACAAGACCAATTTTGTTTTTTCCGAAAAGGCCGCCCGCAAGCGTTCTTCCTCCAGATCCCAATGAGGTGGGTCCAGACGAACAAACTTAGGAATACCCCCTGCCCGCAGAACTAGCGGCAAATAACAATCATATAGTGGCTCCAGCAAGACCACTTCATCGCCAGGATTAATAAACGCCATCAAGCAATCTGCAAGAGCTTCTGTTGCTCCGGATGTGATTAGAACCCCGCTTTCCGGTTGCACCGCTATTCCATAGAACCGGTGGTTGGCATCAGTAACCGCCTGACGCAATTCCATCGTTCCCATCATCGGCGGATATTGATTAGGTCCTTCCGTAAGACCTTTGGCTGCCATAGCACGGACATCTTCCGGCCCATCCTCATCAGGAAAGCCTTGCCCTAGATTGATCGCCTTGTGTTCAATAGCCAATTTGGACATCACTTCGAAAATTGTTGTCCCAAAAGCGGATAAGACTTTGTTTGCCTGCTTTACCATTCCTCGCCCTAATCTTCCCTTGCAGTCACTGAGCCATAAGGCCTATCTTCACACGAAATTTAACACAAGTCTTTAGGGAAGTTATCATGGGTGTGTCTGAAAAAATGTCCCGTCTTGGAACAGAAACTGCTTTTGACGTTCTGGCAAAAGCTGGCAGATTACAGGCACAAGGTATGGACATCATCAATCTTGGTATCGGGCAGCCGGATTTCCCCACTCCCGACCATATCGTTGAAGCCGGCGTAAAGGCGCTGAGGGATGGTCATCATGGCTACACGGGCGCAAATGGTATCCTGGAGCTGCGCGAGGCGGTTGCCAAAGATATTCTCGATCGTAAATCCGTTGAGATTAATCCAGACAATATCCTTATAATGCCCGGGGGCAAAGTGACCATGTCCTTTGCTATTGAAATGTTTGGGGAAGCGGGCGCAGAAATCCTTTATCCAAACCCTGGGTTTCCAATTTACGAAAGTATGATCCGATACAGCGGCGCTAAACCAGTTCCCATCCCTCTACTTGAAAAGAACAAATTTTCTTTTGATGCAGATGAAGTCTTGTCCCTCATCACAGATAAAACCCGGTTGATTATCCTGAATTCGCCTGCAAACCCGACCGGGGGTGTGGTCCCTAAGGAGGAAATAGACAAACTTGTAAAAGGCCTACAAGCTTTTCCAGATGTCTACATTCTTTCCGACGAAATTTATAGTCGTATGACTTATGACGGGCTCGAACATGTCAGTCTGTTAAGCTACCCAGAAATAAGGGACAGACTTATTGTGCTGGATGGATGGTCAAAAACCTACGCAATGACTGGGTGGCGACTGGGTTGGGGATACTGGCCGGACGCCCTCGTCCCGTTAGCGAATAGGCTATGTGTGAATTATCACTCCTGTGTAAACGCACCGACCCAATATGCTGGAATTGCTGCACTTGAGGGTGACCAAACACCTGTTGATGAGATGATGACCGCTTTTGATGCCCGCCGCCATCTTATTTACGAACGCTTGAACGCCTTAAAAAGTATTTCTTGTGTCATGCCCAAAGGCGCTTTTTATGCGTTTCCCAATATCTCAAAAACCGGACTTGATAGCCGCACATTTCAAAATAGATTTTTGGAAGAGGAAGGTGTTGCAACCATTGCAGGAACAAGTTTTGGAGAATATGGGGAGGGGTATGTTCGTTTTTCTTATGCGAATTCTATTGAAAATATCAGTCTGGCCATGAGCCGTCTCGAAACTTTCCTAAACAAAATAAAAGGATAGATTATGGGAACAGAGCCTGAAACACGCCTGACCGAGGTAGAACTCAAGTTAATGGATCAGGAACAAGCAATTGCTGACCTCAGCGACATGGTCAACAAGCAATGGCAATTGATCGAAAACCTGACTGCTCAACTTACATCAGCTAAAAGCCGAATTGTTACACTGGAAAGCCATATGCCTGAAGGCGCTCAACAGGCCGAAAAGCCGCCTCATTATTAAGGAGCTTGGCGGAATTAAGTAGCCTTTGATCAAGATCCAAGGTATGGATCGGAAAATTTATTGATCCCCTGATATACAGACACGATACCCATGACCGATACAGAAAAAAAAGAACCCCCTCAAGACGATCCAATCGCGACCTATATCTTGGACGCGCTTTCTTCAGGTGAAGAAGTTTCTCCAAATACCATTGCCCAAACAATCGCTAGGGATAAACAGAAAGAAAGCTCACCTCGGGATTTCTGGCGAAAATTTATGACAGCCGTTCGTCAGCAGGCAATTCATCTTGCCCGGAACGGACGCATTGAAATCGTTCGCAAGGGGGAAGTTGCGGATCCAAACGATTTTAAGGGTCTATACAAACTGAGACTGCCTAGAAAATAATCAGACTATTGAATTTAAGCTTTTAGCCAGAAACGATTGCCTTGCATTTTTTGCGCATTATTTAATCATTTGCCTAATTTTTGATCTATTTTTTTGCCTGTTTTCGTGCCACCATTTGAGTGTATGAAGTGAAAACCTCTGAAAATGGGCAATTAAAAAAAATTAAGGGTTTTTTAAAACTTGGCACGATTAGTGCTTAAATATCGGACAGGCGCTTGTGCCACCTTTTGACGCAACTACCGAAGAAGTGACAAATGAAAAAAATTGAAGCGATTATCAAGCCTTTCAAACTGGATGAAGTAAAGGAAGCTCTTCATGAAGTGGGCCTTCAGGGGATTACGGTTACAGAAGCCAAGGGTTTCGGTCGTCAAAAGGGACACACTGAACTTTACCGCGGCGCAGAATACGTAGTCGATTTTCTGCCTAAGGTGAAAATTGAAATCGTGCTTGAAGATGAGTTGCTGGAACGGGCGCTGGAAGCCATTCAGTCCGCAGCGAAAACTGGCCGGATTGGTGATGGCAAAATCTTTGTGTCTTCCGTCGAGGAAGTCATTCGGATCCGTACAGGAGAAACCGGTAAGGATGCTGTCTAATCCGGTTTGCACCACCTGCCCTGCAGGTAAAATAGAAATCATTGTTAACAGAGAGACACAAATATGACTGCAGAAATTTCTAAAGTGCTAGACATGATCAAGGAAAACGAAATCGAATATGTTGATCTTCGTTTTACAGATCCAAAAGGAAAATGGCAGCACCTTGCAATGCACGCTGATGCAATCGAGGAAGAAACATTCACTGACGGCATCATGTTCGACGGCTCTTCCATCACAGGCTGGAAAGCGATTAACGAATCTGACATGACTCTGAAGCCAGATGCATCTTCTGTCGTTATTGATCCATTTGCAGCACGCCCAACAATTATTTTGTTCTGTGATATTGAAGATCCAACTAGCGGTGAAGGTTACGAACGCGACCCACGCTCTGTTGCGAAGAAAGCTGAGGCTTACCTTGCCTCTACAGGTATTGGCGACTCTGCATTCTTTGGTCCGGAAGCTGAATTCTTCATGTTCGATGATGTTCAGTTCTCTAACGACAGCCACCACACATTCTTCAAGCTTTCAGATTCTGAAGCTCCATACATGTCTGGTGAAGATATTGACGGAGGCAACATCGGTCACCGTCCAGCAGTTAAAGGCGGTTACTTCCCTGTACAGCCTGTTGATAGTGGCGCAGACATCCGGTCTGAAATGGTTTCAGTCGCCAAAGAAATGGGCCTGAAAGTTGAAAAGCACCATCATGAGGTTGCACCTTCCCAGCACGAACTGGGCTTTAAGTTCAACTCACTGGTTGGTGCTGCAGATGACATCCAGAAACAGAAGTATGTCATTCACAACGTCGCACACGCTTACGGTAAAACAGCGACATTCATGCCAAAACCAGTGGCTGGTGACAACGGCTCAGGCATGCACGTTCACCAATCTATCTGGAAAGAAGGCAAACCAGCTTTTGCAGGTTCAGGCTATGCTGGCCTTTCTGAAACTGCTCTTTACTACATCGGTGGTATCATTAAGCATGCGAAAGCAATCAATGCTTTCACAAACGCTTCCACAAACTCTTACAAGCGTTTGATCCCAGGCTTTGAAGCTCCTGTTCTGTTGGCATACTCTGCACGTAACCGTTCTGCTTCTTGCCGTATTCCATTCTCTGGCAGCCCTAATGGTAAGCGTGTTGAAATTCGCTTCCCAGACTGTACTGCAAACCCATACCTCGCCTTCTCTGCAATGATGATGGCTGGTCTTGATGGTATTCAGAACAAAATCCACCCAGGCGATGCCATGGACAAAGATCTTTACGATCTGCCAGCTGAAGAATTGAAAGATATTCCAACAGTTTGTGGTTCCCTGCGTGAAGCACTGGAAGCACTCGACGCAGACCGCGAATTCCTGACCAAAGGTGATGTCTTCACAAACGACATGATCGATGGCTACCTGGCAGTGAAATGGGAAGATGTTTACCGCTTTGAACATGCTCCTCACCCAGCAGAATTTGCAATGTACTTCAGCGTATAATCGGCGACTTACATTTCAACAAAAAGAAAGGCTGCGATCATTCGCAGCCTTTTTCTTTTATGATTTCAGCTTAATCCGTTTCGTATCCTGCATCACAGCAATACCGAAAACCAGATGACAGCTCCCCGGTAACCGTTAAACTCAAATGAGTGTGTATGGGAGAAACCAATGGAAACATCTGAAAAAGATTTGAGAGCGGCCCGGCGCAAAGTTCGCCACATACGTCACTTTTACAGACATCTAGCCACATACGCAGTTGTCATTGTGTTCCTGCATATCATTAACCTATTGACTTCAAGCTACTATTGGGCGATCTGGCCAACACTAGGCTGGGGGTTAGCCGTTGCTGCGCAGGCTATTCATGTATTTGGCTTTTTCAATTTCTTCGACGAAGAGTGGGAAGAAAGAGAAGTTCAGAAAATACTGGAGAAAAAACGGCTAAAAGCCCAAGGTTCCTGATAAAACGTGCCAAATATTGAAAACTAATTAGACGCCTTATTCTTCATCCGAAGGTGGAACAACCCTTGGTTTTCCATCATCATCAATTGCGACAAAAATATAAGTCCCTTCGGTCACCTTGATTTCCTGGGGATCCAGCTTGCGAACAACAATGGTCGTCAGTTTCACATGCAAGGATGTCCGCCCAACTTTGCTAATTTCCCCATAGATACTGACAACATCACCAACTTTAATGGGTTGATGAAATGTCATCGCTTCAACCGCAACAGTAACAACTCGACCTTTTGCGCGGCGTGAGGCTAGGACACCGCCGGCAATATCCATTTGTGATAACACCCAGCCGCCGAAAATATCCCCATTATTATTGACATCTCGGGGTTGAGGAGCCGTTCGAATAATCGGATCGCGATTTATTTTTGCCATAAGATTCAAGTGCCTTAAAAACTTTTTCGTCAATCTGGAAATTATACATTTTTATTGGTATGAGAGAACAGTATTCTGAAACTCATATTGTAATTTATTCCTGCAAAGTGAAATCCACATATGTCTGATCTCTTTCAGCAGCCGAAATCTGAAACTGGTGATTATTCCGCAAAGGATATTGAAGTCCTTGAAGGACTGGAGCCCGTTCGAAAACGCCCTGGTATGTATATCGGCGGTACGGATGAACGTGCCCGCCATCATCTGGCTGCCGAGGTTCTGGATAACTCCATGGACGAAGCTGTCGCAGGGTTTGCAAGTCGGATTGATGTTGAACTTTTTGCAGATGGCTCCATCTCTATCCGGGATAACGGGCGGGGCATCCCTATTGATCCTCATCCCAAATTTAAAGACAAATCGGCGCTTGAAGTTATCCTGACAACGCTTCACTCAGGCGGAAAATTCTCTAACAAGGTCTATCACACAGCAGGTGGCCTGCATGGTGTGGGTGTATCAGTCGTAAATGCCCTCTCCTCTAAAACCATAGTAGAGGTCGCGAGAGATAAAGAACTGTGGCGGCAGGAATATTCGCGCGGCCTTCCGGTAACGCCGCTTGAGAAAGTGGGCGCAGCGCCAAATCGGCGCGGGACTATGATTCATTTCCGTCCTGATGACGACATATTTGAAGAAGGCACGAAACTTCGCCCAAATCGGCTTTACAAGATGGTTCGCTCTAAAGCCTATCTGTTTAGAGGTGTCGAGATCAGATGGAAAGCGGCCCCTGAACTCATTAAAGATGACACACCTGCAGAAGACACCCTGCACTTCCCGGGTGGACTTTCAGACTTTCTGGCTGCGACGCTCGAAAATCGGCAAACCGTAACCCCTGAGCCATTTTCTGGCCGGGTTGAGGTTGAAGGTGATCGCGGACGCGTTGAATGGGCGATTGCCTGGCCTGTTGATAATCTCTCTTTTCTGAGCTCCTACTGTAACACTGTTCCGACACCGGAAGGCGGCACCCATGAAAGCGGCTTCAGATCCGTTCTTTTACGGGGACTGAAAGCTTATGGTGAGATGATCAATAATAAGAAAGCTGCCCAGATTACTGCCGATGATATCATGGGTGACGCAGCAGCTGTTCTCTCTGTCTTTATTCCAGAACCACAATTTCAGGGGCAGACAAAAGAAAAACTGGCAACACCAGAAGCCACACGGCTTGTGGACGCAGCCCTAAAAGACCATTTCGATAACTGGCTTGCCTCAGCCCCTGATCAGGCGAATAACCTTCTCAATTGGATTATTTCCAAATCAGAGGAACGTCTGCGGCGCCGCGCCGATAAAGACACAAGCCGCAAGACGGCGACAAACCGCCTGCGGCTTCCCGGTAAACTCGCAGATTGCTCTCAACAAAATGCTGAAGGCACTGAACTCTTCATCGTTGAGGGTGATAGTGCGGGCGGTTCTGCCAAACAAGGGCGTGACCGGAAAACGCAAGCCATTCTGCCCCTTCGCGGGAAAATCCTCAACGTGGCCTCCGCAGGTTCCAGCAAAATCAAAGCTAATCAAGAATTGTCTGATCTTATACAGGCACTAGGTTGTGGTACCGGCGACAAATACCGTGAAAGTGATCTACGGTATGAAAAAGTCATCATCATGACTGACGCGGATGTCGATGGTGCCCATATTGCTACGCTGCTGATGACGTTTTTCTATCAGGAAATGCGGCAACTTGTCCTGGACGGTCACCTTTATCTCGCACAACCGCCTCTGTACCGAATTACACAAGGCGGCAAGACTGCCTACGCCATGGATGACGCCCATAAGGATCGTCTTCTTGAAACTGAATTTACGGGCAGAGGAAAAGTAGACATCAGTCGGTTTAAAGGCCTAGGCGAAATGCCACCCGCTCAGCTTAAAGAAACAACCATGAATAAGGAAAAACGGGTTCTGCTTCAGGTTCGAATCCCCATGGAAGAATTTGGTGAGACCGCAGACCTTGTGGAAAGTCTAATGGGCAAGAAGCCTGAGCTTCGTTTCCACTTTATTCAGGAAAATGCCCGTTTCGCAGACAACTTGGATATTTAGCAATTACCAGCTCAACCACTCCCGGAGAATGCTGTTACTTTCCATCGGTTTTTCCATAGTTGGTAAGTGTCCACAGTCGGCAATGGTATGAAATTCACTGTCTGGGATTTTTTCTGACATTTCCGCCTGCAATTTTGCAGGAATGAGGGCATCATCTTCTCCCGACAAAACAAGCGTGGGGCAGTCGATTTGTCCCAATTCAGCATTCCGATCTTTTCGGTCCATAATCGCGGTTTCCTGACGGATAAACCCATCACGCCCAATGTCCTGAGCCATCTGGTAAATGCGTTCTGTTAATTCTGAATCCTGAAAGCGACTAGGGTGAATTAACATTGGTAAGAGTGCTTCTGTCACTCCTTTGAAGGTCGTTCCCCGCTGAACCAACCTAATGAAATCCTGACGCTTTTTCTTGTCTGCAGCGCTATCGGCATCAGCACGTGTATCTATGAGCGCCAATCGCTCAACCCGTTTTGGTTGCCGCAAAACGATCTCTAAAGCGATATATCCCCCCATGGATAAGCCAGCCAAAGAAAATTTTTCAGGCGCAGTTTTCAGGATCTCGCTTGCGATCTCTTCAACACTGGCATGGTTGTCATGACGCGGTACAGTCATGTTTGCCAGATCTGAAAGCGCGTGAAGCTGATCTCTCCAGAGGTCCTCCGTACAGAGTAAACCCGGTATTAAAATAAGGGACTGTTTCTCAGACATTTAGAATACAAACTTGTGAAAAATCATCATTATCGCCGAACTTAATCAACCGACGAGCAGACTTCAACCAGAATAAGAAGGTTTCATTTACATACACAAATTTGAAATAATTGTTGAGTATATAGCTTAAACCCTAGGAAAACCTTGGAAAAACACAGGAATAGTTTGACAGAACACCATATTTCACTAAATTGCCTGTGTTTTGAGTTTATGATAATTGGCGGTAGTTTTTAACGCATGACATTTGCAGATCTTGGCCTAAGCCCTGAAGTCCTGAAAGCTGTTTCGGACTCAGGTTACGACACACCAACCCCCATTCAGGAAAAAGCAATCCCGACAGTACTGATGGGACGGGACGTCCTAGGCATCGCCCAAACAGGCACAGGCAAGACTGCCAGTTTTACACTGCCAATGATAGATATCTTGGCTTCGGGCCACTCAAAAGCCCGCATGCCCCGCTCCCTTATTCTCGAACCAACACGGGAACTTGCAGCGCAGGTTGCCGAAAATTTTGAGAAATATGGCAAATACAACAACCTCAGCATGGCCCTTTTGATCGGTGGTGTGTCTTTTTCAGACCAAGAGACTAAGCTGGATCGTGGTGTTGATGTTCTCATTGCAACTCCTGGCAGACTGCTAGATCATTTTGAGCGCGGTAAAGTTTTGCTAAACGGCGTAAAAACACTCGTGATCGATGAAGCCGACCGCATGATGGATATGGGCTTTATTCCGGATGTTGAGAGAATTGTGTCCCTTATGCCGCCTCTTCGTCAGACTCTGTTTTTCTCTGCCACCATGTCCAAAGAAATGCGGAAACTGGCTGATAAGTTCTTGATGAACCCTAAAGAGATCAAGGTTGAAGCCCCTTCCAATGCAGCGGCTACAGTAACCCAAGGGTTGGTTCGAGTTAAAAAACGGGAAAAGCGCCCTGCTCTTCGCCATATGTTGAAAGACGAAGCTGTCAAAACCTCCTTTATCTTCTGTAATCGTAAGAAGGATGTGGACATTGTTCTGGGGTCCCTGAACAAACACGGCTTTAATGCCGGCGCCCTTCATGGGGACATGACACAGTCGCACCGCATGGAAACTTTGGACAAGTTCCGCTCTGGTGAAATTGCCCACCTCGTCTGTTCAGATGTGGCCGCACGTGGCATCGATATCTCCAACGTCAGCCATGTCTTTAATTTCGACGTGCCCACCCACTCTGAGGATTACGTCCATCGCATCGGTCGGACGGGCCGTGCCGGACAAGAAGGACATGCTTTTACGCTAACCTGTAAAGGTGATGAGAAATACCTGGATGCAATCTACAAAACCATCAATCAGGAAATTCCATTAGTCCAGCTTGAAGAGATGGAAGAGATTGAAGCCGAAGGCCGGGATATTGAACAACGGAGTAAGTCTTCTAAATCTGACAACTCCAGAAACCGTAAACCTTCATCTAAACGTGCGAACCCGCGAACTGAAGCATCTGCTTCAGAAGAAAACACTGAAGACCGTCGCCCCAAACGCCAGCCCCGTACCAGGAGATCTCGTTTTGGTCGGGAGGATGATTCAGCCCCAGTAATGGGACTTGGCGATCACGTACCAGCCTTCTTCAACATTCCTCTAAGGAAGTCTGCTGAATAGTTGCCCCAAACCAATTAGATGATGTTTTTGCTATCCTTTCGGTTTTACATTTCAAAGCCGATCATGTTACCAATGCGAATAATCATCAGCTAAGGGCCTCTTCAGATGCAGACAATTTTTATTCTGGTTAAATGTGAACTTGGCAAAGCCTATGTCGTCGCCAACGAAGCTGTCGAAAATGTCGAAAAAGTTTCCGAAGTTTATTCCATCTCAGGCAAATATGATCTGATGATGAAATGCTATCTGAGTGAAGATCAAGACATTGGTCACTTTGTCAACGAGCAGATCCAGACCCTTCCCCATATTAAAGACACCTTTACGATGATTACCTTCAAGGCTTTTGCCTGATGAGGATTTAATCAAAAAATGAGTGCCCCGCAGCAGCAACAAAGCGGCGTGCTGATTATGGCCATGGCTATGCTGGCTCTTCCTGTCATGGATCTATTTGCCAAGCTACTGACCGAAACCATGTCCCCTGGGTCCGTCGCTTTTGCCCGCTTCTTTGCTCAGTCCCTCATTATGCTTCCTTTCCTGTTTATTTCAGGACAACAAGGGCGCCCTACTCTTCTTCATCTCTTGGCGGGTCTTTTCCTGGGAAGTGCATTGGTCGCCCTTAACACGGCATTGAAAGCAATGCCGATCGCCAATGCCCTTGTTATCTTCTTTGTAGAACCCCTGTTTTTAACAATTTTATCTGCGGTTATCTTAAAAGAGGGGTTTGGATGGCGGCGAATGATTGCTGTTTTCCTCGGCCTTATAGGTGCGATTGTCGTTTTACGACCTAATTTTCAGGCCTTCGGCATTGCGTCCATCTTTCCGCTTATCACCGCCCTTTGTTTTTCTTGTTATCTTCTGATCACGCGTTTTCTCTCGCAAAAAGGCAGCCGTGTCTCTCTTAATTTCTGGACTGGCTTTTTTGCAGCCTCAGTTCTTGGCCTTGCATTAATACCTGGAACCCTATTTGAAATTGATATTTTTGCATTCGACTTGCCGACAGGACATCAGTTTTTTTATGTACTTGGTATGGGAGCATTGGCAGGTGTTGGACACTGGATGATCGCTCTTGCCTTCTCAAGGACTGAGGCTGGCGTTTTGGCTCCCTTGCAGTACCTGGAAATCATCTCCGCGACCATATTAGGCTGGCTAGTCTTCAACGAATTTCCGGACCCAATGACCTGGCTTGGAACTGTTATCATTATTGGGGCTGGTTTTTATGTATTCTATCGGGAGCGTAAACTCTCCAAGCCACAAGGACCTATCGTTATTGATTAGAGATCAGGGCGACCTCTGGCAAGAAAGTCACAATCAATAAAACAACAAGGATTATGCCCATGAAGGGAAGCACTGATCTACAGATCAAGCCCAGCTTTTCCTTAAAGGCTGACATCGCCACAAGAAGATTGATACCAACTGGCGGCGTCAAAAAACCGACCTCGAGATTGATCACCATAATAATTCCCAAATGAACCGGATCGATGCCAAAATTTAAGGCCAGTGGCAAAAGAATGGGGGCAAGAATGAGAATTCCGGCATTAATATCCAAAAAACAACCAATGAGAAGCAGCAGAATATTAATTGCGAGCAAAAAGGCGATGTCACTCTCGACAAAGCTGGCGACCCACGACGTAAGGTTTTGAGGGACCTGCTCAGTCGTAAGAAGCAAATTCAGGCTCATGGCAATTGCAAGTAAAGGAAACAAGGCTCCTAAAAGCTTCGCCGTCTCAATCGAGATGCCGTAAAGATCCTTGAGCGTCATCTCCCTATGAACAGCAACCTCAACAACTATGGCGTAGCAGAACGCCACTGCGGCGGATTCAGTTGGTGTAAAATAGCCTGAATAAATTCCTCCAAGAAGAATGACTGGCATCATCAGTGACCAAAAACCCGATTGGACTGAAGCTCCTAACTTTCTAAAGCTAAAACCAGCTTTTGGTAGAGCCCAGTTGACCCTTAAAGCATAAATAGACATGAGAATAGTCATGATAATGCCTGGTAGGATCCCAGCCTTAAAAAGGTCAGTGATCGATGTTTCTGTCACAATCCCAAAGAGGATCATGGGGATTGAAGGCGGGATAACAACCCCCAATGTGCCGCCTGAAGTCAGTGCGCCAAGCGCGAATTTACGGCTATACCCAGCCTCACAAAGCGCAGGATAGAGAATAGCACCAACTGATAATAGAGTAACAGCGGATGATCCCGAGATCGCAGCGAAAACAGCGCAGGATAAAATTGTTGCAATTGCAAGGCCACCAGGTAGTCCTGCGGTCAGTTCCTTCATAATATTAATGAGGCGGAACGCGATCTGCCCCTTGGTCATGACATTGCCGCAAAGAATAAACAAAGGAACAGATAGGAGAACTTCCTTATCCAGTCCAATCCACATGTCTTCAATGATATATTCAAGAACACCATCGCCATAAAAGAAGTGGATATAAGCAGCCATGGCGAAAAGGATCAGAATCAGGTTTTGCCGGAGGATCAGCAAAAGTATCGGGAGCGCAATTAAGCCAAGCTCACTCATGGCCGCGCCCTTCACTTTTCGCTAAAAGCTGGAAGTGTTCTTTGTCCGAGGGATAACAAGCAAAAATGACATACCTTAGTGTAAGAGCAAAGAAGCTATAAGGCAGCACCAATTGAATTGGCCATAACGGCCACTCAAGAACAGCCGCCGTCTCTCCATTTAAATAAGTGCTTTGGACAAACGAAATCGCAAGAACACCCAATGCTCCGTATAAAAGAGCTGCGACAAAATCTGACATTCTATCCACGGCCCAACTGAACCGAACAGAAACCACTTTATCAAGGAGTTGAGGTCTTATTTGCTCCCCACTTGCTGAAGATAGGGACATACCCAAAAAACCAGCACTTATTGCAGCATATACCGCAAATCTTGGCGCGCCCCACACGCCGCTCCCAATGAGTTCACGACCAGTAATGTCAATGACGAGGCTTAAGGTTGCGGCACCATACGCGAAGGTTGCAATCCAAGCCTCCAGACGGAAGTGAAAAATGAGAAATCTAAGCACCATCGGAGTATACTATTGCAAAAGTGAGCTTATTAATTGGTACAGGCCCGTTTCGCTTCCTCGATTTGTGCATAAATAGGTTTGGCGTCGCCCCCAAGATCTTCAATCAAACTATCTCGTGCGGCCTTGGCTGTCCTTCGCCAATTCGCCATCTGGTCTGCATTAAGTTCGATGACACGTCCCCCATTCTCAGAAAACTTTGCAAGAGAGCTTTTTTCAGCACCCCTTACCATTTGGCGGAGTTTCACTGGACTTTGCCTTGCTTTGAGAAAAGCTGATTGCTGTTCGTCACTCAATCGTTTCCAAACTTTTTGACTCATGAGCACCATTCCAACCTGGTGAGAATGATTGGAAGCAATCCAGTTGGGAGCTATTTTTGAAAACCCAAGCGCTGTGTAAACTAAGCCCGGCAGATCAGCTCCTTCAACCAAACCCGTTTGAAGTGCTGAAGCGACTTCCGTTATAGGAAGAACTACCGCGTTTGCCCCAAACCCGTCAGCCGTCAGTGAAGAAGCTTTTGTCGGCGCAACACGCATTTTTTTGCCAGCTAAATCTGCCAATCCATTCACAGGGCTGGTGAAGGCGTAACCCCTATTGCCAACTTCCGTCCACCCAAGAATTATTAATCCTTTTTCTTCAAACTTATTTTGGAAAATAGAAAATAGATGATTATCCAAAGCACAATCCGCTTGCTCCAAGCTGTCCCAAATATAAGGAGCCGCCAATAACGCTATCTCCGGAACCATAAGGCTGGCAGCGGTGTTGGAAAAAGAGCCCATATGGATACGCCCTCTAGCCACCTGCCGGATAACGTCCTGCTCATTTCCTAATTGGCTCCCTGAAAAAACCTGAACTTTTATTGTCCCGGAAGTATCTTTTTTAACTGATTCCGCGATTTGATGAGCGTATATCGCCCAGGGAGTTTTTTCTGGAGCAGCTGTACTGAACCGAATTTCCGTTTCTGCCCTAACGGAACTGCCCCCGACAGTAAAAACCATCAAAAATATTAGAAAAAACATTCGCCCCATAAGACCGCCCTCCCCATCAGTTGGTACACACCAAAAAGCAGCACATTATTTTAGACAAAAACACTTAATCAGTGCAATTATCCACCCCACAAACGCCCATCACCACACACTATCAGCGTTCGCTTGCATCATTCTTGACATTAATACTGGCATTTCAAAATTTACATCTTTTATAAATTATAATTATAGTTATAATTTTGGACTGCACAAGGTTTTTCTTATGAAGATAGTTTGTTTACTAACGTTATAATTGCTACTAGACTTTTATTGACGTAAGGAAATTAAGTAGAAAAAGAACAAGTATCAGGCAGTGTTATAATGGAAATTCAAGCAAAGGGTGTAAAACCAGCATTGCAAGGCAGAAGTCGGCAACGAAGAGATGAACTGATCAACGCCGGCATGATCCTTATGCAAGATAAGAGTTTCGCTGATATATCTATTATCGACCTGACGGCTCATTGCGGATATTCAGTTGGCACCTTCTATAGCCGATTTGAGGATAAGGAAAGTTTTTTCAAAGCTGTTCAAGAAGCAGCAACGGCCTCGACACGAGCCCAGCTTGAAGAGGAATTTTCTAAACCTTTTTGGAAAACAGCTTCTCTTGAGGAAATCTTCACCAAGCTAGTCAACACTCTTTTTGAACTCATAGCTGGCCCCCACAAAGGTGTTGTTAGAGCCTCCATCGTTTTGTCAGGTTCTGACCCAGAAATGTGGAAACCTATCCATGAGGCCGGCATTCACATTCGAAAAATGATCTTGGGCTTACTTGAAGAACGGTATTTAAAGTCAGATCCAGATAAATCCATTAAGAGTATAGAGTTTGCCTTGCAGATGTTTTTTGGAACCGCAGTGCAGGCCATCCTGAATGATCCAGGACCAGTTCGCCTAACCGACCCTGAAATGCGACAAAACCTAACACGTATGTTTCTCACTTATATTATTCTGGAGCCTGATAAAACCTGACAAACGAGGCCCCCAACTGAAAACTATGTCTTTTTATATAACCATAATTATAGTTAGAGGAAACAATAACTAAAGACTACAGCCATTTTACGGCCACCCCCCTTACTCCCACCTTGGGAGCAATGATTAGCGGAATAGATTTGACAAAAAATAATCCGCCTGAAGCCTATCAGGCTCTGAGAAGAGCTCTAACGGATTACAAAGTCATATTTTTTCGCGATCAAGACATGTCCGACGAAAAATTTCTAAAACTTGGACAGAGTTTTGGGGTCCTTGAAGTACATGAGTTTTTTCCCACCAAAGAAGGATTCCCGGAAATACAAGTCATCAGCACAACTGGAGGGAATACTGGAACCGATCGCTGGCACACTGACGTGACATTCAGAGAGCGCCCCTCCTCGGCAAGTATACTTAGAGCCATTGATATTCCCCCAGAAGGCGGCGGAGATACAATGTGGCTTTGCACGAATGCAGCTTATGAAAACTTGTCCAAACCCATTCAGAAGCTGCTGCTTGTACTGGAGGGCGTTCATGACATCCGATTTGGAATGACGGGATACCTGGACAACAAAACAGTCGAGAGGACAGTGAGTGAAAATCCTCCTCATACACATCCCGCTGTCATTGCCCATCCCATGACCGGGGCCCCTCACCTTTTTATCAATTCCATTTGGACTAACGCGATCAAAGATTTGTCCAGAGAAGAAAGTCAGGCCCTTCTTCAACTGCTGTATGAACATGTCAAAAAACCAGAGTTTCAGGTTCGTTTTCGATGGGATATTAACTCAGTGGCCATTTGGGATAATATCGCCACCCAGCACTATGCGCTCGGAGACTACCAATATAACCGTGTGATGAATAGAATGATTGTAGATGGTGTACCACTTAACGCCTATGCCACCAATTGAAACAAAATTATTACATTTTAGTCTCAGAAAAGGATGAAAAGGACTTTTGATTCCCTGAATTATTAAACGGTTTTCATGTCTGAAACCTAAAATAATCGGTCAAAATTCTAACTATGCTATTTATTTTTTATAACTTTCACGACTGATCAATTAATTATTTTGGTTTTACGGCTTGGGCAGGCTCTAAAGTTCTTTTCATCCTTTCAAATTCAAACTTTCTAGGAAAGTCACGGTTTATAAAAAGATCTGTTTTCTGCCCTTCTGAGCTGAAGAAATAAATCTAAGGCACTGAGAATAAAAACATTATTCATCTCTTCCAACTAACCTTAAGTAATTGAACCAATATTTAAGCATTATATTACGAATATAATAATATTAAAGAAATAATTAACCGTAGAATTTCCCCCATTACTAGTTAAATGAATGGAGTTTCAACGACAGAAGATCCTGAAATTGTAATATTTTGTTATATTAGTTGTTAAACATTAACTTATTTGTAAGTTTTTCAATCAATGATGCGAGCCATTAGCACGATATATGCCCATTTGGATAGAAGTGAGGTTCAGCTGTGAGCAAAGATGATAGCTTTGAAAAAGCATCTCTGAATGCCCAAAAGACAATGGCGTTACTGCAGGATCGCAAGATTAAATCGATCCCACAGAACTTTACCATTTGGTATGAATATTTGAGCGGAGACAACCCCGCTATCATCAAGCTGGTCAATCGGCTGCTTTCTGAACATGGAAAATTTTCGGAAAGTGTTTCTAAGCAAATCTACAACGAGTTTTTCAGCCACGATCGGGAAAGCAAAGAAATACGTGAAACCAATCTCTTGGTTCAGCAGTCGATGGAAGCTGTTCTTAGAGAGCTGAGAAACTCTTCCAAAGGTCTAACAAACTATGGCGAAAAATTGGAAAACTTCGCTGGGAAAGCTGACGGCCTAAGTGTTGCGGATCTTCAAAACACAGTCCGGGATATTATCCAAGAGACACAAACCATGGCCTCTCAATCTCAGCATTTGAATGAGAATTTGAAGAAGGCTTCTGATGAAATTGAAGATTTAAAGAAGCGTTTGGAGTTGGTGGAAAACGAAAGCTTAACAGATCCTCTTACCCAAATTGCCAATCGCAAGAAATTTGATATTGAGTTGATGAATGCCATCTCAAGCGCTCAAGCCGAAAATAACAAGCTTTGCCTTGTGATGTCTGACATAGATCATTTCAAGAAATTTAATGATACTCATGGCCATCTGTTTGGCGATCAAGTTCTAAAACTGGTCGCTCGAATTTTGGAAAACAACATGAGGGGGGGAGCCCTTGCGGCTCGGTACGGAGGAGAAGAATTTGGTTTGATTTTGCCAAAGACTTCTCTCTCCGCTGCTTTCCAGCTTTCCGATAAAATCCGGAAAACAGTATCCTCAAAAAGCCTGGTCAACAGAAATACAGGTGACGAAGTCGGAAAGATCACCATGTCTTTCGGCATCGCTCAATATACACCTGGCGAAAATGTAGATGCTTTCATCGAACGAGCTGATGCGGTTCTCTACTCCGCTAAAGAAAACGGCCGTGATCAAGTGCGCATGGAAACACAGGAAATGGCAGCAGCCGTTTAAGACTAAACCTTCAATTTTCTTGAAAATCAGCTACTCTTTTGTGGCTGATTTTTTTTGGCCCTTTAACAAGCGATACAAATTTTCCTATTAATTGAAAATTTTTGTGTTACTTTAACCGCAAATATAAGAAACAGATGCTGGGAGGCAGCGCCATGGCTTACGAAACCATTTTATTCGACATTACCGATAGTGTCGCGACCATCACCTTGAACCGTCCGGATAAAATGAACTCTTTTAGTGAAAAAATGCACGAAGAGTTAAGAGCAATCATGCCGGAACTTGAAAGCGATGCTGTGCGGGCTGTACTGATTACCGGTGCTGGACGCGCGTTTGGAGCAGGTGCAGATCTATCAGAAAGTTCCGCTGAAAGTGGTAATTTTGACGCTGGTGAAACACTAGAGAAAAATTACAACCCTCTTATTCTGTTAATCAGAAACCTAGAGAAACCTGTTATCTCCGCTGTTAATGGTGTTGCCGCGGGTGCCAGTATGAGCCTCGCGCTAGCAGCTGATATATGTATCGCGGCCCGATCTTCCTATTTCCTACAGGCTTTTTGCCACATCGGCCTTATTCCAGATGCAGGCAGCACCTACTTCCTGCCAAGACTTGTCGGCTCAGGAAAAGCCATGGGACTTGCCATGCTCGGTGACAAAATCCCCGCAGAGGAAGCTGAGAAAATGGGCTTAATCTGGTCCGTGGTGGATGATGAGGAATTAATGTCAACCGCAACTTCACTTGCGCGCAACATGGCAAAGGGACCAACCGCCGGTCTTGGAAAAATCAAAAAAGCGATGAATGCTAGCCTTTCCAATGACTTAAAAGCACAGCTTGATGTTGAACGTGACCTGCAGCGAGAGGCCGCAAAATCAGAAGATTTCGCAGAAGGAGTTTCAGCTTTCGCTGAGAAACGTAAGCCTGTTTTTAAAGGAAAGTAACGTGTCCGACCCTTCAAAATTGTCTCCAGAGGAACTGGCCTCACAAGTTGGAGCAAAAATGTATGCTGAAGACGAAGCCAGCCAGCATCTCGGCATGACACTCGTCGAAGTCACCCCAGGAACTGCAATAATGACCATGCGGGTCCAGGACTATATGTTAAATGGGCATAAAACCTGCCACGGAGGTTATATGTTCCTGCTCGCCGACTCCGCGTTTGCCTTTGCCTGCAATTCCTATAACCAAAGTACAGTAGCGCAGGCAGCACAAATCAACTTTCTTAAACCGGTATCTGTTGGTACCTTGCTGACCGCGACAGCTACTGAAGTCAGTAGAACTGGTCGAACTGGCCTCTACAATATAGATGTCACCAACGAAGAGGGCGCGCTTGTCGCCTCTTTCCGCGGAAATTCACACACAATCAAAGGTCAGATAATACCTGATCTCAATGACTAAGAAAAAGAACTAGACCTATGAAAAACGCATATATCTGTGACGCAATCAGAACCCCAATTGGCCGATATGGCGGCGCCCTTTCTGCTGTCAGAACAGATGATTTGGGTGCAATTCCAATAAAGGCGCTTATGGAGCGAAATGCCGGCGTCGACTGGACAAAAGTTGATGATGTTATTTATGGCAACGCTAACCAGGCTGGCGAAGACAATCGAAACGTAGCGCGCATGAGTGCCCTGCTTGCGGGTCTTCCGGATGCCGTTCCAGGCTCCACTGTCAATCGGCTATGCGGATCCGGCCTGGATGCAACAGGCTCAGCTGCCCGTCAGATCATGACTGGAGAAGCTCAACTGACCATCTCAGGTGGCGTTGAAAGCATGAGCCGTGCTCCCTTCGTGATAGGCAAAGCTACAACCGCATTCTCCCGCAATGCTGAAATTTTTGACACGACCATCGGCTGGCGTTTTGTCAACAAGCTGATGAAGGAACAATATGGCACTGACAGCATGCCAGAGACAGCTGAAAATGTGGCAGACGACTATGGTGTCAATCGTGAAGATCAGGACCTGTTCGCACTTCGCAGTCAGGACAAAGCGGCAGCTGCTCAGGCAAATGGCAACCTGGCGGAAGAAATTGTTGCCGTCACTATCCCGCAGCGTAAAGGCGATGCCATTGTCGTTGAAAAAGATGAACACCCTCGGGCGACTTCAATCGACAAACTTTCAGCACTTCGCCCAATTGTTAGGGCGGATGGGACCGTTACAGCGGGCAATGCATCTGGCGTGAATGACGGCGCCTGCGCCCTACTCCTTGCATCTGATGAAGCCATTAAGACATACAACTTAACGCCAAAAGCACGGGTTGTGGCGACCGCTGTTGCAGGTGTCCCACCCAGGATCATGGGTATCGGCCCTGCCCCAGCGACCAAAAAAGTTCTCGCCCTAACGGGCCTCAGCATCGATGACATGGATGTGATTGAGCTAAACGAGGCTTTTGCGGCACAAGGACTGGCAGTGACACGGGAACTCGGCATTGCCGACGATGATCCACGAGTTAATCCCCAAGGCGGCGCAATAGCACTAGGCCACCCTCTTGGAATGTCGGGTGCGCGTCTGGCAACTACAGCCACCTACCAACTTCAAAGAACAGGCGGCAAATATGCTCTCTGCACCATGTGTATTGGTGTTGGCCAAGGGATTGCCATGATAATCGAAAAGGTCTGACCAAAACGGCAGACCAGTAACAAGTATAGATAGACGGAGGAAACATGTCTCGCTTAACCCCCCCAAAAAAGGAAGAGCTGGACCCAATTGAGATCGCTAGTCGGGACGAAATTTCGGCACTGCAGCTGGATCGTATGAAATGGTCCGTGAAGCATGCCTATGACAATGTCCCACTCTTTAAAAAGCGGTTTGATGAAGCTGGTGTTCATCCGTCTGATCTGAAAGCTCTCGAAGATCTTGGAAAGTTGCCTTTTTGCTATAAACAAGATCTTCGGGATAACTATCCATTTGGAATGTTTGCAGTTCCTCAAAAAGATATCGTTCGACTTCATGCTTCCTCTGGCACGACAGGCAGGGCAACTGTTGTCGCCTACACAAAGAACGATATAGATAATTGGGCTGATATGGTTGCCCGCAGCATTCGGGCATCTGGTGGTCGACCTGAACATATGGTTCATGTCACTTATGGATATGGATTGTTTACAGGTGGTCTTGGTGCTCATTATGGAGCTGAAAGACTGGGTTGTACTGTTGTTCCTTTTGGCGGAGGTCAAACGGAAAGGCAGGTTCAACTGATCACGGACTTCAAGCCTGATATTATTATGGTAACCCCTTCTTATATGATGGCAATCGCAGAAGAGTTTAAACGGCAGGGTTTGGATCCCGCCGCAAGCTCATTGAAAGGCGGTATCTTTGGTGCTGAGCCCTGGACTGAAGCTATGCGCCAACAAATCGAAGCCGTGTTCGATATGGATGCGTTGGACATTTATGGGTTGTCCGAAGTCATGGGGCCTGGCGTTGCAAACGAATGCATCGAAACCAAAGACGGCCTTACGGTTTGGGAGGATCATTTCTATCCAGAAATCATTAATCCAGAAACAGGCGAAGTCCTGCCGGATGGAGAAACTGGAGAATTGGTTTTCACAACCCTTGCCAAGGAAGCCTTCCCTGTCATCCGCTATCGGACAGGCGATTTAACACGATTACTTCCTGGCACAGCACGTTCCATGCGCCGGATCGAAAAAATTACAGGGCGCGTGGATGATATGCTGATTATCCGGGGCGTAAACCTTTTCCCAAGCCATGTTGAAGACTTGGCCGTCGCGACATCAGGCTTAACAGCTCATTATGTGCTAGAAGTCACACGCGAAGGTGTCATGGACGAATTGACTGTTAAGGTTGAGCGTGATCCAATTGGCGATCGCGATGAGTCTGTTGGCCATGAACTCCAAAAAAGAATTAAGTCAGTTCTCGGCGTGACTTCAAAGGTCATCGTTTGTGAACCTGGTGATTTGGAACGTTCTGCCGGGAAAGCAAAAAGGGTGATTGATCATCGCAAACTCTAATAATGAGTTGGGGGATCAATGAACGCGTCATTTAGCGGTTTTTCAAAAGACCTGATTAAGTTCTACGAAGACTTAGTCCAGAATAACAATCGGGATTGGTTTCAAAAAAACAAGCAGCGCTATCGTGAGGTAGCCCTGCTCCCGATGTGTGACTTTATTGAAGCTTTTGCGCCATACCTTGAAGATATTGCCCCCTACTACATAGCTGATCCAAGGCCTAATGGTGGCTCCGTTTTCAGGATTCACCGAGATGTCCGTTTTTCAAGGGATAAAAAACCCTATAAAGAACATCTGGCATGTCAATTTCGACATCAGGCTGGAAAAGATGCCCATGCGCCCGGTTTTTATCTGCACATTGATCTGGAAGGTGTTCGCTTCGGCGGCGGCCTCTGGCTTCCACCTGCCCCTAAACTTGCCAAAATTCGTGCTGCAATTGATGAAAAACCGGATCAATGGCACGCGATTACGAGCGAGCCGAGCATTATGCAAGAATTTGGATCCGTACAAGGTGACGGCCTAAAAACAGCACCGAAAGGTTATGCGAAAGATCATCCAGATATTATCGATCTTCGCCGCAAAACATTCTTTTTAATGAAACGAGTGCCAGTTGAAACAATATTCCAGCCTGACTTTTTGGAGGTTGTCGCGAACAGTTATCGTACAGCGAGCCCCTTTATGAAGTTTATGACAACTGCTGTGGATCTACCTTACTAACAGTCCCCTAACTATAGCGGCGCTTAAAGTTGGTTTAGTAGACTAACTAGATCTTAATACATTCTGGATATGATGAAGACAGTAAGTAGTGAGTTTCCTGTAAGGAGCTGTTCCATGATGAATGTAATTGAGTTTCAACCAGACTCCACTGTTGACCTTTATAGCACTGCACATTTCATGATTATGCAGCAAGGTGAACAGGCGATCGATTTATTGGACAAAGAAGCACAGTCTCTCCGCCAAAAAGGGGCAACCGATGAACTTTATGTTTGTCTGGACCTATTACGCGTAGTCAGAGAACTTATCGATATGGAATATAAAGGACCAATCCACTAATACAGGGTCTTCTCCACACACCAAAGGCTTCGGATTTTCGAGGCCTTTTTTTTATGCTGCATCTATTCGGAGATAACCTTTCCATACTTTGCTAGCATTATCATCAACTGTTCTTTGGTAAAAGGTTTCGTCAAGACATCGTTCATTCCAACTTTACGAAACTCGATAATCCGATCGTTAAAAGCTTCTGCCGTCACACCAATGATTGGTAGATCCTCCTTAGAGTGCGTTTTTCGAATTATTTCAGTCGCTTCGATGCCGCTCATTTCCGGCATATGTATGTCCATTAGCACCATATCAACAGCATTAGCCTTGAAACAAGAAACAGCTTCCTTGCCATTTACAGCAAAAGCAACCTTATGGCCCTGCTGTTCCAACATGGTTTTGGCAATCAGGGCATTCACCTGATTATCTTCTGCGACCAAAATCCTGAGAGGATGGATATCCGTAATAATCTTTCTCTGGCGTTGCTTTCCATATCCCTCTATCTGACTATCACTGGCAAGAGGGAGTGTAATCTTAAAGCTGAAACAGGAACCTCGCCCTAATTCACTCATGACAAATACATCCCCGCCCATCAGCTGCGCGAGGCTTTTGACGATGGAAAGGCCAAGACCTGAACCGCCAAACTTTCGGGTGATACTATTGTCAGCCTGAACGAACACCTCAAAGATAGTATCAAGTCGATCCGCAGCAATTCCGGTACCCGTATCGATGACATCAATCTGAATTTCTCTTAAACCAGGATTTGAACTGGGCAGATCGTCATTATTTCTCACGCGTATGCTGACAGTTCCCTCGTCCGTAAATTTGAAGGCGTTACTCAAGAGATTTTGAACAATTTGGCGAATTCGTGTTTGATCCCCAACATAGAAACGGGAATCTTCATTGAGATATTCTATGCTATACTGAATTCCCTTTTGCTCAGAAAGTGTCTCAAAAGGAGCGGAAATAGAAGTAATCAACTCCTTTAAATCAAACACATTTTCTTCAATCAGGATATTTCCGGATTCAATCTTCGACATGTCCAGGACATCGTTTACGATTTCCAGCAATGCTCGACCAGAAGATAGAATATTACCAACCCGTTTTTCCTGCTCATCTTCCAATTCCGTTCCGATAAGCAGTTCCGCCATTCCAAGGATGCCGTTTAATGGCGTTCTAATTTCATGGCTCATTGTCGCAAGAAAACTTGATTTTGCTTTATTCGCTGCCTCAGCTTTATCCTTTGCTTCAATAAGTTGCTCTTCAAGTTGTTTACGTTCCGTGATGTCAGAATAAGTCGTGACAAAACCACCGCCCTGCATAGGCCTGCCAACGATCTGAATGGTTTTCCCATCGTTAAGTGTGCGATCGAAACTGTGCGGAACAGGATTTTGCGCAAGAAGAACGCGCTCTTGGACTAATGCCTCGATATCACCGGGGCCATATTCACCACGCTTTGCATTATATCGAATGATATCTTCATAACGAGTTCCCACCTGATTTAAATGTTCGGGAAGATCGAGGATCTCACCGAAGTGTTTATTGGTGACAATAAGTACCAAGTCCTTGTTAAAAACCGAGAGGCCCTGGCTCATCGTTTCAGTGGTAGTCGCCAACAGTTGCCGCTCTGTTTGTAATTCAACAGAAGCCTGCTTTTGATCAGTGATGTCTGTGCGAATAGTCACAAGCTGTATCGGGCGGCCTTCCTCATCCACGATAGGGACAATGGTCGCCATCGACCAATAGGGCTCACCTGTTTTACGAAGTGTCTGGATTTCACCTTTCCAGATCTTACCTGCCCGCAAATTCTCCCAAATCTTATCATATTCGTCATCACTCATGTCTGGGGATCGCAAGACACGCTGATTTTGCCCAATAAGATCTCTTTCGCTAT
This sequence comes from Sneathiella limimaris, assembly GCF_012932565.1. Taxonomy (NCBI): domain Bacteria; kingdom Pseudomonadati; phylum Pseudomonadota; class Alphaproteobacteria; order Sneathiellales; family Sneathiellaceae; genus Sneathiella; species Sneathiella limimaris. The sequence goes on from NZ_JABBYJ010000001.1 coordinate 2,604,653, forward strand.
AGCCACTTACGTTAAGGAAATTCTGATTACAATATTCAATGGTTCCGTCCATATCCGTAAAAATAACCATTGAATGCTCATCCAGTGCCCGGCGTTGGTTTTGCAATCTAGAAATCATTCTACGATCTTCACCGAATTTCTTGTAAACGGTCAGCAGAACACCGATTAACACAAACAAATAGGCAAATAGTTTGAGTAAATAGGCCTCTGGCAACACCGCCAATAGAAATTTCTTTTCCATGACAAAACTGGCAACACTCGGCACAGAAAGAGCTGACAGTGCATAATAAAGAAACCAATCAAGTCGGGATTTTTTTCTGGAAGTTGTCAGGAATAAAGCGATGGCGGCCCCAAACATCCCAACAATTAATACATTTAGGATACTGACCTTGGGAATTATGTGATCAGCAAATGATGGAAGTGGTGCAACCAATATAAACACAAGAACAGAAAGGGCTATCACAGCCGATACCACAATTGACCTTAAAGCTTTACGGCCAATAACCCTTTCATCTTCATAAGGTGTCAGAAAGAGAAATAATATGGCAAGAAAAGCGTTTGTGGTTGCCCAAATCCAGTGTGAGGTGGTCGCGAGGTCACCGGATGGTTCAACCACCGCCATAAGAGAAAAGTATGAAAGGCTCCCCTCTAGCAGGCCTATATAACTGAAACCAAGGCCTATCAGTAAAAATTTTACCGATTTTCCATAGTTAAAAATGAGAAAGCAAATGACGGCAACTGTCAGGCATATAACGAAATTCAGAGGCCCTAATAGGATTATAAACTCAAACGTGTTTACAAAATTGCTTAAGACCGAATAGAGATAAAAACTCAGCAACCCCAAAAAGAGGATTGGACCCAGAGTTAAAGGGCTAATCTTGTTTTTACCTACCATTCGAAATTGCACTTCATGCCTATTTGAATATAACAAGTTTCCAAAATCGAAGCTTAAGTCATTAAAGCTAAAGATTGCTTAAAGTGGTCGAGGGCAACAGATGACATAAAAAAACCCGCTAAAAGCGGGTTTTTTAAAATAGAGGTGGAGGGAAAATCAGCTGTTTTGCAGAACAACCCGCCCCATTACTCGGCCATTAGCTAAATCCTTCAAAGCAGCATCAGCTTCACTCATCGGCCGTTGATCCAGTTTCAAGCCTTGCAACTTACCCGCTTTTGCCAGATCAAGCAGTTCATTCATTTCTTGAAGTGAACCAACGAAGGATCCTTCAACCGCTATTGCTTTCATCGGGAACAGTGGTACAGGCATCGAGAAACCACCTCCAAAGAGGCCAACGATCACTAGCTTGCCCCCTTTGGCCAAAATGCTGGTTCCAAATTTAGCGCTGCTTTCTGCCCCAACGAAATCTATGGCTGCATTCACCCCCCCATTTGTGAGCGCCATAAGTTCCTTAAACTGTGCTCTGTCTGAGGGGTCAAAAGCCTTTTCGGCACCTGCAGCAAGACCCAATTGACGTTTTTCCGGATCAATATCTGCAACATAAATTTTCGCATTTGTGACGGATTTGACCATAGACATTGCGGCAAGACCTACACCACCACAACCAATGATCATGAGGGTTCCGTTCTCAGCCCGCCGCTGAACCTTCTTCAAAGCGCCATAGGCCGTTAGACCGGAACAGGTATAGGTACAGGCCAGCTCAGTTGGCAAGTTCCCGTAATCCAATAGATATTTTTCATTCGGTACAAGCACATGGTCACTGTAGCCACCATCTACGTCAACACCCAGAGCCTGTGGGCGATTACACAGATGTCCATTGCCTGATTTACATATGGAACATTGTTCGCAACCTATCCATGGGTAAGCAACGCGGCGATCCCCAATCTTGCAATCAGTCACATCATCCCCAATTGCGACGACCTCTCCGACGATTTCATGCCCAAGGGTAAATGGCAGTTTTCTGCCTCCTGTAATATCCAGCTTATTCCCGCCGCCCATATCAAAATAGCCTTCCCACAGATGAACGTCACTGTGACAAACACCGCAAGCCGATATTTTAAGTAGAACCTGTTTTCCGGAAACTTTGGGAGGCTCCATCTCATTACAAACAAGATCTGCCCCATATTCTTCAAATTGATAGCTTTTCATTCTTATTCTTCCTTATTTTGCTCAATTCCAAGGCCAAGATCCCCGGAATCAGAGAAACTCCCCGTTTCTTTCCCAGCATAGCCAATCAGTTCCATAAAAAGAAGTCGCTGTCTGAGTTTTTTTGCACGCAGCTATATGAAAAATAGAAGTATAAAATAGGATTAATAGCTCTCTTCACTTGCCACTTTGTCACCGCCTGAGAATAATAACCATTAAGTGTTATATAAAATATTTTTCTCAATAAGGTTGTAGGGCATGACACAAAATTTAAGCATTAATCTGCTGCGCACCTTTCTTTGGGTTTCCACCTTAAGGAGTTTTCGGCAAACAGCAGATCGTATGAACACCACTCAGCCCGCAATATCGGCCCGAATTGCAAAACTGGAAGCAACTTTGGGGGTGCGCCTGTTTGATCGATCAACAGGGCATATCAATTTAACTGAAGCAGGAGAAGCGTTAAAACCCCATGCGGAAAACATAGTCCGGATTTCGGATAATCTGATTGAATATGTAAAGGGGGATACTTCCCTAAATGGCGTCGTTCGTATTGGGGTTACTGAATTCGCCGTAGAAACTTGGCTTGAAAGCTTTCTCAGTAACATCAACAATATCTTTCCCGGTCTTAAAGTCACTTTATATGTAGACACCAGCCCAAACCTGGAAAAGCTCCTTCTCTCAAAGGCGTTGGATCTTATCTTTGTCTTAGGGCCTGCCCATGACGAAAGAATTCAAAGCGTCAAGTTCGCAACCTACGAATATTGTTGGATAGCGCCCACAAATAGTCGCTTTTCCCCTCAAACCCTCTACTCCATCGAAGACTTAACCGCCAAAACAACGTTCATTATCAATCAGGCAGGCTCAATAACGCATCGAGAGCTACTTTCTCATCTGAAGTCCAAATCAGCTCCCATACCCGATATCATTCATTGCGCAAGTTACCACTTGTCAGTGAAATTGCTGTGCCTCAAGGGAGGCGTTGCACTGATTCCAAGACGGTTATTTCCTGAGCGAGAAGCTGACGGACAGTTTTTCCAATTACTGACTGACTGGACGCCTGCACCGATGAATTTCTTGGGATGCTTCTTGAATACTCCAGATCGGAAGATTGCAGAACGCATCGTTCATTATGTGAAATCCTTGCTTTAACCTCAGGCTGCTTTTAATCGAGAACGATTATGTGGGGCTCCCAGATCAAGGTCTGGGCCCAACGGCACAATTCCAGTCGGGTTTATTTGGGCATGGCTACCATAATAATGTGACTTGATATGTGACATATTGACTGTCTCTTGAACACCTGGGATCTGATAAAGCTCTTTCAGGTAGTTATAGAGATTTGGATAATCCACGATCCGGCGCAGGTTACATTTAAAATGTCCATGATAGACAGGATCGAACCTGAGTAACGTAGTAAAAAGGCGCCAGTCAGCTTCAGTCAAACGATCGCCCAGCAAATACCGGCCAGCACTTAATTTGTCTTCCAGCCAATCAAGTGTTTCAAATAAAGAGGTCACAGCCTCTTCATAAGCACTTTGGCTTTGCGCAAAACCTGACCGGTAAACTCCATTGTTTACACAATTATAGATCCGATCATTAACAGCATCAATTTCCTCTTTCAACACATCGGGATAGTAATCGCCGGGTTTGGCACCAATGTTATCAAATGCCGAATTCAGCATCCGAATAATTTCAGCGGATTCGTTACTAACGATCGTATTCTGATGCTTATCCCAGAGAATTGGAACTGTTGCTCGCCCCGTATAATCCGGATCAGCCAATTGATAGAGCTGATGCACGTATTTCACGTCATTCAGCGGATCCGGGATAACCCCCTCTCCTACCTCAAAGTTCCAGCCCATATCGCCCATATACCAATGAGTAGCAGAAAGGCTGATTAAGTCTTCAAGACCTTTCAGTTTGCGAAATATTGCGGTTCGATGAGCCCAAGGACAAGCATGGGATATATATAGGTGATAACGACCAGCCTCTGCCTTAAACCCTGCCTGACCTGTTGGCCCGGCAGAACCGTCCTGGGTAACCCAGTTTCTAAAACTGGATTCTTTTCGAACGAACTTCCCGTCTTCCGCTGTTCGAACAAGGTTTTCCTTGCTCCATTTACCATCAATCAATTGTCCCATGACCTAAGCCTCAAAATTTCCCACTTTGATAATCGTGAAATGCCTGAATTACTTCCTCACGTGTATTCATGACAAAGGGGCCACCCCGGGCAACGGGTTCATTCAATGGTTTTCCTGTCACCAACAGGATTCTCACTGGCCCGTCTTGACTTTCTACTCGAACTTCATCTCCATCACCCAACACGGCCAGATCACCTTCCACGAACACATGGTCTTCATCCGCAATTTTGGCTTGGCCTTCAGTGATATAAATAAAGGCGTTGTGGTCTGATGGTACGTCTTGGATAAATTTCTGACCGGCTGCCAGGCGAACATCCATATATATCGGGTCCGTGTAGGGGTTTTTCACAGGACCGGTTGTCCCTGCGTTTGTCGTTCCCGCCACAACGTTGATCGACCCGCCATCAGGTAACTCTTCTATCGGCATTTCTTCCGGAGGAAATTCCTGGTACCCGGGCTCCCCCATTTTCGCTTTAGCAGGCAAATTGATCCAAAGCTGAAACCCTTTCATCAGGCCTTCTTCCTGCTCTGGCATTTCCGAATGAACTATTCCGCGCCCTGCAGACATCCATTGAACGCCCCCAGGCACAATCACACCTTCATGACCAGCATTGTCTTTGTGGCGCATTTGTCCCGCCAGCATGTAGGTGACGGTTTCAAAACCCCGATGCGGATGAGAAGGAAAGCCACCGATATAGTCCTGCGGCTCATCTGTTCCGAAAACATCCAGCATCAAGAAAGGATCCAGGATATTAAGTTCTGGTGTTCCAACATATCGGCGCAATTTAACATCTGCACCATCTGACCCTTCCATTCCCTTGGTAAGGCCAAGGACCGGTCTTGCTTCTTTGCTCATAGGTATGACCTCTTCAGATATCAGAAACCTGCGTATTTCTATCCTTAGAATGTATATTTTCTGAATTGCGAATAAAGATCCAATATTGAAAAAAACTGTTCGATATTTTAGAACAATTAAATGGGACAGCTGGAAGACATGGCTCTATTTGCCAAAATTGTTGAAAGCGGCAGTATCACAGGAGCCGCCGACCATCTTGGACTTGCAAAATCCGCGGTCAGCAAACGCCTATCGGATCTTGAAGAATCCTTAGGTGTCCAGCTTCTAAACCGAACGACCCGCAAATCGAGCCTCACAGAAGCAGGACAACGCTTCTATACACAATCTCAAAAAATCCTGGCGGATACGGATGAGATGCTAAACGAAATCGGGCAAGAGGGTACATCTCTTACCGGTAATTTGCGAATTGCGGCTCCCCTGTCCTTTGGGATTAAGCACCTTTCCCCTGTTGTAAGCCGATTTGCCGCTAATCATCCGGGCCTAACTGTTGACCTTGATTTTGCAGACAGACAAGTCAACTTGGTAGAAGAAGGATTTGACGTCGCTATTCGGATAGCTGAGTTAGAAAGCTCCAGCTTGATTGCAAAACGGTTCACAACTATTCGCCATATACTATGCGCCAGTCCAACATATCTGGAGAAGCATCCAGCCCCCAAACACCCAAAAGATTTAGATCAGCATCGGATCCTTAGATACAAAAGTCCTTCAGGCCTTGCCCATCAATTAAAAGATGCGAATGGACAGTCATTTGACCTAACCGGAAAGACGGCTTTGATTTCCAATAATGGCGATTTTCTCCGCCAGGCCGCAAAGGATGGACTTGGCATATATTTCTGCCCCAGCTTCATCTGCTACGAAGAGTTAAAATCCGGTCAGTTGATGCGGCTACTTCCAGAATTCAGCGCGACAGAACTTGGCGCCTATATTCTCTACCCCCGAACACGCTACCTATCATCGCGTGTTCGGACATTTATTGATCATGTTACCAACAGTTTCTCGCAGCATCCTTACTGGGATGAGGGACTGTTTTAAGGCCTGTTCTGGCTAGTAACTCGCGCCGCCATCAGGCGCGCTGTAGGTTTCGGTAATTACCTTCTTCCAATCCATATCAGTCACAAAATCACCCGGGGTCATATGCGCAATCCCCCGACGTTTTAAGTCCGCTGAAAAAATGTTGGCGACTAACTCCGGGGTCAAATCATGGCTATGATCATCATAGGAAGCAGCTTCCCGTTCATTTTTAAAACAATAGCCCTTCCAAAGAACAGATATCCGAACATCGCCATAGGCGAAGTCAGCTGTGACTTTTTCATCTTCGACAACATTCCACCGGTTTTCATCTGTTAAAACCAAGGTGGCATCGTAACCGATATTCTCATAGGTTTTTTGCTGATCTTCTGGGCCGATACCGCCTACGCGGTGATACATATATTCATTGTCAGCCAGAACGCACATGTTGGAATATGGTGGACTTTCTGTGCGGGAAGGTGCGTTTAAACCTTCTGGCCAATATTCAAACTCACCGCCAACCCCGTCATAAAACCAGGTAATTGCAGATGCCACCGGAATCGCCCATTCATGAAAAAGTCCTGAATATCCCATGGGTGCCAACATCCAGCTAGGCACCTCTCTGTTCTGTGCTCCCCGAAAAAAGGGTAAATCCAGGTGAAAAGGTGCCCCAGGTGCCGGAAGGTTCAGATTGGTCATCATGGCCACTGGACGAATGATTTCTGCCTGAAAAGAGTATTTGGCGGCGTCTATAAAGCGTTGATTATAGAAGAAAGGTTCAGCCCCTTCAAAAACGACTTTTTCACCTAATGCCCAAAAATTACGAAACCAGCCGCCACTGGTCTCCCCCTTGTTTCGATGCACGGCAGCCAATGTTTTGTAAGGGCTCCCCTTAGCAATAAGTTTCAAGATCCCATCTGGATCATCAAAGGCCTTTTCCAATTTGACGGGCGGGGCCAGCAGTGATTTTGAACGCACCAACCGTTCTGTTAGAGCCGTCATTATTCATTTTCCTTTATTTGTGACAGTTACTCCCTGCATAAAGATTAGAGGAAACTGATAAGAGGTGCAAGCTTGCCAAAAGGGATAGGACTTCCCTTCTCTTTTGTTATGATTAGTAAATCTGCTCAGAAACGGTCCTGATACAACATGTTGAAATCTGTAAATAACTCTCTGAAAATATTATTGTTTTCCATCTTTTGCCTAGGAGCACAAACAGACCAACCATTTGCAAAAGAAACCTACTCAGGGCCTTACATCGCGGAAGTTTATTACATCACCGACGGTGATACCTTCTTTGCAAGGGTCCATTTATGGCCTGGTTTACATACAGACGTCAGCATTAGGATCAAAGGGATCGATACTCCGGAAAGTTGGCGACCTAAATGCGACAAAGAGGAAACTGCAGGAAAGGCTGCTACAGAATTTTTGATGGATCTGTTTGATAGCCCCTATAGAGGTGCAGTCCTCGGAAAGCCTATGGCACGCGTGACCCTTAAAAATGTGAACCTTGGGAAATTTGCGGGCAGAGTCCTCGCTGATGTTTATCATAATGACAAGGATGTCGCGCTAACCATTCTTGAAGCCGGACATGCCCGACCCTACACCGGTGGCAAACGAAAAGGCTGGTGTGATATTGAATAAGTGGCTGGGAACGAAAAAAGGCAGCAAGATTTTAAATCTCGCTGCCTTTTCTTAAATCTGGCGACCCCTGCACGATTCGAACGTGCGACCTACAGATTAGAAGTCTGTTGCTCTATCCAGCTGAGCTAAGGGGCCGTAACCGGCTCTTGGACCGGTTGATTAGCCTATGACGCGGTTGGACGCAAAATTGTCCGCATAGGCTTTAATATTCAGTTTCCGCTCTTTTGGTTCAATAACCTGGAATTCGATCCCTTTTGCCTCACAAAAGGCAATGGCGCTTTCCTTATCATCAAACTTCAGCGTAACCTGAGAGTTCATGTCAGAAGAGCCGGTCCATCCCATCAAAGGGTCCGCAAAACGGGCCGCTGATGGTGAATACTCCAACACCCATTTTTTCAACTTACCCCGTCCTGATTGCATCGCATTCTTGGCGGGTCGGTAAATTCTGGCAATTTCACTCATGCTCATTCATTCCCGGTATGTGCAAATGCCGTAGCCGGCACATAATCGATTTCCTCAGGCCCTGGAGGATCCCAATAGAGCTCCAAAGTCGCTGTGTTTTTCTTTTCGAAGTAAAGAATATGGACCGGATACCAGCCCGGCTCGGAAATCTCAAGCTTTATTTCATCGGAAAACCGATCTGCGTGAACATCAGGATCCTCATGAATCATGACACCACCAATAGTGACCCTAACGCCATCATTGGAATGCACCATAAAGGTATAAGTACCGGTTTTCTCAAAGTGCAGAAGCCCTTTGATATCCGCCCCAACAAGATCTGTTGCAGAGTGCGTGAGCACCGCTCCTTGTCCAACTTGATAATTCAGCATCGGAATGGGCTCACCAGGTTTGCCCTTCTCATATTCCATCCACTCGATAAACTGCTGGATGCTGTTCAGCTTCACCCCATAATAGGTGACCGCAAGCCCAGGCTTCAAACTATCTGCTGCGGGTTGTGGCGATAATGGTTTCGCCCCGCCCATGGCATTTGCGGAACCAATACCAACTGTAATAAAAAACCCAATTGCTGCACAAACAGGCTTCAGGTCCCCAAACCTGATCCTGCTGCAAATTACTCCCAATTTCATACCGTCTTCACCTCCCAAAAAGTGAGGTGGGTATTTTACGATTTGAAACAATGAAAAGGAAGACTTTCGAGGGCTTTTGCTAAACTTTTCACATAATTGTAAAGGCGAGATAGCAAAAAAGCCTCTCAAGCGGTTCACTTGAAAGGCTTTTTGATGGTCGGGGCAGCAAGATTCGAACTTGCGACCTCTCGCTCCCAAAGCGAGCGCACTACCAGGCTGTGCTATGCCCCGATCGGGTGTGGGCGATGAATTACACTTTTGATCGCAACCCTGCAAGCGATTTATTGCATTTTTTTTGAAAAATTGAAAATTCAGGAATTCTCTTTGTTCTTTTCTGCGATTTTTTCCACTCTGACATACTGAAAAATAGCATCGGTTTTAAAGACGACATGCTGGCCAACCTTTAAAACCCCCCTCACAAAGGCGAGGCTCCGGGTATCACGTGTCACTTCACAATGAGCTTCAACAAAATCACCTTTTTTGACGGGTCGCAGAAATTCTGAGTTCATTTTAAGGGTCACGCCCCGCTTTCCAGTCGCATGATTCATTGCTCTTGCTAAGGAACTGTCGGCAAAGGTCATCAACATGCCGCCATGAACAAACTGTAATCCGTTCAAATGGCGCTGGTCAGCAACAAACGCCCTGATCAAGATTCGATCGTCGACAATTTTTTCAAAGTAAGGACCGTTACGGGTCGCAAAAGCCGCATGACCGTGAACTTCTTCAAACCCTTCAGGGATTTTAAATTCTTTTTCTTTTGATTGAGACATATTTAGTGGCGCGCTGTGGTTTATAATTTTTGCTCATTGTGGCGGAAAAATCAGTCGATCACCAGTCCGAACTTGATTGCGCTTCACATATCCTGCGTTGAGCTCCAGAACCCATCGAACCGGTTCGTCCGGCATGATTGTTGTTAAATCTCCCGGATTTGCATTTTCCTTGATAAAAATAATCGTACCATCTTCTTTGGCGAACAGCATATCAAGGCCAATCAGAGTGTTTTTCATCCACATGGCAACCCGTTTTTCCAATTTGAAATCAAACAGCATTCCCGCATCAGCATCCATTTCGGTGCGATGCATCAATCCACGGGTTCTTTTTTCAGGTGTATCAGCGAGTTCTATTTGCACGACGTGGCGATCAATTGAAGTTTTGAGAATTAGTTCATCTGAAAAAGCCATTTGCACGGGCAATAAAACCCATAACAGCAGAAGCATTTTTAAGCTTTTTCTCAAAACGTCTTTTCGCTTTCCCATGAACAAATTATTTCCTATAGTGCCCTTCACTCGGGGGGAGCCTAGCTGCTGAGAGGTTCTGTTTCGGAACGACCCCTGGACCTGATCAGGTTAAAACCTGCGTAGGAACGAGGAATTATGGTCGTAGACGATACAACATTAGCCAACCTGGCTGCAATGAAGGATACGGAAACCTCAGCTGATGAGGCACCTTCCATCTTTCTTAGTTTTCCCAAATTGAGATATGGGAACTCCGTTATATTGACAGATTTCAGCCTGAAACTTGAAGCCGGAAAAACGACCTGCTTATTGGGTCCAAGCGGAGTTGGGAAAACCACAATTCTCAAATCTATAGCAGGCCTGCTGCCTTTGGATGAAGGGGCTTTCGTAACTGCAGACGATGAAAAACCTTTAAAAGGGCGCATCTCTTACATGCCCCAAAATGACCTGCTCCTTCCATGGGCAACCGCTTTGGAAAACATGAGTGTCTCTAGCCAGCTAAAAGGTAGCGTTTTTCCCAAAAGTGAAGCTCTGAACCTACTTAATCAGGTTGGGCTTAAAGACAAAGTATATGAAAAACCGGGCAAGCTTTCCGGTGGTATGCGGCAGCGCCTTTCTCTTGCCCGAACCCTATTAGAGGAAGCGCCGGTCCTTTTGGCAGATGAACCTTTTTCAGCGTTGGACGCTATCACCCGGCACCGTCTTCAGTCTTTGTTTAGTGAATTAACGCGGAACAAAACGGTTTTAATGGTTACACATGATCCGATGGAAGCTTCACGCCTTGGGGATTATGTTTATGTCTTGGGCGGTGAGCCAGTAGAATTGTCCCAAATTGAAAGCTTGCCTGGGTACCCACCTCGCAACATCAACGATCCAGAGCTACTGACCCCGCAATCAAAAATTCTAAGCCTTCTGGGCATGACCGAGGAACAGGCCTGATGCGTTCCCTTTTTCAAACCGCGGTCACGCTGTTTGGCCTGTTAGCTATTTGGCTATTCATTGTCTGGGTTACGGATGTCCCCAAGTTCATCCTTCCCAATCCAGCCGAAGTGCTTCTGCAATTTAAGGAAAAATACTCAACGCTGTCTTATCATGCGTCCATCACCACACTGGAAATTATTTTGGGTCTGTTGATCGGAACAATTTTAGGGCTTGTTACAGGTCTTACTGTTTCCCTTCATGCATCTGTGCGACGTTGGGTCTTGCCTGTTTTGATTGCAAGTCAGGCAATCCCCGTTTTTGCCATTGCGCCTCTCTTAGTCCTTTGGTTTGACTATGGCATCACCTCCAAAGTTGTTATGGCAACCTTAATCATTTATTTCCCGGTCACTGTTGCCTTTGTTGATGGCCTAAACCGAACACCACACGACTGGCTGGATTTGGCGAAGCTTCAACAAGAAACCAGCTCCAGCGGTCGGTTTCTGCAAACTATTCGTCTCTACCGAACTTTGAAAATCCCGTTTGCGCTCCCCTCTCTGGCTTCAGGGATACGGGTTGCAGCTGCTGTCGCCCCTATTGGAGCTGTTGTTGGCGAATGGGTTGGTTCTTCAGCTGGTCTTGGATATCTCATGCTTCATGCCAATGGGCGGATGCAAACGGACCTTATGTTTGCCAGCCTCTTTACGTTAGCGTTGATCGCTATCTCTTTGTATTACCTCGTGGATTATCTGCTAAGACGTGCGATTTCCTGGATCTGAATTTAAAACAAACACTTGACTTGAACGGAGTGTGTTAATGATCAAAAACTTTACGACGGTTCTAATTTCCGCTCTTCTATTTGCCGGAGCCCCGTCACTGGCCCAGGCGGAAAAATTAACTGTCCTATTGGATTGGTTCGTCAATCCTGACCATGCAACTTTGGTCATTGCCAAAGAAAAAGGTTTCTTTCAAAAACATGGTCTGGAAGTTGACCTGAAGGCACCAGCCGACCCGAATGATCCTCCAAAACTCGTCGCAGCTGGAAAAGCAGAGATCGCTGTTTCCTATCAACCGCAGCTACATGTCCAGGTCGGAGAAGGCCTACCCTTAAAACGGATCGGAACTTTGGTTGCAACACCACTGAACAGCCTTGTTGTTCTGGAGAATGGACCCATAAAAACTGTTAAAGATCTAAAAGGAAAAAAGGTCGGTTACTCTGTTGGCGGGTTCGAAGACGCCCTGCTTCAAGCTATGCTTCAAAAACATGGCCTGACCCTGGCTGATATTGAACTTATCAACGTGAACTTTAGCCTGTCCCCGTCCATCCTTGCAGGTAAGGTAGATGCTGTCATTGGCGCATTTCGAAATTTTGAACTAAATCAGATGGATATTGAGGGAAATCCAGGCCGTGCCTTTTATCCTGAAGAAGAAGGCGTTCCTGCCTATGACGAGCTCATCCTTGTTGCCAATACGAACACTCTGGATGATCCCCGCTTCCAACCTTTCTTAAGTGCATTGGAGGAAGCCGTTCAGTACCTGGTAAATCATCCTGAAGAAGCTTATCAGCTTTTCCTCAAGGCCTATCCGGATCTAGATGATGAGCTAAACAAAAGGGCATGGGCTGATACCCTTCCCCGATTTGCTCTCCGTCCTGCTGCCTTGGATACAAATCGCTATGTCCGATTTGCAGAGTTCTTAAAAAAGTCAGGCTTGATCAAAAATGTGAAACCAGTTTCAGACTACGCTATCGAGATCAAGTAAAGCCTCTATTTCTAATCCCAAAAAGAAAGGAGGGTCCCTGAACCCTCCTTTTTATTGATCCCATCTCCCCATTCAACTGAGGCAGAAATAAAAAGACAGGCTAAAGAGCCTGCCTCGAATTTTGAAGGATCAATCTCGTTTTATTTTTCGATTTCGGCGACTTGCGGACCTTTATCACTATCCCCAACGCGTACCCGAAGCGTTTGACCCGCCTGAATTGGCATCACACCTTCACTTCGGATTGTCTCCATATGAATAAAGATATCCTGTGTCCCTTCACCTCTTGTCAGAAAACCATAGCCCTTCACAGGATCAAACCATTTAACAACGGTATCAACAAAATCACCCTCGGCTTTTAAGGACGGATGGCGTTCGACATTGGAAGCTTTCACTGGGCTTGGCTGAAAAGGAACAGCAGTGGACGTATCGATATCAAGGATCTTGATTGCTTGAAGTCCTTTACCGCGCCGCGCAACTTGGCAACTGATGGTCACACCTTCAGCAACATATTCATGTCCGCTTTCCCTCAAACAGGAGAGATGCAGAAAAATATCTCCCTGATCGTCCTCAGGGACAAGAAACCCAAAACCCTTCACCGTGTTAAACCATTTAACCCGGCCTTTCTTCTCAAAGGTTTCTTCTTCGCTATTAAACTGTGTACCCACTTCAGCACTCTTATGCAACTGCTCAACCTTGCCTGACATCGGGTTACTCCCACTAAATGGTGAACAACTACCCCCCGACTACGAACCTACCCTCAAGTTAATCCTATATCAATATTAGATTAACCTTAATTTTATGTAAGTCTCCCAGTATAAGCCATTTCTTGAGAATAAAAACGAAAATTATCACTAAATGAATTAAAAAATTGAATAAAATCCCATTTAATTTCTTCTGATTGGTCAGAATCTTAAGAATCGCCCCTTTTTAACTTGAGATTCTAATTTTGAGTTCCTATGTACCCTCAAAATCAGTGATGCGTCTTGCAGGTCCCGCCTGCACGTGGCATACACTTACAAAAATTTTGGGATCGTATGTCGCAATTTAAGGGGTAAGAGCTTGAGAACTGTCAGCTTGATATTGGTTCTTATGGCCGTATGGCTGTTATTGTCTGGTATTTATACCCCGTTGATCATTGGATTTGGTATTGGCTCCTGCATATTGGTGGCGCTGATAGCTCGACGTATGGATGTCATTGACCACGAAGGCCTTCCAGTACAACTCGGATATCAAATCGTTTTGTACTGGGTTTGGTTAATCGTTGAGATCGTGAAAGCAAACATCGATGTTGCCAAATGCGTTCTGTTCCCCAAAAAACATCTGAGACCCAGCCTATTTGTTTCCCGAATTTCCCAGAAAAGTGACCTTGGTAAAGTGATTTATGCAAATTCTGTCACCCTGACCCCCGGCACAGTGACTGTTGACCTATATGAAGATAATATTTTGGTTCACGCACTGACCGAAGCATCAGCTGAAGGTGTCAAAAGTGGCGATATGGATCAACGTGTGACTCGTGTAATGGGTGAAGCATGAGTGTCTTTACAGTTTCCGCAATCGCAATCCTGGTAAGCGTTGCCATGGCTCTTGGTCGAGCTTTGCTTGGCCCAACAGCCTATGATCGAATTCTGGCAGTCAACGCGATTGGCACAAAGACGGTGCTATTAATTGCAGTTGTCGGCTTCATGAACGGCCGACCTGATTTTCTGGATCTTGCAATCGTATACGCCTTGATGAACTTCATTGGCACTTTGGCTGTATTGAAATACTTCAAGTTTGGCACCCTCCGCCGGGGCTTCTCTCGCGCTAAGGGAGGAGACGACTAATGGAGCTATTTCTTGATATCAGCACCTGGATTTTAATGATGCTGGGCTGTTTCTTCGTATTGATTACCGGCTATGGCCTCTTAAAGCTTCCTGACCTCTATACCCGAATTCATGCAGGCGGGATGGCCGATACCTTGGCTTCTTTCTTAATCTGTGGTGGCCTTGCTTTGCAAAGTGGGTTTTCTCTGGTGACCGTAAAGCTGCTCTTCATAGTGGCATTTCTTTTTATCACCAGCCCAACCTCAACATATGCATTGGCGCAAGCGACATTTGTTGCAGGGCTCAAGCCCAAAACAACTGGCTTTGGCGACGATGATGATCATGAAGACAAGGATGGCAAAGAAAGCGATCAAGACGCCCAAGCAGAGGGAGCCAAACAATGATGGAAGAATTTACGAATGTCTTTCTCATGATCCTGCTCGTTGCCGGGGCACTGGGCGTCCTTTACGTTCGAAACCTCTTTGTTGCAACAATGCTTCTTGCAGCAGTCAGTTTCCTGATGGCGTTAATTTTTGTCATTCTCGATGCCGTTGACGTCGCCTTTACCGAGGCTGCGGTTGGTGCCGGGATCAGTACGGTGTTGTTTTTGGGAACACTATCGCTGGTTGGAGCAGAAGAAAAAGAAAGCAAGAAGAAAACAGTTCTTCCATTGTTGGTGTCTTTAATCGTTGGCGGTGCCCTCTTTTATGCAACATTTGATATGCCCAAAGTTGGTCATCCAGACACACCGGTTCAAAGTAGTCGCTTGACCGAGCGGTTTTTACAGCAAAGCCCTAACGAGATAGATGTCCCGAATGTGGTAACTGCTGTTTTGGCCAGCTACAGGGGATATGATACTTTTGGTGAGGTGACAGTTATCTTTACTGCCGGAATTGCGGTACTGCTAATCCTGCGTCAGTTGCGTCGCCGCCCTGAGACTGAACCACTAGAAGATGCTCAACCTGAACTCCCAGAAACGGCGAGTGATCAGCGAGTAACGCCCAATATCCATGATCTAGTCCCACATGTGGTCGCCAAGCTTTTAATTCCATTTATCCTGCTTTTTGGACTTTATGTGCAGTTCCATGGTGACTTCGGCCCCGGCGGCGGCTTCCAGGCAGGCGTCATTTTCGCTGCGGGCATTATTCTCTATTCCCTTGTTTTCGGCATGGAATATACACAAAAACTTCTTCCTCTATGGGTCGTTCAGTTACTGCTCGCTTTGGGCGTTCTTCTTTACGGAGGCGTTGGCGTTGTCAGCATGCTACTTGGAGCGAATTTCCTTGATTATAATGTCTTGGCCAGCAACCCAATCGCCGGCCAGCATCTTGGGATTTTGTTGGTTGAGTTAGGTGTTGGGATCACAGTGACCGCCGCTATGCTTTCCATTTTTTACGGTTTTGCCAACCGGTCCGAATTTAACAAGCAGACCGGAGAAAACTAAATCATGTCATTCTTCGATCACTATAATTACTGGATCTTTGTCATCTTGTTTGTCATCGGTCTTTACACAATTATGAGCCGGACAAACCTGATCAAGAAAATGATCGGCCTCAGCTTGTTCCAGATTGCCGTATTTCTGTTTTACATCACTATGGGTAAAATCGAAGGAGGTACTGCTCCGATTTTTGTGGATGATCCCAATGCGGTTTATTCCAACCCACTGCCTCACGTCTTGATCCTCACCGCTATTGTTGTGGGCGTTGCCACAACAGCACTGGGCCTTTCACTGGTTGTTCGGATCAAAGAATCTTTTGGCACTATTGATGAAGAAGAGATTCTCCGCCAGGAGGAAGACAGTAAATGAGTTCCATTATCTCTCAGGCCCCAATTCTTGCCATTATACTGCCGCTCCTGGGGTCTCCCCTTTGTGCGTTATTACGTGGCGGTGTCGTTCCTTGGGCGTTTACAACTATCTTAAGCGCACTGTCTTTTTGGATCAGCATCGATCTTCTTTTTCTGGTCAATCAATCCGGACCGATTTCATATGAGCTCGGCGGATGGGCGGCACCTTGGGGTATTGAATATGTCATTGACCCATTGAGTGCTTTTGTCCTGCTCATCATCAGTGGAATTAGCACAGGCGTGCTCATTTATGCCCGGGAAAGCATTTGCAAAGAAGTTGCACCAAGCCGACATGGTCTGTTTTTCTCAGCATATCTTTTGTCGTTAGCGGGAATGATGGGCATCACCGCAACAGGCGATGCATTTAATATTTTCGTTTTCCTCGAGATCACTTCCCTTTCCTCCTACGTGCTTATTTCCATGGGAGAAAAGAACGATAAACGTGCCCTTACCGCGGCATTTCAATACCTGATCTTGGGAACAATTGGTGCGACCTTTATCCTGATCGGTGTTGGTCTGCTGTATCTGATGACGGGAACGCTAAATATCGCGGATATTGCGAGCCAGTTCGATAGCATTGAAGACACCCGTCCCATTAGGGCTGCTGTTGGCTTCCTGGTCGTCGGAATTGCCATTAAGCTAGCCATGTTTCCATTCCATAGTTGGCTTCCGAACGCATACTCTTATGCGCCGACGATCATTACTGCATTCTTTGCTGGAACAGCCACCAAAGTTTCTGTCTATCTGCTGATCCGGTTTATCTTCACCATGTTCGGTTGGGACTTTGCATTTGGTGACCTGCCCCTGACACAGCTCCTAATTCCGTTTGCTGTTTTGGCGTACCTCAGCATGTCAGTCGTCGCCATTTTCCAGGATAACCTCAAGCGGCTTCTCGCATTTTCAAGTGTGGCTCAGCTCGGATACATGACGTTAGGCATTGCACTGGCTTCAGAAACGGGCCTGACCGCTGGTATTCTGCACATCTTCAACCACGCGATTGTCAAGACAGGTCTATTCCTCTCCGTCGGCGCCATGTTCTTTGTTACCGGCAGTACTTATCTGAAGGATCTTGCCGGCATCGGACAACGAATGCCGTTGACCACCTTTGGATTTGTCCTTGGGGGACTTGCTCTGATCGGCGTACCTTTAACACCAGGATTTATAAGCAAATGGTATCTGGTTCAGGCTGTTCTGGAACGAGGCGATATGCTGGGTTATGGCCTTGCTATCACGATGCTCATCTCCTCTTTGTTTGCCGTGATTTATGTATGGCGCGTTGTGGAGGTAGCTTACTTTAAACCATCCCCTGATAATGCGCCAAAAGGCGAAGCCCCTATGAGCCTGCTAATCCCCAGCTGGCTCTTTATCGCCGCCATGTTCTATTTTGGTATTGAAACTTCCATGAATGTTGGATTTGCCGAGGCAGCAGCTGCCTTCCTTATGGGAGGAGCGAACTAATGTTTACCCTTGAAACACACCTGATCCTGTCTCTATTCATCCCGTTGATCGGCGGTGTCTTTGTCGCGGCCCTTGGCAGTATGCCAAACTTGCGTGAGACAGCAACCCTGACAACCGCAGGACTTTTATTCCTGAATGTCATGGTCATTTTGCAGGCTGCACTTGGTGGCATCTATCCAGAAGCTTCATTGATTTCAACACTTCCGGGTCTGGATATTGCTCTGAAAGTTGAACCTCTTGGGATGATTTTTGCCTGTGTGGCCTCATCCCTGTGGATAATCAATTCCCTTTATTCCATTGGCTATATGCGTGGGAATAAGGAAAATAAACAAACCCGTTTCTACATTTGCTTCACCATTGCCATTTCCGCCGCTATGGGTATTGCATTTGCGGAAAATCTGCTGACCCTCTTTATCTTTTATGAGGTACTCAGCTTATCCACTTATCCATTGGTGACCCACAAAGGAAATGATGCTGCCCTTAAAGGGGGCCGGATTTATCTCGGTATCCTGCTGGGAACTTCAATCGGGCTTTTCTTGCCAGCCATTATTTGGGTGTGGACAATAACAGGCACCACTTCATTTACTGAAGGCGGTATTTTGGCCGGAAGTGTCAGTGCCACGGTGACCGGTATTATGCTGTTCCTGTTCATGTATGGTATTGGTAAAGCTGCCTTGATGCCAATCCATCGCTGGTTACCGTCTGCCATGGTTGCCCCCACACCAGTTAGTGCCCTTTTGCACGCGGTTGCTGTTGTGAAAGCAGGCGTCTTTTCAGTTCTCAAAGTCGTTGTCTATATTTTCGGAATTGATTTTCTCGCACAAACCGGTGCTTCTGAATGGCTGACATGGGTGGCTTCCTTCACACTGATAGCTGCCTCAGTCGTAGCAATGACCAAAGACAACCTGAAAGCCCGACTTGCCTATTCCACGATTAGTCAGTTGGCTTATATCGTTCTTGCCGCTTCACTTGTAACGCCACTAGCGATCGCTGGCGGCGCGCTTCAAATCGTGATGCATGCCTTTGGTAAGATCACCCTCTTCTTCTGTGCAGGTGCGATTTACACTGCGACGAAGAAAACTGAAATTTCAGATATGCGGGGTTTGGGCCGGCTAATGCCATTTACATTTGGCGCGTTTCTGATCGGCGCTCTCAGCATCATCGGGATTCCTCCGCTTGGTGGAAGCTGGGCAAAATTTTACATTATGTTTGGTGCCGTAGAGGCAGATCAGCTCTTTGTGCTGATTGTTCTTCTAGTCAGTTCACTTCTAAATATTGGCTATCTGATGCCGATTGTTATTAGAGGCTTCTTCTTTGCCCCGCTCGGTAAGTCGGATGAAGTAAAACCTGTCGGGTCTGAAAAGAGCTTCATTGACTGGAGCGCACTAAAAGAAGCTCCTGTGCTTTGTGTATTGCCACCTGTCCTGACGGCAATCGGCTGTATTATTCTTTTCTTCGCAGTTGATCCCATTTACCAGCTGTTGCTTCCAGCAATCGGGAATTAGAGGGTTCGGTATGTCATCAGAAAATTCAAACCAAAGCTGGCTCGAAAAACCAAACATGAAAAATCGCCTTTATTGGGGACTGGTCGTCGTTGCAATTCTGGTTGCCCTTCCTGATCTCTTATCGCTTTTTCATATCGTCTATGAAATGCACCCCTACACGGAGATCGAAAAGATTCCTGCTTTTTATGGTCTTTATGGCCTGATTGCATTTTTGACCCTGATTGCAGTTGCGAAAGCTGTTCAGAAATTGGTCGCTGCCAAGGAGGACTATTATGATTGATGGCTTGAACCCTGGCCTGATCCTGATCCTTGGTGCCCTGATCGTTCCTTTTACCAGCAGCTTTATTCGAAGTGGCTTGCTATTGGGATTACCTATTCTTGCCTTTGCCCAACTGATGTCTCTGGGACTTGGAAGCTGGGGCGAGGTTGAGATGATGGGCATGACGCTCACATTAACTAAAATCGATGCTTTTTCGCGGGTGTTTGGGCTGATCTTTCTACTAGCAGCATTCGCAGGTCTTCTTTATGCACTGCATGTCAGAGATACAATTCAACAGGTTGCTACCCTCATCTATGCGGGTGCCTCAATTGCCGCAGTTTTCTCAGGTGATTTAATTAGCCTGTTTTCCTATTGGGAATTGACTGCCATTTCGTCTGTCTTCCTGATTTTCGCAAGCAGAACAGAACGCTCTTATCGCGCCGGTATCCGCTACCTAATCATTCAAGTGACCAGCGGTGTAATTCTGTTGGGCGGGATCATCCTCTATGTAAATCAGTCAGGTTCAGTTGCCTTTACTGCCATGCAGTTGGACAATTTAGCTGCCTGGTTGTTCCTGATCGCATTCGGGATTAAGGCTGCCTTCCCGCTTCTGCATAACTGGGTGCAGGACGCCTATCCGGAAGCAACGGTTAGCGGAACTGTTATCCTTTCTGCCTTCACAACTAAACTGGCAATATATGCTCTGGCCCGTGCCTTTGCAGGAGAAGACCTTCTTCTCTGGATCGGGGCAATCATGGTGATTTTCCCAATCATCCACGCCACGCTTGAAAATGATCTTCGCCGGACCATGGCCTATTCACTAAACAGTCAACAGGGCTTTATGGTTATCGCCATTGGGATTGGCAGTGAGTTGGCACTTAATGGCGTTGCTGCCCACGCGGTGATCAGTATCCTCTATACCTGCCTGATCTTCATGGCGACAGGTGCCGTTCTCTATCGCGCTGGTACTGCAAAAATAACAGAACTCGGTGCTGTATATAAATCCATGCCGGTGACCACATTTTTTGTCATTATTGGATCACTCACCATCATTGCTTTTCCACTCACAGGGGCCTTCGCAACTAAAAGCCTGATCCTTTCCGCTGCGCTGGATGAAAAAATGGTAATCCTGTGGCTGGTGATGTTATTCGGTGCTGTAGCTGTGATCGACAATGTGGGCCTAAAAATTCCAGCACTCGGTTTCTTTGGCAAAGATAATGGAACAGAACTCAAAGAAGCGCCCAAGCATATGCTGATTGCGATGGCGATCCTCGCGGCCTCAGCAATCGCTATTGGGATTGCGCCGTCCAGCTTCTTTTCGCTTCTGCCGTATGAAATGGATTATCACGTTTATACGGCCAGCCATGTTGTTACCCAGCTGCAACTCATTGCCTTTACGGCTCTTGGCTTTGCAGCGGCTATCCGCTTTGGTGTTTATCCAAAGGTAACAGAGGGGATCAATCTGGATTTCGACTGGGTCTATCGCAGATTACTCAAACGTATTTGTCTTGCGGTTGGAAGTTGGATTGGCCAGGTTTGGTCTGGATTACTTTCCTGGCTGCAATCCGTTATTCGATACATTATTGAAAGAGCGACACAAACACATGGGCTTGGCGGTGCCATGTCACGGACAATGGCATCCAGCACTGCTGTCTTTTTAATTCTGTTGATCCTCAGTGTTTTCACAATTGTTTTCTATAACTGAGACTATGACCAAAATAGCGCTCTCTTTAATCGTACTGATGGGATCTCTTCTAGTCGGGTGCACGGCACCTGATCCTTATCCGAGTGCAAGTGTGTTTGATACTGTCAACAGTACTCAGTTGGCAAAAAATATCAGCTCGGCTGAGTATGTCATGATTGGTGAAAAGCACGATAATCCTGCACATCATAAAATCCAGGCTGAACTTCTACAAACATTTCTGAAGCCAGGAGATCTGGTCGTTTTTGAAATGATCAACGAACTCCAGCAGCCAGTGATTGATCAATTTTTGGCAAACAAAATTGCGTATGAAGATCTAGCCACTGAATTAAACTGGAGCGAAGGCGGCTGGCCAGGTTGGGAATATTATGGCCCCCTTTTTAAAGTCAGCAAGGACGCCGGTGCACAAATCCTATATGGAAGTTTCCCCCGCCAAAAGCTGATGAAACAAGGCATGCTGAAAATCGCGCGCCCTAAGGTTCTCAGCGATGAACAAATGGCGGAACTGGATCAGGAAATCAGGTATTCCCATTGCAAAATGCTACCAGAGAATATGGTCCGCCCCATGAGTAATCTACAAGTCATCAAAGATGATCTGATGGCCACACAACTCCGCCAGAAAAAAGATGGCGCTCAGGCTTTTCTAATCGCAGGAAATGGTCATACTCGGATGGACCGGGGCGTTCCTCTGCATCTCCAGAAAAAAGGAGAAGACAACATCTTTGTGCTTGGCCTTATTGAAGAAGAAGCTGAGCCTGCTGAATGGGAGCTGTTTACAACATACAATGCTATCTGGATTACAGAGGGCATTGGAAAAACCCATGAAGACTACTGTAAAGGGTTGAAGAAGCGGTTCTCTTCACACAAGAAAAACTGAACTTTCTCTTATTTCTTGAGATCTTTAGACCGCATCCGCTTCTTTGGAACCCAACGCGTTACTGAACGACCATCTGCGGTGAAGCGAACTTCCTGAGAGGCAGGCGGCGCTGCTTCCAGATTTGAATGATCCACATTGTAAGGCGATCCATCCGGAAATGTACTCACCTGAGACATCCCTAGAAGTGCTTTCAACCCTCCAGGATAGGCAGAGACCATATCCTCAATCAGAATTTCTGAATTCCGGCCTTTCTGGCGGGCGGTCTTAATAGCCACATCATTGTTCAGAATATCACTGAGCATTTCATCGGTCATTCCGGAATAGCTTTCCCATACTCCACCGAGGACTTCCTCAACAGCGGGTGACGGATCAACCGCACCATCAACAGCTATACCTTGTTCAAGGGCAATAAAAAGATCAGGTTCAATAGGCCCTACGTCAGTCGCAAGAAATGTCGCAGGTATCAACTTGGCCTTTTTATTTTCAGCCGCAAAGACAGCCTGGGACAGGTAAAGGAGCTTCATCAACACAGACGGTGAAAGGTCTATCTCTGTCTGCTCCGCCTGGCTCTGTAGCCAGGAAACCACGTCAAAAGTTGATCGAATTGCCGGACGCATACTGTCCCCCTAATCAAATAGATACAGCTTAAAATAAACAGTAATGGTTAATCAGGCATTAACCAACCCTCTTCCCAGTTTGCATCCAGATATTGCAATTTTTGAACCTACGGTTTTTGGGTTTCATGTTGTCCAATTCAGTCACTTCCAAATTCAATATCTATAACGCTTGCAGCGATGACGTATCTTCCGCTAGATTTAGGTTAATAAAGAACACAAATGATTGAGGTATCCAGAGCCTTAAAATTCATATTTCTTTGACTTGACCAGATGGTCAAACAAGTCAAAACTGTAAATAACGAAATTCGCATTTTCGATATCGTTGAGAGTATGCGTAATAAATCCAGTCAACCAAGACTGGTATGTCTGACTAGGGAGGATAATCAATGACATCCGTTTCAATGACGGTTAACGGGAATAAAGTGACAGCAGATGTTGAACCAAACACGCTGCTTGTTCAGTTTCTCCGTGAACACTTACGACTAACAGGTACTCATGTTGGCTGTGATACAAGCCAATGCGGCGCCTGCACCATTCATGTGAATGGCGACAGTGTAAAATCCTGCACCATGCTGGCCGTTCAGGCAGATGGCGCGGATGTTACGACAATTGAAGGACTTGCAAATGGCGATGATCTTCATCCCATGCAAACAGCCTTTAAAGAAAATCATGGTCTACAGTGCGGTTTTTGTACACCTGGCATGATAATGAGTGGGCCACACCCTGCTATGGAAGGGGAAGTCAAATATCTTCCCCTTCCTTTTTTATGAATTCCTGTACAAGTGAACAGTACCCTTATTGTGGTCGAAATAACGATCTTGTATGCTCGGCTCTAGTTTTGCCGCATGACAACAGACCTTGATATTGCAGCTAAAGATGACGTCATTGCGCACGCTCTGGAGTGGCAGAACAGTGGCCGAAAAGTAGCCCTCGCAACTGTTATCCAAACATGGGGCTCTGCCCCTCGCCCCATGGGAAGCCAACTTGCTATTGATGAAAAAGGTAACATGGTAGGCTCCGTCAGTGGGGGCTGTGTTGAGGGCGCTGTGGTGCAAGAAGCGATTGAGTTGATGCAATCCGGTGGATTTAAAACGCTTGAGTTTGGGGTAACCGATGATGAAGCCTGGGAGGTTGGCCTTGCCTGCGGCGGGCGGATCCGGATTTTCGTGGAAAGCATGACCTGAGGCGGAACATGGAGCCATTCTCGCCCATGCCGTTGATGCTGGCCCTCTTGGCCTGATCAAAAAAGGTACTTTTCTGACCAGCGACATGCTTTCCGCACTGAAAGACCAAAATGTCACTGAAATCTTGGCAGCCCGGTTGGAAAAAACAGACATCCCAGAAGATGAAGCCGCCGATACGTTGGCTCGATCCTTTAAAGGGCCATATGTAAATGCTGAAGCGCCTTTCACAGGCAGGTCCAACTTAATCGCAGATAGTGACGGTGTTGTTTGCCTCAACAGGTCCCTTTTGAAGGAAATCAATCGAATTGATCCGTCTATTACACTGGCAACCCTCAAAAATTTTGAGAAGGTTACCAAAGGTCAAATGGTTGGAACGGTCAAAATTATTCCTTTTTCCACTTCGGCCGATTTTATAGAGCAGGCCCTCCTAAAAACAGGGAAAGCTGACCAACATTTAATTTCGATCGTGCCATTTCAGCAGAAAAAAATCGCTGTTATCTCAACACGCCTGCCGCAAACCAGTGATAAACTCATTCAAAAATCAGAGCAGGTCCTGGAAGATCGCCTGAAAGCCTGTCAGAACCAGATCCTAAGCCGACACGAGGTGGAGCATCATGAAGCCAAGCTTGCTCCGCTTATCCGTTCGGTTGCCGAAGGCGGTGCAGATCTGATTTTGATTTTTGGGGCGTCTGCCATTACGGACATTCGCGATGTCGTCCCGGCTGCCGTGAAAGAGGCAGGGGGCCAAATTGATCACTTTGGCATGCCGGTTGACCCTGGCAATCTACTTCTCCTTGGAAAGCTGGGTTCCAGTATTGTGATAGGCCTGCCAGGCTGCACTCGGTCCCCTAAATTTAACGGCTTTGACTGGGTGTTGGAAAGAATATTGGCAGATATACCTGTGACCGCTGACGATATCACCGAACTTGGCGAAGGCGGCTTACTCAAAGAAATTGCAAGTAGGCCCCAACCGCGTTCCCGTAAACCCAGAGCGGAGAAGCAAAAATCCTACAAAATTGGTGCTCTTCTTCTGGCGGCAGGTCAATCACGACGGATGGGCAAAGACAATAAACTGTTGGCCGTAATTGATGGCAAACCAATGGTTCGCCATGTGGCGGAAACTCTGAAAGTTTCCGGATTATCCCCAATCCTGATGGTAACCGGGCATGAAGCTGACGAAGTTATAAAAACAGTCTGGGACCTTGGAATCAATACTTGTCATAACCCCAACTATTCCAATGGGTTATCAACAACTTTAAAAGTAGGCTTTGAGACCTTATCACCAAAGGTGGATGGCATTATTGTCTGTCTCGGGGATATGCCCTTTGTGACGCCTGAAATCCTCAATAAACTGATTGCCGCCTTTGATCCAGACAAGGGTAAATCGATTGTCATCCCAACTTTCAACGGAAAAAGGGGAAACCCAGTACTTCTCTCCAGTCAGTATTGGGATGAAATACAGTCGATCACGGGTGACTTAGGTGCAAAGGCTATTATTTCTGCCCATGAACA
Source organism: Sneathiella limimaris (assembly GCF_012932565.1). NCBI lineage: Bacteria > Pseudomonadati > Pseudomonadota > Alphaproteobacteria > Sneathiellales > Sneathiellaceae > Sneathiella > Sneathiella limimaris. The sequence goes on from NZ_JABBYJ010000001.1 coordinate 2,630,163, forward strand.
TTCAGTGGAGCAAGTGGAAATTGACACGCAAACCATCTTCACGGATATAGATACCCCCGAAACTCTGGCGACTTACACCGATCAGATAAACTAAGTTAGGTAATGTTGTTGTGATTGAAGAATTGTACCAGAAAAACCTGATGCGTCTTGCTGCCAATGCCACAGGATCAGGAAAGCTGGATCACCCTGATCGGGAAGAAACCCTGGATAATCCAACTTGTGGTGACAGGATTACCATTCAGGTCCGTCTCGAAAATGGTAAAATTGTTGAGTTCGCACAAGAAAACAGAGCTTGTCTTTTATGTCAGGCATCTGCCTCATTACTCGCAGAACAGGCCATTGGCATGGATGCGGAAAGTCTTGATCAAGCCATAGAGAAGGTTCAGCATATTCTCAATGGTACTACAGAGACTGAAAATCCGCCTTGGGAAAAACTTGAATTTTTCACGCCCGTAAAGGATCATAAAAGTCGTCATATTTGTGTTCTATTGCCATTCAGAGCTTTGAAGAAATTATTATCGGACAAGGACAACTAAAAAGAATGCACCGAAAAGTGATAAAAGCTGCGCCCAAGAACCTGACCATCCCCTCTCCATGTACTGGGGTGTGTACCATGGATCTTAAAAATGAATATTGCATCGGGTGCTTTCGGACCCGTTTAGAAATCGGGGGATGGATCCATCTGGACAATGATGAAAAACTCCGGGTCATCAAGGAATTAAGAACACGTCGCAGGGAAGCAACCGGCAAATAAGATGCCTTAAACATGCCCCAATTCTGCCATTAAAGTTGCCAAGTTCGTTGTAAAGCTGCAATTATCCGTTCTATTGGGGAGATAGATCATGTACCTCAAGCTTTTGGCAGCACTCACCTTCTCATTTCTTAGTCTGACCTATCTGGTCATGGCAAATACCGTTCCGCAGACCATTGCCTGGGAACAGAAGTCAATAGAGCCGATTCTAATGCATGCTGAATGTCCAAGCGTGGATTTGACCGCTTTTAGCCATAAACGGCATATCTAAGGCGGTAACAGCTACAATTTTTCGTTGTTTTTGTGCGCTGCACCACATTTTGCGGCTGATCTCTCCTATTGCGTGATTTTAATCACATACTTTTCGTATTCCATCCCTATTATGCCAGCCTGATATATATCGAAGCAATATATGTCTTGATGTTGGGCGCATTTTTCCAACGGCATAATGGTAATTGACTATGGATGTACGAAACCTCTGTCTTGGCATTCTCACACTGGGGGATGCGACAGGATATGAAATCAAGAAGGCCTTTCAGGATCGCCTGAACCTTCTATATGACGCCAGTTTCGGGTCCATTTACCCTGCTCTAAACAAGCTGACCGAAGAAAAACTGGTCTCTTGCCGTGCGGAAACACAAACCAAACGTCCAGATAAAAAAGTTTATTCAATCACTGAAGCCGGCAAAGCAGCGTTTATCAAGGAACTGCAAAAGGATCCGTTACCAGACAAGTTCCGGTCCGACACACTGGCAACAATGATATTCACGCATTTTCTATCGCGGGATCAGATCACCCGCATGCTGGATGAGTATATTCAGTATTACGAAGAAAATATAAATGCACTTTCAACTGGGTGCGATCTCAAGGGATCGCCAGCGGAACAGTTCTTATGTGGGTTTGGCGTTGCTGTTCGCTCCGCCGCCATAAACTACTTGAAAGAAAACAGGCATCTTATTGAAGCTGAAGCTCAGCAAGTTGACACAGCAGCGGAATAGGATGAGGGGATTATTTAGGGAAGAGGTACATTAAGGTGAACCGTTCAGTCATTATTGCAATCGTCATTGCCATCGCGGCAGTTGGCTGGATTCTGTCAGGTCAATTTGAGGAACCTAAGACAGAAGCCTCTGAACCCATGGTGGAAGCAACAGCTTCCGATCAGCAGGACATTGCCAAAGCACTGCAGAGCAAGAAACACGATCCAATCCAGGTTGAGGTCCAGATGTCTTCAGCCCAATCTCGTTCCGAGCCGGTTGTTGTTCGCGGCGTCACTGAAGCCATTCGGATTGTTGAGCTGAAAGCTGAGACCCCAGGACGGGTTACCGAAATTATGGTGGAACGCGGTCAGCGAGTTAAAGAAGGTGATTTGCTTGTCAAATTTGCCTTAAAAGATCGGATGGCTCAGCTTGCAGAAGCAGAGGCCCTCGTCCGTCAACGGCAGATCGAATATGATGCAGCCAAGTCCCTGAATAAAAAGGGGTTTAGCGCGAAAACAACTCTCGCTGGAACCAAAGCACTGCTGGATAGCGCGCTTGCCCAGGCAGAAAGCGTCCGCATTTCATTGGAAGATTTGAAAATCCGGGCTCCGTTCGACGGGATCATCGAAGAACGCCACGCAGAAATTGGCGATTATATTAAAGATGGCAATTTGGTTGCGACCATCGTTGACGAAAACCCTGTTCTGATTGTCGGTCAGGTATCTGAGCTTGATGTCAACAAAATCCATGTGGGTGACAACGGTACTGCCAAACTGATTACTGGTGAAATCGTTAATGGACAAGTGCGCTTCATTGGTAAGACTGCTGACGCAGCAACTCGTACCTTTCGGGTTGAACTGCTTGTAGACAATCCAAATCTTAGCATTCGTTCCGGTGTCACGGCAGAAACTGTCTTTGAGACTGATAAAGTCATGGCCCACTTTATCACCCCAGCTATCCTAACTTTGAATGACGAAGGTGTGCTTGGTGTCCGTTCCGTAGATGATCAGGACATTGTTCATTTCCATCCTGTGAATGTACTTGCGGATACAGCTAGCGGTGCATGGGTAACAGGGCTTCCTGATCAGTTGAGACTGATTAAGGTGGGTCAGGAATTCGTGAAGGATGGGGAAAAAGTGATCCCACAGACATCCACTGCTGGAGTTGAGAAATGAATGCGATCATTGATGCCGCTATTCACCGCTCCAGAACAGTCATCAGTGCATTAGTTCTGATCCTGGTCGCGGGTTTCACGGCGTATGTGGATATTGCTAAAGAGGCTGATCCCGACGTCAATATTCCGATCATCTATGTCTCCATGACCCATGAAGGTATTTCGCCTGAGGACGCTGAGCGTCTATTGGTCCGCCCTATGGAAATTGAACTTAGGGGAATTGAAGGCATCAAGGAGATGCGTTCCACGGCGGGCGAAGGGCATGCCTCTGTCCTTATGGAGTTTGAAGCAGGTTTTGACTCCGATAGTGCCTTGGATGATGTTCGGGAAAAAGTTGATATTGCCAAACTGGAACTTCCGGACGAAACAGACGATCCTAGCGTTCACGAGGTCAATGTTGGCCTGTTCCCGGTCCTTGTTGTCACCCTATCCGGTGATATTCCCATGCGGTCCCTCATCCGAATTGCCAAAGATCTCCAGGATGATCTGGAAGGATTACCTGGTGTTCTCTCAGCAGATATCGGCGGCGACCGGGAAGAAGTTCTGGAGGTTATTATCGATCCAGTGAAACTGGAAAGCTATCGGATCTCCAACACAGAACTTATCAACGCGGTCCAGTTGAATAACAAACTGGTGGCTGCCGGTTCCATGGATACAGGCAAAGGCCGTTTCTCCATCAAGGTTCCGGGTCTTTTTGAGACTGCAAAAGATGTCTTTTCCATTCCCCTAAAAGTCAATGGCGATGCTGTTGTCACATTGGGTGATGTAACCGATATTCGCCGGACATTTAAGGATGCGGAGAGTTATGCGCGCTTGAACGGTAAGCCCGCAGTTGTCCTGGAAATCAAAAAGCGGCTTGGCGAAAACATCATCGATACCATCGAGGATGTTAAATCCATGGTCGCTGAGGAACAGCAGGTCTGGCCCGAAGGACTTGAAGTGACCTTCAGTCAGGACAAATCCAAAGACATTCGGATTATGCTCAATGATCTGCAGAATAATATCATCAGTGCGATTATTCTGGTGATGATTGTTGTCATTAGCGCGCTTGGAATGCGAACCGCTGGTCTTGTAGGTCTGTCTATCCCAGGCTCTTTTCTGATCGGGATTTTGTACCTGTACCTCTTTGGCTTCACCATTAATATTGTTGTTCTCTTTGGCTTGATCCTTGCGGTTGGTATGCTTGTGGATGGCGCGATCGTGGTTACCGAATTTGCTGACCGGAAAATGGCAGAAGGCTACGACAAAGTGGAAGCCTATAGCCTGGCCGCCAAACGTATGGCTTGGCCGATTATCGCGTCAACTGCAACAACATTGGCTGTGTTTATGCCGCTTCTGTTCTGGCCAGGCGTTGTGGGCGAATTTATGAAGTTCCTCCCCATCACGCTGATCACGACTTTGACCGGATCACTTCTGATGGCTCTGATCTTTGTGCCAACCCTCGGCTCTGTTTTTGGAAAAGCAGGGAGTGTTAACTCCAAAACACTGGGCGCATTGGCCGCAGCTGAATCAGGTGACATCCGGACGATTGGCGGCGGAACCGGTTTATATGTCCGCTCCCTCGCCTTTTGCCTACGTCATCCGTTTAAGATTGTCATGGTCGCCGTAGCTGCCCTGGTTGGTGTGCAAATGTATTACGCGACCCATGGTAATGGCGTGGAGTTCTTCCCGGATGTAGAGCCGGAAATGGCGCTCGTCTATGTGCATGCCCGAGGAAATATGTCCACGTTGGAAAAAGACCAGCTTGTGCGCTCTGTTGAGAGAGAAGTTCTAAAGCTGGATGATTTCTCGTCTGTCTACGCCAAAACCGGTGGCGGCAGTGATGGACAGGATATCTCTGAAGATGTCATCGGCGTGATCCAAACCGAGTTTAAGGACTGGTTTGAGAGACGGCCGGCTGATGTTGTGTTTGATGATATCCGTGCCCGCACAAAACATATCGCCGGTATTTCCGTCGAAACGCGGGAGCCCGATACAGGTCCGCCAACTGGCAAGGACATTCAAATTGAACTGTCATCGCGTTTTCCTGAAAAGCTAACGCCGGAAGTAGCCAAAATCCGTAAATATCTTGAAGATAACGTGGACGACCTCATCGATCTTGAGGATAGCCGACCAATACCGGGTATTGATTGGGAAGTGGAAGTTGACCGAACTCAGGCCGGTAAATACGGCGCTGATGTAACCACGGTCGGTAAAACCATTCAGCTGGTGACCAACGGCATCAAAGCTCACGAATATCGTCCATCCGAAGTGGACGATGAGGTGGAAATTCGCGTTCGCTATCCGGAAAGCTATCGGAGCCTGGACCAGATCGACAACCTTCGGGTCAGCACGGAAATGGGAATGGTGCCCCTATCTAACTTCGCTACCCGAACACCACAGCAGAAAGTGGGCACCATCAAGCGGGTTGATAGCCGCCGGGTCCTGACAATCAAAGCGAATGTGAAACCGGGCATCCTGGTGGATAGCAAGGTGAAGGAGATTGAAAGCTGGCTTGTGAATGAAGCCGGAATTGATCCTGCGGTCAACTTCCGCTTTAAGGGTGAGGACGAAGAACAGAAGAAAGCTCAGGCGTTCCTTGGCAAAGCTTTTGGTGTCGCCCTGTTCATGATGGCCATTATTCTGGTAACCCAGTTCAATAGTTTCTATCACGCCTTCCTGATCCTGACGGCCGTTATCATGTCCACAATCGGGGTTTTTGTTGGCTTGATCGTCACGGGCCAACCCTTTGGTATTGTCATGACCGGGGTTGGGGTTATCTCCCTTGCCGGTATTGTGGTGAATAATAATATCGTCTTGATTGATACCTTTGCCCATCTTCGAAAACAGGGCATGGATGCACTAGAAGCCATTCTGAGAACTGGCGCTCAAAGGCTTCGCCCTGTAATGCTGACAACCGTCACAACCATCTTTGGTTTGCTACCAATGGCCATGCAGGTGAATATCGATTTCATCACCCGCGAAATCCAGACAGGTGCCCCCTCCTCTCAATGGTGGGTGCAGCTATCAACCGCGGTTGCCTTTGGTCTGACTTTCGCAACGGCACTGACACTGATTGTAACACCCTGCCTGTTGATGGTTGGGGCCAATGTTACAGCCTTCCGTGACCGAAGACGCGAACGGAGAAAGCAGAAGAAAGCAAAAATTACAGTGAAAGGGTCTGTGGCACCCGCAGAATAAACTCTTAAAAAAAGGCGGCCTTTTGGTCGCCTTTTTTAAGGCTTTGCCGGACGTCTCCAGACAGTAAGCGGTCCAAGGGTCTTGAACCCTAAGGAAATAAGTTCCTTGGCCTGATCGCTGTCTTCATAACCAAACAGGCGCTGATTGCCATACTGACTTGAAACAAGATCCGCGTAGACTTGGATTTCCTCTCCAAAACAGTTTGAAACACCAAATCCAAGACCCTTTTGATAGTTCACTAGACAGCCTCTATTCCCGTTGTCGATAAGGGAAATCTCGGAATGATCCAATAACGCTTGCGGAAATAAGTTAGCATCAGTTTCCTGCAATTCCCGTCCAAGAAATTTTACTGTCCATTCATTTAGTTGAAAGGGATCTTGAACCAAGGGAAGCCAGTATTCTGATTTTTCTGGATTAGCCTCTCGTCCAATCCAGAAAGCCTCAAACAGGATTTCAAAACCGTATGATCTGAAATCCAGGCAAGCAAAACTGTCTTTTACAAAATAATCTCGTGATGGAACTTGGTCAGCTAATCGCCCAATTTCCTCTTCCAGATTTGCCTGACTGCAAGTGATGGTTTGAAGGTCCGGGTAATAAAGGGGTGCGCCCCCTTCACAGTGGATAAAATTGGGCTCGGAAAATACGGATGTCCCGGCCAATTCCCACATCAACTTGCACCAATTAAGATTCAGCTGAACTGCAGATTGCAGTAAAGAGCAGGAAGTTTTTCCCTCAATCACTTCTTGGCGTCACTACTCTCAAGATCAGTGACGTTTTCACTCTTTCTGGCTTCCTTCGTTGCTTCTTCTTTTGCAAGCCTTTTATGGGTCGCAATGGCAAAAGGAATAGTCCCCAAATAGACGAGCGCAATCACGGTTAGAAGTTCCCAGGGGTAACTGGCCATCACCGCCGCAAGTCCACCCACAACCATAAGCATGGCGATAATATATTTTCGAGGAATACGGACCCGTTTAATTGAGAATGTCGGGATGCGACTTGCCATCAGGAAAGCCATAAAAAGCAGCCAGCCTGCATTTAGAATGTCAGAGCGGAAGAAATCAGTATCTGCATAAAAACTGATTACCATGAACAGCAAGGAAATAGATGCTCCTGCAGGTGCTGCTATGCCTGTAAAATACCGGCCTTCCCATTCGGGAACGTCGTCATCCATCATTGCATTAAACCGGGCCAAGCGAAGGCCGCATGAGACTGTGAAAATCAAGGCAATAATCCAGCCCAAACCGCCAAGCCCCGTATTCAATGTCCAAAGATAAAGAACGAGTGCTGGCGCCACTCCAAAGCTGACAAAATCCGATAAGCTATCAAGCTCTGCGCCAAACTTGGAACTCCCTTTTAATAACCTTGCCATCCGACCATCAAGTCCGTCCAAAACACCCGCAGCCAAAATAGCAGCTACCGACATTTCCCAACGACCTTCCAGTGCAAAGCGAACGGACGTTAAACCGGCACAAAGAGCCAGTGTTGTCAGCATATTCGGTATCAGGGAATTGATTGGAAGTTCCCGAAAGTTGCGACGCCCCATAGGCATTAGCGAACCTCCACGGCAATGCCAAGTTTGTTTTCACCCTTTAAATCCGCAATCACGGTTTCACCGCCGACCATTGTCTGTCCAACACCGATTAACGGCTCAACTCCATCTGGCAAATAAATGTCAGTCCGGCTCCCAAACCGGATCAGGCCAAAGCGCTCACCTGTGCGAACTTCTTGACCATCTACGAGATCGCAAATGATACGTCGTGCTACCAAGCCTGCAATCTGTACGAAAACGATATCTTTTCCGTCTTCAGTCTGCAGATGTACAGCGTGACGTTCATTTTCTTCGGACGCTTTATCAAGCGCAGCATTCAAGAATTTTCCAGGCCGATATACCTGTTTGATGACCTTACCGCCCAAGGGTACCCGGTTCACGTGAACATTAAACACGTTCAGGAACACACTGATACGAAGCATTGGATCATTGCCAAGGCCTAGCTCTTCTGGCGGGACAGCGCGTTCAATCATTTGAACAACACCATCTGCCGGGCTGACCATCAGCCCTTCACGAGTTGGTACATGACGGTCTGGATCGCGAAAGAAATAGACACACCAAAGGGTCAGAACCACACCAATCCAGCCAAGAAAGGCACCCGTAAACAAAAACAGCAGGAGGGTAATTACGGCAAAGATCGCAATGAAGCGATAGCCTTCCTTGTTAATGGGAACCAGCACTGATTTCAATGTATCCATGTTTTAGTCTCTCAATCGCTTTTCTGAGCAAGTGGCTTTGAACTAGCCCTATACCCGATTGCTTCAACAAAAAGAACCGTAAAGAATAAATAAGATGGAATCTACCCTACTCGCGCGCTTGCAGCAATTTCTCTTCATAGTCCTGAACTTCCTGCTGCCGCTGCCACATTTCTGCATACTGCCCTTGATGCTCGAGCAGGGATTGGTGTGTCCCCCGCTCCACAATGCGTCCGTTATCCAGAACCAGGATTTCATCAGCATCAATCACAGTGGACAAGCGATGCGCAATAACCAAAGTTGTTCGATCCTTTGACACTTCCCGCAAACTCGCCTGAATATCTCGTTCAGTACGTGTATCAAGCGCAGATGTTGCTTCATCAAATAACAATATTCTGGGACCTTTCAAGATGGTACGGGCAATAGCAACCCTTTGCTTCTCACCACCTGAAAGTTTAAGGCCCCTCTCCCCGACAATTGTATCATATCCTTCCGGAAGCTTTTCGATAAAACTGTCAATACTGGCAAGTTTCGCCGCCTCTTCAATTTCATCCCGGTTCGCTGAAGGTCTACCATAGCCAATATTGTAAAGGATCGTATCGTTAAAGAGGACAGTGTCCTGAGGCACGATACCGATAGCGCCTCTCAGGGAGGATTGAGTTACATCCCGTATATCCACGCCATCGATGGTGACCGATCCGGAATTCACGTCATAAAAACGGAACAGAATACGGGAAATTGTCGATTTACCCGCTCCTGACGGACCGACAATGGCTACTTTTTGACCTGCCTTGACCCGAAAACTAACGTCATGGAGGATCTGCCGATTACTTTCATAACCAAAATCAACATTGGAAAAGACAATTTCCCCCTGACCTTTTGGCAGCTCCGTCGCATTTGCCTTGTCATCTATTTCCCGGTTGACGTTCAAAAGCTCGAACATCTTTTCCATGTCCACCAAGCTTTGTTTGATCTCCCGATAGACAAAACCCAGGAAGTTCAACGGTTGGACCAACAGCATCAGAAACGCATGGGCAGCGACAAAATCGCCTACGGTCATCGCCCCGGAAGCAACTCCGTTGATAGAGAGGATCATGATCAACACCAGACCGATTGCGACGATCAATCCTTGCCCGATATTTAGATAAGCTAAGGTTGTCTGGCTTTTGATGGCCGCTTTTTCATATCCAGCGATGGCTTTATCGAACCGCTTGCTTTCATGCTCTTCATTCACAAAATATTTGACTGTTTCGAAATTCAACAGACTGTCGATGGCCTTGGTATTAGCTTCGCTGTCCTTCTCGTTCATCCGCCGGCGATATTTCAACCGCCATTCAGTCACAATAAGGGTAAATGCGACATATCCAAATAGAGTGACCATGGTTATGACTGACATCAGCACACCATACTCAACCCACATGATGGCAGAAATAATGGTGATCTTCAGCAAGGTTGGGATGATGTTGAACAGCATAAATCGGAGCAGGAAATCAATCCCTTTGGTGCCCCGCTCTATGACCCGGCTAAGACCGCCTGTCTGGCGATCCAGATGGAAGCGCAGAGACAAACGATGCAGGTGGCGAAAGGTGGAAAGGGCAACCTGCCGTATTGCATTTTGCCCCACCTTGGCAAAGATAGCGTCTCGGATCTCGCCAAAAACCTGCTGCATCAATCTAGCCAAACCATAGGCAACGGCTAATCCCACTGGCACATAGGCCCAGGTCTGAAGATTACCTTCACGAGTAGTCAGATCATCGACCAGAAATTTGAGAATATATGGCGAGTAAATGAGGGAAACTTCTGCAGCGATTAGACAGGCTACGGCAAGGATAATTCTGACTTTCAGGTCTTGCCTGCCATCAGCCCATAGATATTTCCCAAGAGTTAGTATGGTCGACAGATGGTTGCTTGTTTTCGCCGTTTCATGACTGTTAAAATCTGTCGAGCTCATCGGGGACCTAGCCAAAAAATATTTTCAAAGGATCAAGTTGGGTTACCAATTTCTTAACCACTGCACACCATACTGATCTCCTGGTTGGGACAACAATAGTTTTTGTCACATTGAGTGCAATGTCTGCTGAAAATAACATGGAAAACGCTGATACGTTTCAGGAACTTCTCAACGAAGGCACAGAAAAGCTGGTTTGGATTACGCCCAAAGCTCCCCTTGCCTTCCAATTCACCTGGGAGAAAGTGCAGTTTACGGCAAAACTCAGTGGATCAGGTGATCAGCACCGGTTTTTGCTTCTCGGCGATATGGGACCCTTGCCTTTCTCAGCCGAAGATCCGGGTTTTAGAGAACGATTGCTAAAACTGGTTTCATGGAAACCCGAAGAGCGGATCCATTTTGTTTTAGAGCCTCAGCGTCAACGAATCTACATCATGATTGACGATATCCTGAACGGTGAATTGACAGGTACCGGGCTTATCGCATCTGCTGTAGCTTCCCTGTTCCATGCAAGACCATTTATTGAATTGGCTAAGGAAGTCGGGTGGCGCCACCCTTCAGAAATTCCTGCACCCAAGCCCAATGTGATTCATAAAAAAGTCATTGAAAACTAAAGCTCTATCAGCCTTCAGCCATTGTCTTCTTCGGAAGGCAGAGTAAAAATCTGCCCGGGATAAATCAGGTCAGGATCTTTGATCTGGGTTTCATTAGCCTGATAGATCAACGTATATTTTAAGCCTTCCCCATAAATTCTTCGGGCAATTCGCCAAAGGCTATTTCCGGGTTGGACCACGGCTCTAATCTCTAATCCACCTTTAGCCAGAATAACATCTTCGGCCGCTTCACGCTTAAACGGGATCTCAACTCTTGAAATTACGTTGCCGTCGGCATCCAGTTGATCAACGCGCAAGTCATAAGTGCCTGGCACAATCTCCATCTCGGGAGCCAGCCTCCAATTGCCATCTTCATCAATTTTGGCTGTACCGATATGCTTGTTTTTCAAATAAACGCGGACTTGTCCTCCACGCTTACCTTTGCCAGCAAGCGCAACATTGCCCTGATCATCATAGTCGATACTTGCAACGTTCAACTCTTCGGCCGCCTCAAGGTTTCCTTCTGGCTCCGGACTTTGAAGAAGTTTACTAACCCTTTGTTCCACCTCAGTTTTTGCAGCGCCTTCTTTAGGTGTCAAGACTGCAATAGCCGGTTCACGTTCCTCTGTTGCCTTGGAACAGTCAGGAACATTCATCACCACCATACGCGGTGTTTCCATCACATTTTTATCTGGATTCAACGCCTTCGCATTGATCTTCTGGGCTCCTGCAGGAAGCGGATCAGTCCCAACGAAAACCCATTCCCCACGGCGTGATGAAAGCGCGGAACCAAGTTCTTTTTCATTGGCATAGATTGTCACAACAGAGGTCGGCTCTGCCCTTCCCGCAACTAGAATTCCACAATTCTGATCCACCCGTACCACATCGAAACGAGGGGGCAGCATTGGCAGAATCCCTGACTGTTTGATTTGTTCATTGGGATTATCTTTTTCCAGAATTACAGGCTTATCTGTATCCGTTAGCTTTGCAGTCTCTTCAGAGACCGCTTTAGATGTCTCAGTATCAGTAGAAGAAGAATTTGCAGTCTGCGTTTGGTTATCTTTAGTCGCTGCCGCAGATGATTTATTTTCTGTTGTCGGAACAGACTGATTAGCTACCTGTTCCGGTTGCTGATCCGTCCAGAAGAAGAACATCAGACCAGCAGCAGCAAGTATCAAAACCACCAAGATCAACAGAACGCGCACGACTATACTCCCCTTGCCCATTTTCAGCAGTATGAACCCTTGCGTGATTTAGCGCAACAAATCCCGAAAATTTGGCGAAGCATGTGAAGATTATCGAAGGTTCACATTGTTTGAAACGGCTTTCAGGTTCTTCAGATAAGAAATCATCGCAGATAAATCCTCATCCGTCATTTTTGATGTCCCATGAGAAATGACATCAGCCATTGCACCCTGAACGTCATCGAAGTTTGGTTTCATCCCGGACTGGAAAAAACTCTCAAGATCACTCTCACTCCAGTCTCCAAGGCCTGTTTCGACATCCGGGGTCAGGTTAGGTACCCGGCCAACGGCGCTATCTTTGGGATTTCCTGCCATCGGACGCTCCATATCCAAACCGCCTATTTCATTTCGCGGCGTGTGACATTCCCCGCAGTGCCCAAGGGCGTTTACAAGATAGTCACCCCTTTGAACCTGCTCATTATCCATTGGGTATGTCCGTGTACCCTGGCCTTCATTAAAATATAACAGCCTCCACCCAATTTGCAGCCATCGCCAGGAAAAAGGAGCAGACAAGTCATGCATTGGCACAACACTTCGAACTGGCTTTAACGATTTCAGATAGCCAAAAATAAGGGCGGCATCTTCATCTGTCATGGCTGTATAGCTTGTATAGGGAAAGGCAGGAAAATAATACTTTCCATCTGGCCGCACCCCATGCTTTACAGCCTTAATAAACTGATGCTCTGTCCAGGCTCCAATGCCGGTGATCGTGTCCGGTGTAATGTTAGGGGTATAGAAAGTCCCAAAAGGAGTCGCCAGTTCATGTCCACCAGCAAAAGGCACTGCATCGGAACCCAAAGCAGTATGACAACTTTCGCAACCAGCAAGCCCGGTTAGATACCTGCCCCGCTCAAGATCACTTGCTGAACCGTAAGCAGACAAAAAAACTGAATTGGCAATTGCCAATGCAACCGCCAATCCAAGGGTCTTTATTCGTTTTTTATTATTCACTATTTACCTGATTAATGCTCTGGTTTTCGGTAAGGTTTATGGCATCCACCACATGTTTTCCCTGTGGCACCCAGGGCAGCACCAATTTGTCCCTGATCCCCACTCTCTACGGCAGCGACCAGACCAGCAGCTGCCATTTGAAAATCTTTCACAGCTTTATCAAAACCGGCTGCATCACTCCAGATTTCAGGCTTTGATCGAGTTTTCTCCCCACCTGATCCCTCAGGAAACAAATCAGGCATTGCTGCAGAAATTTCTGAAATCCCAGCTGCATCCTTTTTAAGAGCCGCAGAGTATTTTGCTTCTCCCTTAGCAACAGCTGCGATCTTCTTCATGTGCATTCCAAGTTCTTTCATCATTGTAATGCGCTTATCAGCGTCCGCATTGCCTGTGCTCATGGAATGGGCACTTACAGCAGTAACACCAATAGTACCCAGCACCATCACCGCAGCCGCATATTTTAATGTCTTGATTTTCATATAGCTCTCCTTGCTCAGACTAACCCTGTAACTCTTTTAATTCGTGTTTAACGTTATACTCTTTTATGAATTAGGTAATTTTAAGACAATTTCAGCCCCCCCATAACCATGAACCTTATCATGAGCCCGAACAGTCACCTTCTTTACGTGCATGGGAATGGAGATTTTCATCGATCTAGTAAACGGTTGCTCATTGTCGTGAGGATGCATCAAGACGCGTGTACCAAGAACATTTCCATCCATGTCCAACACGTCCCATTTATCTGCATAATGATCCCAGCCTTGATCTTCATGGCGCACGGTTACTGAAAACCGAAACATGTCTGCATCTGTTTTTGCAATCTTGACATCCAGTACATCGGCCTCCCCTGCCCAGACAGGACTTGACGTTAGCACAAAGGTCCCGCAAATAAGCAGATAGATAAAAATTCCAAAAAGATTTTTCAGATCGGTAAACATTTTCATGGCGACTATATCTTCTCTTTGCGTCTATTGCGGCTCCAGAATGCCGGCAGATGAAGACTTTAAAAAAGCAGCCCACAACCTGGGGCTTGAACTTGGTCAAAAAGACATTCAGCTCGTTTATGGCGGCGGGCATGTAGGTCTTATGGGGATTACAGCAGATGCCACCTTGCAAGCTGGTGGACAGGTTATCGGGATTATTCCCGGCCATCTACATGATATTGAAGTCAGTCACGAGGATTTGACTGAATTGCATGTGGTTGACAGCATGCATACTCGAAAAATGATGATGTTTGACCGCGCTGACGCCTTTGTTGTTTTGCCTGGCGGCCTGGGCACGTTGGATGAAACCTTCGAAATGATCACCTGGCGACAGCTGAAGCTGCATGACAAACCGATTGTTTTGGTAAACTATAAAAACTACTGGCAACCCTTCTTGGATATGATCGATCACCTAATTTCAGCAGGCTTTGCTGAAAGTTCTGCGAAGGAACTTTTTACAGTTGTTGAGCGCATGGAGGACGTCCTACCCACCATTGAACAGGCCAAATCTGCCGAAATACAGCCTGATCTGAGTAAAATGTAGGAAATTCCACATTTTTATTCAGGAGAAACTTGCACCAATCGCAAGCGGTGGTACATTGCGCCCACTAGTTTTACCGATACACATCTAGGCTAAGAAGGATCTAAGAATGCCAAAGATACAAGTCGCTAATCCAGTTGTTGAACTGGACGGGGATGAAATGACCCGGATCATCTGGGATTTCATCAAACAGAAACTCATCCTTCCATATTTGGACATTGATCTTAAATACTATGACCTTGGCATGGAATCCCGGGATGCCACCAACGACCAGATCACTGTTGACGCAGCAAATGCCATCAAGAAATACGGCGTCGGCGTAAAATGTGCGACCATTACGCCTGATGAGCAACGGGTTGAAGAGTTCAATCTGAAAGAAATGTATCGCTCTCCCAACGGAACAATCCGGAACATCCTGGGCGGAACCGTATTCCGCGAACCCATTATCTGTGAGAATGTTCCGCGCCTTGTTCCTGGCTGGACTGACCCAATCGTCATTGGCCGTCATGCTTTTGGCGACCAATATCGGGCAACAGATCTGCTGATCCCTGGTCCTGGTAAGCTGACTATGAAATACACACCTGCAGATGGTGGTGAAGAGCAAGAATTTGAAATTTTTGATTTCCCAAGCTCTGGTGTTGCCATGGGCATGTACAATCTGGACGAGTCTATCCGGGGTTTTGCACGCGCTTGTATGAATTATGGACTTGCTCGTGGATGGCCTGTTTACCTCTCCACGAAAAACACCATCATGAAAAAATATGATGGCCGCTTTAAAGACCTCTTTGAAGAAGTTTATCAGAACGAGTTTAAAGCTGAATTTGATAAAGCCGGTATTACATACGAGCATCGCCTGATCGACGATATGGTTGCTTGCGCAATTAAATGGTCTGGTAAATTCGTTTGGGCTTGTAAAAACTACGATGGCGACGTTCAGTCTGACACAGTGGCACAAGGCTTTGGTTCATTGGGTCTGATGACTTCTGTTTTGATGACACCAGATGGACAAACAGTGGAAGCCGAAGCAGCTCATGGCACTGTGACCCGTCACTATCGGGAGCATCAGAAAGGCAATGAAACATCCACAAACCCAATCGCATCCATTTTCGCATGGACACGGGGCCTGCTGCATCGGGCCAAGCTCGATAACAATGCGGAGCTTAAAAACTTTGCGGAAACATTGGAAAAAGTCTGTGTTGCAACCGTTGAAGGCGGTCAAATGACCAAAGACCTGGCGTTGCTGGTTGGACCAGATCAGTCCTGGCTGACAACAAACCAGTTCCTGGAAGCTATCGACGCAAACCTTCAAAAAGCGCTTGGCTGAATAGTCGGTTACTCTAAAGAAAAGCCGGTCCTCTTTGGGCCGGCTTTTTTGTTTGCAGAATTGTCACGAAACACACCCAAATTAAGTTATTTCAGAAATTAACGTTTTTTTAACCTTCTCATAAACCGTAAATCGCTATATTATCAAATCAATTACAAAGCGAAGTAGCTTTGGGGGGTGTTTAAATGATTTTGTTCAAAAAGGCTTTATTGGGCCTCACATTATTAGTTTCATTTACCAGTCTTGCGTCTGCTGCAACTCTGGATTTTAACGAAGTTGCTGGCTATCCTTCAAATGCCTCTGTTATAAATCTATCTAACGCAAATATTACACACAATACTCCATTTGGTGGTTTCCTGGTTACTCAGGATTTTCCTGGCTTTGAATTCAATAGCCTCAATGACAAGGGCTCGATTTGCGCGTTGGTTGGACCACAATGCTTAGGAAGTATGGGTATCTCATTTGGAGGCGCGATTGAAAACCTGTATATTGGATTTGCTGGAGATGACCTTGAAGAGGATGAAGAGGTAATCGTATCTGGCTGGCTTAACAATTCAAAAAAAGCTACTGAAATCACTATAAGAAATGGTGGGATTTATAATTTTGCATCTTTAGGAATTGTGGATTTTATCTTCCTGCAAAACAATAGTACAAAGGATAGTGGCGGTTTTCTATATCAAGATTTCTCCTTTGACTACGCAGAATCAAATGTTGTTGCGACGCCTCTTCCCGCTGCACTTCCGATGTTTGGGGCGGCGCTGGCGTTGCTGGGCTATAAGGGTTGGAGACGCCGTAAAAGTTAGCTCCCTAACTACTATCTAATTTAAGGATGGAAATGAGACGGCTTCAATTTTGTTGCCGTCTTTGTCTTTTATAAAGGCCCCGAAATAGGTGGTCATGGCAGCTTGCCGAGGTCCAGGGGCACCCTCATCCGTGCCGCCATTCTGAAGTGCGATACGATGAAATTCCGTAACTGCTTCGGCATTCTTTGCTCTTAGGCAAATATGAACACCAGTGTCACTTGCCACCCCATTCATATCTGGGCGAGAATTGAGCCAAAATTCTGGGTATTTCTTGCCAAATCCAACCATGGATTGTCGGTCGACTATTTTTTTATATCCGATAGCTCCCAAAACGGCTTCATAGAATTTTGTGGCTAAGATTAGATCTTTAACTGCAATAGACACATGATCAATCATTCTATTCTCCTCTTACAGAATTTCCTCTCTTCGCTGCCAGAGGAGTTCATTGGAATAAGCATTACCATCTTTGCCAACTTCAGGAGACGTTTTGAGTAGCAAATCTTC
The DNA here is from genome assembly GCF_012932565.1 of Sneathiella limimaris. Classification (NCBI taxonomy): domain Bacteria; kingdom Pseudomonadati; phylum Pseudomonadota; class Alphaproteobacteria; order Sneathiellales; family Sneathiellaceae; genus Sneathiella; species Sneathiella limimaris. The sequence goes on from NZ_JABBYJ010000001.1 coordinate 2,647,380, forward strand.
ACCCCGCCATTCAATTGTCCGAATAAGCGGGCCCCCAATCCATTCCGGTATGGTGGACAAGAACACATCATGATGCACATCCTCCCCTTTAATATGGAATGTCCCGGCATAAGACAGGCATTTGGAGGCTTGAGTGTCTGACCGGGCTGGCTCAGACTGAAAATCTGCCCGCATTAAAAAACCAGACATGACCCCGGCCGCAGTATAAATCAACTGTCCTTTAGCATCCTCTCCCATGGGGAATTTATAAAATTCGCCATTTCGGTAGACGCGCCAATCCTTTAACTCCCAGGTTCCCAATAAGTCACGTTCTGTAGTCATGTCAGTTCTCCTGCCCTTGTTTTTCATTTTCACTATGGTGCGGGAGGAATTGGATTTTCGCAAATAAAAAAGCCGGCAGAAACAACCCCGCCGGCTTATCTTTTCAAATTCACTTGTCTTATTATGCGTCCTCTTCGACAACGCCATCCTGATCGCCCGGATTCCCTTGAAGCGCCTCTCCAAGAATACCCGCATTTTCACGGATCTTATGTTCAATTTCTTTGGTAAGGTCAGGATTTTCCTTCAGGAACTGCTTCGCCTGCTCACGACCTTGTCCAATCCGTTGGCTATCATATGAATACCAGGAGCCGGATTTTTCAACGATATCCGCTTTGACGCCCAGATCCAGGATCTCACCCATTTTAGAAATCCCTTCCCCATACATGATGTCAAACTCAACAACCTTGAATGGCGGGGCAACCTTGTTTTTCACCACCTTAACCCGGGTCTGGTTACCTACAATCTCATCCTTATTTTTGATCTGACCAATCCGGCGAATATCCAAACGAACAGAAGCATAAAATTTCAGAGCGTTACCACCTGTTGTCGTTTCAGGGCTTCCAAACATCACCCCAATTTTCATGCGGATCTGGTTGATGAAAATGACCATACAGTTGGACCGAGAGATAGAGCCTGTTAGTTTCCGTAAGGCTTGGCTCATCAAGCGGGCTTGCAAACCCACGTGGGTATCGCCCATCTCGCCTTCCAACTCCGCTTGCGGGACAAGGGCAGCAACACTGTCAACGACCAAGACATCAACCGCACCAGAGCGCACCAGAGTATCGGCAATCTCAAGGGACTGTTCACCTGTATCTGGCTGAGAAATCAACAACTCATCGATATCAACACCAAGCTTTCGGGCGTATACAGGATCCAGAGCATGTTCAGCATCCACAAAAGCGCATGTGCCGCCTGCTTTCTGGGCTTCTGCGACAACTTGCAGAGCCAATGTTGTCTTACCGGAACTTTCAGGTCCATAAACCTCAATAATACGGCCTTTTGGCAATCCACCGATGCCAAGGGCGATATCAAGTCCAAGAGACCCTGTGGAGATCGCTTCAATATCAAGGGCTTCCTGTTGCCCGAGCTTCATAACCGAGCCTTTGCCAAAAGCTCGTTCAATCTGGCCCATTGCCGCTTCTAGTGCTTTTTTCTTATCCATACCGCCTGCTTCAACAAGTTTAAATGCTGTTTGTCCCATAGTGATCCCCTGTTATTTCATAGGTCCGCGACAGATGCAATGACATTAATGTACATGCTTTGTTCTCATGCGCAAGCGTTTTTTAACATACTGTTTAAATTGTATTATTTTAACCTGTTCGATTTTTGTTCCCACATAGGACAGTGCTTAGTCAAATAGGTTGAAATAGTTAGCAAATTTTATTCGACGGTCGATCAGGCAAAAACTGGAGTTGGATCAGAGAATAATTGGAATTTTGGGTAAATTTCAGGAAAAACACATCAATAATTATTTCTATTCATATAATTTTACCCTAATATCTATTGCTCTAATGTGGGTTCTTGGGGGAAAAGATGGTCAATATATTTCATCGGTCGGCGGCGATTGCACTCCTCACTGTGCTTGTCGCAATGATTTTTCAACCGACTAACGCGACTGCAGTCAGCACGTATGAGCTTGAAAAAATCAATGCTGCACTCAACAGCGATAAGTTGAAGCTGGATGAAGACGTATTTGACGGCAATAATTTTGGACCAACCATTGATCAGTCAACAGCCCAGCGGCACGTGAATGATTATATCCGTGCGTTAAATTCCTCCATCTCCACATATAATGGCCTGAGTAATGACGCAAAGCTGTCAGATGAGGGAAAGAAGCTCTTAAAAATGCTGCAGGAAGGTCAGTTGACCTCCAAAAAAATGCGCTCGGCCCTCTCCCGCACCCCAAAAGAAATTGCACCAACCGTAGCTGAAGAACAGAAACCAGCGAAGACCAGTCCCGAATCTTCTGAAACCAGTAACACAACTGAGGGAACAGCCGAAAAAACAACACCGGCAACTGAACAGACCTCTGGCATGTCAGCTTATGAGAAAGAACAACTGGAAAAGGCAGCAGCCAGCAAGGCAGCCAAGGAAAAAGCCCGGGCACAGTTTGAGGCCCAACGCGCTGCACAGGAAGCCAAAAAACAAAAACAGCGCGAAAAGAAAGAAGCCCAGAGAGAGCATGCCAAACTATGTAATCAGTTTAAGACGGCCGCCATGACGGCCAAAAATCGCAATCCTATGCTGAACCTGATGCTGCAAGTCGCCCAGGGTGACATTTCCCTTACCTCGGCAGAGCAGATCAGTGAAACGCGTAACGTTGCCGGTAAAGTGCAAGCCATCTGTGAAGCCACGGATATGCAAGCTCTAACAGCCCGGAAATGTTACTACACAACAACCACTTTCGAATATGATCCGGCAAAATGGTGTGAAGCCGCGGCTCAAGGCGAACCTCTGGTAAAAGCAATGGCGCTTAACGGGGCGAAACGACTTGTAGGGTCACTCGGCTCGTCACTTATTCAGTCACCTGAAGAGTTTAAACAACGCAATGGGTTTCTAACTTTCGAAGGACCTGTCACCTATGAGAGCCGCCTTACCTTTTCACCGGAAAAACTGAGCAATCAAAGAGGCGCAGTTGAGAAACTCCTGGTAGCGTCAGGTGAAGAAAACACAGAAAAAGTGTGGGATGAACAAAAAGTCCGTCTGGAAACACTCCGAAAACTGGTAGATCAAACGGCTGGTGACTGGCAGTTACCATCCAACAAGGATAGTGATTACAGCGGGGATCTCGCAGCAAAGCAAATCAAAAGCTTTCATGAAGATGCAGAGATTGTGGACGCCTGGCTCAGTCGGGAAAGCTGGAAAATTCATCGAAATGCATTGGGCGTCATCCTCCGCCGAACCCGCCCCGGTTATATCCTCTTCAAGCTGGAGGAAGATCCGCATTGTCAATTGAAACGCTACACCCAGACCGAGCAATATGTTGGCGGCGGAAACTACCAGAAAACGGATCAGGTCAGTTTTGGATATGTCCGGTTCCAAAGCTGTGACAACTAGCTCCTCGGAAAATTCTGTATTTCGGTCCGGCAAAACCTGCCTAAGGGAAAAACATGTTCTAACAACGGATCCCAAATACGGCAGCTAAATCAGAACTTTAGCAACTCATAATACTTGGTCCGGTTTTTGCTTAACTATATTTGTTAAACATAAACACCAGCTATGAGGAGAAACCGCATATGGTAAATTCTGTTCACGGGAACGGACATGGCCATGCCGCTAGATTTGTATCCCCCACCCCACAAGTCACAAATTCAGAAGAAACGGCCGAAGCCACGCCGACCCATCCGGGTAAAGGCAAGGCGGGCGCCCCCGGCCAATTGGCTAAAGAAATGCTGGGTGGTACACGACCACCTGGGTTCGCACTCGGCAATTTAGTTTCCTTAATTGCACATGGGGACCTGGAAGGCGCCCAGTCTTTGGCTGCCAGCGTGACCGCTCCCCCTCCATCTGAGGATCCTGCTCCGTCACCGGATGGCGTTGATGAGAGTGTTATTGGAGATATTGCCAGTCCTGATGAGACTACTGAAGAAACAAGTGACGCCGCACCTTTGGAAACTGCTGCAACGACGGAGGAAACTCCCTCTGAGGAGGAAGCCGGTGAAGCACTCGCAGCACCAACCACCGAAAATGATCCAGTAAACTCAGATGCAGAGATCGCCCTTGCAGGTCTTCAGGAAACGAGTGAGGACAGCTTGGTGGATTTATTCAGTTCTTCTGAGGAAGACACAAATCCAGTTTGATTTCGACCGGCGCGGTAGCAAACTTACCGCGCCGTCCTTCGCCAATCTGCGATCAGCTGGCCAATGCCCTATAAACCCGCCGTTTCAAATCCAAAGCAAATGGATGCGTGAACGCCATGACCCGCTGGGTCATCAACAACCCAGCTGAATTTGTTTCAGGTGATATCCACCATTGGGTACCCGCAACACCGCCCCACCAAATTTCACCGGCAACACCTTCTGGATCTTTCGCTGTTGGCTCGACCACCACAGAACCGACAAGACCGTATCCGCGTCCGGGAATGGCGCCCATACCTGCGAACTGAATGTTTTTACCTGCTGGCAACTGGTTTTGTCCAAGCAATGCACGGGTTTCCGGCTGCAACAGATCCATACCACCCGGGACCAGGCTCCGGATCAGGGCAATCATATCTTCCAACGTTGAAACCAGGCCACCACCGCCAGAGAGGCGCGCGCTAGGTTCTATGTATGCACCCCGATAAGGTAACTCATCAACGCGGGTAAGACCCGGTTTTGCCGGACGCATGATATCAGCTCCCTGATAATAGGCCGTCAAACGATCCAACTTGTCCTCTGGACAAATAAAGCCTGTGTCGTTCATGTCCAAAGGGTCGAAAATGCGCGTTTTGAAGAACAGATCCAAGCGCTGTCCGCTGATAACTTCGATCAAGCGACCCAAGACATCTGTTGCGATGGAATATTCCCATGATGTTCCAGGGTGATATGTGAGGGGGATTTCAGATAAAGCCGTGATCATCTCGGCCAGCGTTGTCCGAGAACTCATGACTTTTTTCTCAACGTATAGCCGGTTAATCAGGGTACCTGGATCAAACAGTCCATAGCTTAAACCTGCTGTATGAGACATCAGATTTCGAATAGTGATCGAACTTTTTGTGGGCTCCGTGTCTTTTTCAGATTTTGCATCTGCCAGAAGAACGCGGCGATTTCCGAGCTCAGGAATAAATTTTTCAATCGGATCGTCAAGCGCCAGCAGCCCCTCTTCCATGAGGAGCAGAACAGACAATGACGTGATCAGTTTCGTATTTGAAAAGATCCGGAAGATATGATCAGTCCGAAGCGGTATCTCCGCTTCCCGATCGCTCATCCCAGCCAAATGCACATCAACCAGATCCTGCCCCACCAATACAGCGGAGGAGATCCCCGCAAAAAGGTCCTGATCCACATAGTGTTGCATCCCCTGATGCAAGTCGGTGAAATCATACTGGCTTTCAATGATGGACATGTCTGTCATGAAAAACTCCCTCACTCGCGTTCTTATGCGCATTTGTTTCAGGATTTATCCCTAGCGCACTTTTCCGCCACTGTCATGAGGGAGTTTTGAAATCAGCGACCAACTGACAGCATGGTTTTGCGGCCCGTAGCCATTGGAATACTGTTCAACAGCCGGGCGATTGCACTTTTGGCAAGGGAACCAGTTTGCCTAAAGGCCTGTGAACGCAAGACATGAGCCTGCAATTCAACATCTTTTTGGATCTGATGACGATAGGTCTGGCCATTTAATGTCTGCATTTTCATAACTCGATCTCCTCTTTACAGGGAGTGTTCCCTGTTTCTGATGATCGGTTATAAAAGTTTTCTCAGCATAAATAATCAGGCTTGATTAGGTAATATTATTTGGTAAAATCAAATAATGTCATTTGATCCGACCAGTCTCGACCTCTTTATACGCATTGCATCTCTTGGTGCTATTGGTAAGGCCGGACGTGAATTTGGACTGTCTCCCACCGCGACTACCCAACGAATTCAAGGGCTTGAAGATGAACTCGGCGTGAAGCTCTTTAACCGGACCACGCGAAAAGTCGCCCTCACCTCTGACGGTGAGGTGTTTCTCAATCATGCCAGAAAGATCATTACGGCAATTGAGGATGCTCGCTCTGACCTCTCAACGACAGCAAAGAATATCAAGGGCGAACTTCGCGTAGCGGCGCCAGCCTCCTTCGGACGGCGGCATATCGCGCCCTATGTCACAGAGTTTTTGAAAGAATATCCCGACGTTCGTGTACGCCTTGATTTCAGTGATGGTCTTGTCGATATCGTGGATCAAGGATTTGATCTGGCACTCAGGATCGGTCAGTTGGCATCATCCACTCTTGTCGCAAGGAAGCTGGCTGAAATTCCACGCTTATTGACGGCCTCACCCGGCTATCTGAAAACTGCTGGCCCTATTGAAAAGCCGGAGGATTTATCCGCACATAACTGCATTATCCTTGGGAATAATCGAAACTGGAAACTGCGGGACCCGGAAGGAATTGAACATGAGGTTCGGGTCAATGGCAATCTCACCACCAACTATAGCGATGTGGTCACAGAAGTTGCCATTGCAGGCGGAGGCATTGCCTTGAGATCCCAGTGGGATATTCATCAACTCGTTACTGATGGCAAGCTTGTCCCGCTTCTGGACGACCACACAATAGTCCCGGAATGGAGCCTCTGGGCCGTCCGGCCTCCGGGCCAAATGGTCCCGGCCCGTGTTCGTGCCTTTATTGATTTCATAGCTGATAAATTCAAAGAATTGGACGCTTATCCGCTTTCAAATCCACATAGAAAGTAACCAGCGACTGTCTCATAACTTCCCATCTAAAAGTTTTCCTTGTCATCCCGTTTCGCTCATGCCCTTATGCTCGGGTCGAGTGCCTGCTAAGCAGGATAATCGGGAATCCGGTGTCATTCCGGAACGTGCCCAACGCTGTGATGGTGATGGTCAGGGTATTTACGTCACTGGTGTAAACCGGGAAGGCGCTCTGATCAAATGATCCTCAGTCAGAAGACCGGCTGGACAAAATAGCCCTACCCGCGTGGACGGCAGGATGGGCGTATTTTGACGTTGTTGGGGATTAACAATGACAGAAACATCAGTCCTGGCACCAGCCCAGCCTTTTACCAAAGACGAACGGGATGCCGTTTACAAAGCCATTCACACCCGCCGGGATGTGCGGGATCAATTCCTGCCAACTCCTATTCCAGAAGACGTCCAGAACCGATTGCTTGAGGCGGCCCATCACGCACCCTCTGTTGGTTTCATGCAGCCCTGGAATTTTATTATCATCCGCACGCAGCAAATGCGGGATAAGATCTGGAAAGCTTTTTCATCTGCGAATGAGGAGGCTGCGCAAATGTTTGAGGGGGATCAGCAATCCAAATATCGCTCTCTTAAACTGGAAGGTATTCGAAAAGCGCCGGTCAATCTCTGTATCACCTGCGATCGTTCGCGGGGTGGCAAGGTCATCCTTGGCCGCACTCACAACACCAATATGGATGTTTACAGCACTGTCTGTGCAATCCAAAACTTGTGGCTCGCTGCCCGGGCGGAGGGGATTGGTATGGGTTGGGTCAGCATCTTTAATGACGATGACCTGAAATCCCTGCTGGATATCCCCCCCAATATTGAAATTGTCGGTTACCTATGCCTTGGTTATGTGGATGAACTCTATCAGGAGCCTGAACTGCAAGCCAAGGGCTGGCGAAAACGGCTTCCCCTTGAAGACCTTATTTTCCAGGAAAAATGGAAACCGGAAGTACCGACCTAGCCCGCTTCACGATCCAGATCTATAATGTGGTGTTGATAAGGAAGGCGAATTGTCACGCAAGTCCCTTCTGCAAACTGGCTGGAGAAGATAAACTCGCCGCCATGCAGTTCTACAAGATGCTTGGATAGAGGCACCCCAAGTCCGGTTCCTTCACTTGTTGGTGTTGCGATATTGGTCACCTGCTCATAAGGGTTCAGGACAGCTTCAAGCTGATCTGCTCGAACGCCCACGCCGTTATCCTCGATCTCGATTTCAACATAACGGCCTTCAACCACTTGAGCGCGAACCTCAATGTGCCCGCCATTCGGTGTGAATTTGACAGCATTGCCAATAATATTGACGAAAACCTGCTTCAGGCGCACACAATCACAATCCAGCCAAATCGGAAAATCTGGCAGATGTTCGCGGATCTCAATCTGTTTGGAACTTGCCTTCAGATGCAGGAGGGAAATAGCCTGTTTGAGATCCTCGCGAATATCACATCTTTTCAGTTGTAGATCGAAGCGCCCTTCCTCAATCTTTGAAAAATCGAGGATGTCCGTGATAATCGATAATAGATGGGTACCAGCCGTCTTAATATCCTCAGCATATTCCCGATATTTTGGCGGTGTAACCTGGCCATGCAACTCTTTATCAATGATATCAGAAAAGCCAATTATCGCATTTAACGGTGTCCGAAGTTCATGACTAACATTGGCAAAAAAACGCCGACGTGTATCTAACGCACTTTCAGCTTCCATTTTCGCTTTAAGGAGTGAGTCGTGAACTTTCCGACGGATCGAAATATCACGGGCAATAGCAATATATCGTATCTTTCCCTCCAATGAGTAAGAGGAAATATTCAGTTCCAGCGGAAATTCCTGTCCATCTTTTCGGCGCGCTGGAACGGTCTCCGGTTCTCCATATTCTTTTGTCTCGAAATGAGACAACATTTCCTGCAACAGATGATGTTTATGCTGTGCTGCGTGCTGAAGCAGAATTTCTGCGCCCCTGCCCCTGACTTCCTCTTCTTTATATCCAAACATATGGCAGGCAGCAGGACTGAACAGCAATATACGCCCCTGTTCATCAAGTCCAATGACGGCATCGGCGCTATGATTGACCATTTCCCTAAACCGCACTTCACTCGCACGCAATTTCTCAACGGACTCAAACAGCACCTTATTTAGCCGTATTGCCCAGAAAAATAATCCAACGGATAGGACGATTAGGATCAGCAAACTTCCTAAAACATAATTGCTAACCCCTTGCGCCTGGGTAAGGGTATTGTTTAACTGATCCCGACCTGTGACGTTCAACTCCAACCAATGTTTTTCAAGATCATCAAGGGCGTTGATCATATCAACGTCGGAAACCTTAACGACTTGATCGACTTCAAAGGGGGATTTCCCCTGACTTACCATATCCGCCGCGACACTAAGCTGTTTCAAATAGTCATTGAGCGTGGCTTCGATCAATTGCAAATCCAGCATCTCACTGTCTGTGACCGGAAGCTGCCAATATTTTTCGACAATTGACAGGGCTTCGGCATGCTGGCTTTGGGCTAGTTGATGATACTCTTCCCGCCCCCGAAGCACGTAATTCTTGAAGTTGTGGATGAAACCGCCATAGCCGATTTGCTGCCGTAATGAGCTGAGCAGAAAGCCTTTTTGGGCAGGAATTTCTGAATAGTCCGTCCATTCCTGGTCGACCTGCTGATAAACCTTATTCACGGAAATCGTATAAAAGGAAAGGAGCAACGCCATTACGAGGACGGCAAGAAGCGCGGCCACTGCAAGCGGCTTTATTGCCCGAACTGGTTGTGCGCTCGTAACCATGAAATAATCATTTCCCCTCAAAAATGTACCCATATTCCATATATTCTAATATAATTAACGAATGGTAAGAGTTTAGATTCAATTTTATTCAACTATCGACCTAAACTGTTATTTTTTAATAACTTAGATACATTAGCCGAGGACGTGATCACCTCGAATTTACTGATAGTCGAACTCTGTAAACTGCTGAATCTAATCGATTTTAGAATTACTTATCGAGGGGAGACCCTGATCTGCGCTGGTCATTTGACTGGCGTCTTAAATCAGAATTCAACCAACTTCATCAAGATCTGAAGTTTTTCAGAAGAAAAATTACGATATTTATTCAGCCGCGATTGCCTTGCTCCGGCAATAGCAAGACGCATGTATTGGCACCGTGGCACGGGCGATGGCTTGATCAAGCATGAGACGGATGTGTCTGGCCTCTACCCGCTCCCCTCTTTTGACAAGGCATTCATGCAAGCCATGAAGGCTCCAAACGTTTCTCGGATGCTGGCACGGGCGCGGCAAGACATTCTCTAAACCGAGATCCGCCCGGTATATGGCTTCAGCTTCCTCATACTGATCCGCTTCCATCAACAGGGCCCCTAGCGCGTGACGGGTTGGCTGCATCCATCCCCAGGGTTCGTCATAAAGAAGGTTATCATCAAGAGTTACTGATCGGCGCAAATGATCCAACCCGTCTTCAATCCGTCCCGATTTGAAGGCAATCTCGCCATCCATCATGGCCTCCCCAACAGCGAGCACATCCTGGGCCGTATTGTTAAAAACCATACGTCCTTCCTGCACTGCATTTTGCGCGGCGATTGCCAGTCCCCGCTCGGCGACAGCTTCATCGGCCCGACCAAGATTGGCAAGAGCGATTGCGCGCGCCTGATACATGGCTGCCGTTGTATAACTGTAAAGTTCCTGATCTTCCGGGAAAGGCTCATCCAGTATCTCCTGCCACTGGCCAAAGCGGACCATCACGTGAATTTTCTTGCCATAAAAGGATTCAAAAAGTTCCGGCATAAACCGGACAACCGGCTCTGGCAGCATGCGCATCAGCTCTTCTGAAGCGGCAAGGGCTTTTTCTGGCTGTCCCAGGAACATGGCGCCATATGCCTCGAAATGCACATTGTGGATCCGATAAAGGGTATAGAAATTCTCTCCGCCGGCAATCGCTTCATATTTCTTGTCGATTTGGGCAGCCCGGTGGTTTCGCCAGACCACGTTTTGATACTCACCGCAAAGCACATCAATATGGGTTGCCATATGCACCAGATGTCCGCTGTCTGGCACCAGATCCACAAGTCGATCCCCATGTTTAAGAGCTTTTTCAGGGGTTGGAGACATCTCCATCAAATGAATATAAAGATGTAATAGACCCGGATGATCCCAGGCACCTGGTAAGTTCTCGAACGCCGCTTCCAGTACTCTTTGTGCTTCCGCGGTCGAGGCCCCCTCTTTTGGTTGCCCAAGGTTAAGATCCCATAGCTGCCACGGGGTCCGGTTCATCAATGCCTCAACAAAAATAGAGGTCACATCCAGATCATCTGGGTGGGCTGCATGGACTTTACGCATGGCATCTGAAAAGGCGTCGTTCCAGGGGCCATAATCCTCGATCTCTGGATCATCAGGGAAGCGATCTGCCAAAGCCTCGATCATCATGGCTTCCAGCGGTTTTAGCGAAGAACTGATCGACTTCGCCGTTTCAAGGGCTTTTCGTGCTTTATCAAGGGTCGCAACCCGTTCCGCTGCGTCGAAAAACTCCCATGGTTTATTGTAGTTGGGTCCAATTGCATATGTGATCCCCCAATAGGCGAAACCGCATTTGGGATCCAGTTCAACGGCCTTTTCAAAACAGGCGGCAGCTGCTTCATGGTTATAGCCAAACAGCCAATTCAGTCCGCTATCAAATTCCGCCTTCGCTTCAGCAGAATGAACCGTGATATCCCGTGAATAAACGCCCAGATCAAAAGTCGCCATCGAACCCGCCTCATTTATTAGATTTTATTTATATTGTCACCTTAAACTCCAATAAACAAGCGTTCTTCAGTGACGATTATTAATCGCTCAGACAAAAGTTGAGCTCTTCGAAAACCAGAGCAACCACGGCTTGCATGCTCTTATTCCATTACATTACAATATTCTCGATAAATAATAAGAATAAGGAAGACATCGAATGACTATCCCCGATGGATTTTCGCCTCATTTTCGCAAAAGCCCACTGACGGACCCATGGGAGCCGCTTTATTCCCGGGTGTTGGAGGATCGGGTGCAGATGGGACTGATGGCCAGTGAAGCCCATACCAACAGTCGGGGGTTTGTTCATGGGGGTCTGCTTGCAACGCTGGCTGATAACGTAATGGGATTGTCCTGCCATGTAGCCTTAAAAGATCAGTCGGGGCTCGTCACCGTCAACCTGACAACAGATTTTCTCTCCAGTGGTCGTATTGGCCAATGGATTCTGTTTGACGCCCATGTTGCCAAAACCGGAAAAACCCTCTGCTTTGCAAATTGTGTAATTACTGCGGATGATCAAATTATCGCGCGCGCTCAAGGCATCTTTAGCAATGTGGGCAGCCGCGATACAAAAAGAGGCTAACGCATTACTAAGGACAACCCAATCTCACGTTCACTCTTTGTCCCAAAAATATCATCGTGGTTAAGGAATATGATTAACGCAAATTTTATCCTAATTTTCGGCGATTTTTATGCTTAACAACATGAAAACAAAAGAGAAACTTACCTGCCGCTAATATATCTGGCGATCACATGGGTAAAAGGAACATGTTTTAAACATTCTTTTCCTCAGCTCCCATCAATTGTATCCCCTGTTTCTGAATACTAGCGACGACTTGTCGGATCGCATCAATATCATCGGGCCGGTATCCAAGCTCAAACATCAGCTGGCTTAATGTCTCAAGCGCCAGATCCAACCGGCTGAGAAGTTCCGCCCTAACGCTGGCGGACAGGTTTTGAATGAGGGCATAATGTCCCAGACGATCCAAACGCGCATGCAGGACCGCTACCCCTTCCGCAAACTGTCCGGTTCGAAAACAGACTTCGCTGGAATTTTGATAGGATTGCTCGAGACAAATAATCGCCTGATCTGGGATCACGTCATATGTAAGGGCAAATGCCATCATCCCCTCAGCCAGATTTGCCGCTTGTTGAAACTTAAGACGGGCCAGTGGAATATCTGATGCCAAAAAGGCTTCATTACCGGCCTTCATGACAGCCATCCACTCCTCGGTTGTGGCTGGCTTCTTGATGGTCTGCTGATAGGCAGTGGCTTTTGTGAAATCAACGGTTGTGTCAATCTTTTCAGGCTGTTTCATGAAATACTCTTTTACCAACGCAAATCCAAATGGAACGGATTTGGAGCATAAGAATAATCAAAACTTTTTGCAAATAATTATTAATTGCAATACTTGACGGATCAGGATATGACCTCTTTCAAGGGTGAAAGGTCAGGCCGATCAATATCCAATTTCGGTCCGGCAGTTTTAAAACATGCGCGCAACTGGAAAGGCAAGCAGAGTGACTTACAACGTATCTGAAACCGGGACAATCCTGGATCAGGAAAGTACCGAGACTGAGGGAGTAAAACTCCCCAAACCCGTTTCTGAGCAGACCGTCACCAACATTCATCATTGGACGGACGAGCTTTTCTCCTTTCGCATCACCCGGCCACCTGAATTTCGCTTCCGCTCCGGTGAATTTGTGATGCTTGGCTTGATGGATGGTTCAAAGCCCCTGCTACGAGCTTACTCTATCGCCAGCCCTTCTTGGGATGAGGAACTGGATTTTTATTCCATCAAGGTCAAGGATGGCCCCCTCACCTCCCGCCTTCAGCATATTCAGAAGGGCGATAAGATCCTGCTGGGTCGCAAACCCACTGGCACTCTGGTTCTGGATGCCCTAATTCCTGGCAAACGGCTTTTTCTTTTCTCCACCGGCACCGGCATGGCGCCTTTTGCCAGTATCCTGAAAGAGCCTGAAACCTATGAAAAATTCGATGAAGTCATCGTCACTCATACCTGCCGTAATGTTGCCGATCTGGATTACAGCCGCAGCGTCGTTGAGAACCTGAGCGAGGATCCACTGGTTGGGGATGTGGCTCCGGGGCGTGTGAAATATTATGCAACCACAACACGCGAGGATTTCGCCTATAAGGGACGGATTACACATCTCATTGCGTCCGGTAAATTCTACGAGGATCTTGAAATACCTGCCCTTGACCCAAGAACAGATCGGGCCATGATTTGCGGATCGACCCCTATGATTGCAGATACCAAAGATATTCTGGAAGCCGCCGGACTTTCCGAAGGATCCAATGCAAAACCTGCAGAATTTGTGGTGGAAAAAGCGTTTGTCGCTTAAAGGCACTTTTGAGTTGGCGGCTTTATGATCAGACGGTCGCCAATGACACCCGTTTAAACAATCATGGCAATCGAACTGGCGCACTCACGCAGTAGCGCCAGTCTTTTCTTCTGCTGCTCCTCATCTGCAAACCGGGGGTTTGGCCCCACAATCCCAAGGGCACCAACCAGTTCCCCATCATTTTGTAAAACCGGCACCGCAAGAGACGACACGCCTTGCTCAAACTCATCACTGACAAACGCAAATCCTTGAAAAGCAGTTGTCTGCAGATCCGCTCTTAAATCCTCAATTTCTGTTTTTGTCGCGTTTGTATGCGCTTCTCTTGGTGCATGCGTTAAAAGATACTCCCGCTTACCTGGCGCGGAAAAAGCTACCAGCGTCCGGCCAATTGCTGTTGCGTTCAGCGGAAGTCGCGATCCAACCGTAAAGCCGATCGTGATCATTGTCGGATCCCCCGGTGAATGGGCCACATAAACCGCTTCCAACCCATCAATCATGGCAAACGACACGCTTTCCTTTAAGGCTTCGGAACAGGTGGTCAGGATCGGGGTCACATGCTTGCCAATATCCCTCCCTTGCAGGAAACCGCCCGCCAATCTCAAGATACGGGGGGTCAACCGATAGACCCGGTTCCGGCACTCCAGATAATTCAAATGCTCTAGCGTCAAAACAAGTCGGCGTGTGACTGTCCGGTTCAGATTCGTCTTTCGGGCAAGTGCGGGGATCGTCATTTCCCGATCAGTCGCATCAAAAGCCGCCAACACTTCAAGCCCCTTGGCAAATGTCAGCGATATATCCTTCGCATTTAAGTCTTCAGGCATGTCCTGCTATCCCTTGCCTTTCAGCTCTCAATCGAGGCGCACTCACCTGTCTGAGGAGGACTGAATTTCATAATCGATCCAACTCCACCCCTTGACTTTAGGTATCCGTCTCCCGTTAAATGGTGATCGATTATAAAACATATGATCGATAATCGATCAACTTAAAAATTGAGACCATCTTGAGCAGAGAGATAAAGGGCAGGACTTCAGGTTACCCCCTCCGCCCTTACTGAAGGACATGATGAGCAAAAGCACTGTAAAAATCGGCTTTCGTCAGCCGGATGGAGAGATCCAGGAAATCGACGCCCCAATCGGTCAATCCGTTATGCAGGCGGCTATCTTCAATAACGTTGACGGGATTGAAGCAGAATGCGGCGGCAGCTGCATGTGCGCGACCTGTCACATCTACCTGAGTGATGATCTGCAAGCCATCGCCGGTGAGGCTAACGAAGAAGAAAATGAAATGTTGGAGGAGACTGCAGCAGAACGCCGGCCCAGCAGCCGCCTCAGCTGCCAAATCACGGTTGTTGAGGATATGAACGGCAAGGTTTTTGACGTGCCAGACTGCCAATCATGAGCCGCGGGGTCGTCATCGTTGGGGCCTCTCACGCCGGGGTTCAGGTTGCCGCATCACTTAAAGATCTGGGATATGATCAGCCGATCACCTTGATCCACGGAGAATTGCCGACCCCCTATCAGCGCCCGCCCCTTTCCAAGGCCTTTCTGGCCGGGCAGACGGATGCAGATGGGCTGGTTCTTCGAAGTCCTTCTTATTATGGGGACAAGGCGATCACCCTGCTCAGCGGGGTGCGCGTGACTGCCATCTCGCCAGAAGACAAAACCTTATCCCTTGAAACTCTACCCGGTGCCCCTGCAGCGCAAAACGCGCCAACCACCCTTTCATACGATCACCTTGTGCTGGCAACAGGCGCAGATGCACGGACCTTACCTGTTCCGGGTGGTGATCTGCCTGGCGTTTTAAAACTGAGGGATATGGCGGAAGCAAACGCACTGAAGACAGCCTTGGCCGCCGCAGAAAGTCTTGCCATTGCGGGAGCCGGCTTCATTGGCCTTGAAGTGGCAGCGACGGCACGCAAACTGGGCAAAACCGTAACCGTTATCGAAGCCCAGGACCGCGTCCTTGCCCGTCTTTTCCCGCCGATCATGTCGGACTTCATAACCCGCCGCCATCAGGAGGCAGGAACCCGTTTCCGCTTTAACGCCACGATTGATCAGGTGATTGAAATGGAAAATGGGGGAAAACAGATTTCCCTCTCTGGCGGGGATCAGATAACAGCTGATCTGGTTGTTGTCGGGATCGGGGCCGAGGTGAATGATACCCTCGGACGGGCTGCTGGATTGAAATGCGGCAACGGTATCCTGGTAGATGAAACCTGCCTGACTTCAAATCCGGATATCTCTGCAGCCGGGGATTGCGCCGCCTGGAAGCTTTTGGGTTCCAGCCGCTATTCCCGCACCGAAAGTGTTCAAAACGCTGTTGATCAAGCCAAGATCATTGCAGCCCGCCTTACTGGCACTGAAATCCCGGTTCAGGTAGCGCCCTGGTTCTGGTCTGACCAGTTGGATATTAAGCTGCAAATGGTTGGTGATGCCCTGGAATTTGATGACATCGTCATTCGCGGCTCAATGGAAGAGGCCAAGTTCTCCCTCCTTTACTACCAGGGAGACGCATTAGTTCGGGTCGATAGTGTTAACCGGGCCATTGATCACATCGCAGCCCGCAAACTGGTGACCAATCGAACATCGGTGCCAAAGGATGCCACCGCCGATATCGGCGTTAAACTGAAAAATTTTGTTTGAACTCAATTGAAAAAGTCTGAAGCATAGAGTTTCTGGAGGAACAGAACCATGATGAGCCAAGAGAAAAACGATGAACTCACCCGGGTTGGCAAAGGAACACCCGGTGGTGAGCTGCTTCGTCAATACTGGATGCCAGCGGCTTTGAGCGAGGAGCTAAAGGGCGAACGTCCCGTTGTCCCGGTAAATCTGCTCGGTGAAAAACTGGCCCTTTATCGGAATGAAGAGGACAAGCTGGTTCTCATGGATCGTCACTGCCCGCACCGGGGCGCTGATTTGTGCTTTGGGCGCAAAGAAAATGGCGGCATTCGGTGCCCCTTTCATGGCTGGAAGTTCGATGAGACCGGTCAATGTGTGGAACAACCGGGCGAGCCTGAAGGCTCTCGCATGTTCGAGAAAATCAAGGTCAACTCCTATCCGGTAAAGGAAGTGAACGGGCTTATCTTTGCCTATTTGGGTTCCGGAGAGCCACCTGCCTTTCCAGATTTTGACTGCTTCCGCGCGCCGGCAACCCATGTTTTTGCCTTTAAGGGACTATGGGAATGTAACTGGCTGCAGGCATTGGAAGTTGGCATTGATCCGGCCCACGCATCCTTCCTTCATCGCTTTTTGCAAGATGAGGATCCAAAAGATAGCTACGGAAAACAATTTCGCGATACCGCTGCTGACACGGACATGCCCATGACCAAGGTCCTAAGGGAGTTTGATCAGCCAGAAATCATCGTCGAAGATACGGATTACGGGATGCGCCTGATTGCCCTTCGGGATTTGAAAAATGGCAGCAGCCATGTGCGCCTGACCAATCAGGTATTTCCCTGTGCCATTACCATTCCGATGTCGAACGAAATGAACATCACCCAGTGGCATGTTCCCGTGGATGATGAAAATTGTTATTGGGTTTCCATGTTCACCTCCTACACTGACCCAGTGGACAAGGAAAAAATGCGGGAACAACGTCTGAAAGAGCATACCCTGCCCGACTACGCCCCCATTCGGAACAAGCGCAATAACTATGGCTATAACCGCGAAGAACAGGAAACAGTAACCTGGACTGGCATGGGCTTGGACATCAACGTCCATGACCAATGGGCGTGCGAGTCCATGGGGGCCATTCAGGACCGGACAAATGAACATCTGGGCACCACCGACAAAGCGATCATGCAACACCGGCGGAAACTTCGCAAAGCCATGAAGGTTATTGCAGAGGGCGGAGATCGGAGCGAACTTCCGCTTCAGGTTTCGGATAATGAGGCAAAAACCATTCAAGGGCCCATTGCCGTAGATGCCATCGGTCCGACAGATGACTGGCAAAGCTGCTGGAAAGAGCGGGATGACGCTCGCCGCAAAGCTTGCAGCTGGGATGCTGAAATCAGTAACTAAAGCCCGGGAATGGCAGGTATCGCCTGCCAACCCATCAACAGGGGGTTATATAGAATGACAAAATCTTCCGGGAATATCAGGACTGACGGGTTCGCTCATCAGCATGGCCTCTGGTCGGATGAGCAGTTTGCTGCCGCTGAGAAACTCCTCAAGTCAGCAAAAGACAACAATCTTGAAGTGATCCGCGTATCCTTTCCTGACCAGCATGGGATTTTGCGGGGAAAAACCATCGTCATCAGCGGGTTAGAGGCCGCCCTTAAAAACGGCGTCACGATGACCTCAACCATGCTCCTCAAAGATACATCTCATCGGACTGTATTTCCGGTCTGGACAGATGATGCAGGTTTTGGCGCAGGCCAATTGACCGGGGCCAGCGATGTCCTGATGCTGCCCGATCCGACAACCTTCCGGATTCTGCCCTGGTCACCTCATACCGGTTGGATCATGGCTGATCTTCATATGGCGGATGGTGAACCTGTTCGCCTCTCAACCCGCTCGATCCTGAAGAAGGCACAAGCGCGCCTCAATAGCATGGGATATGATTTCATTGCCGGGCTGGAGGTTGAATTCCATGTCTTTAACATGGATGAAGTTCCCATGGATTTAAGCGACGCAGGACAACCTGGAACACCGCCTAAAACCAGCCTGATTTCTCAAGGTTATCAGTATCTTACAGAAGATCGTTACGATCAGATGGAAGATATTTTTGATCTTGTGAGGCGCAATGCCGAAGGCCTTGGTCTGCCTGTGCGCTCCCTTGAAGTGGAATTCGGCCCGAGCCAGTGCGAAGTGACGTTTGATCCGGCCCCGGCCCTGCAACAGGCAGACAATATGGTCACTTTCCGATCCATGGTGAAGCAGGTCTGCCATCGCAACGGGCTTCATGCCACCTTCATGTGCCGTCCCCGCTTTGCAGATAGCATGGCCAGCGGCTGGCACCTGCATCAATCGCTTGTCGATGTGAAAACCGGCGAGAATAAATTCATGCCCAACGAAGGCTCTGATATCTCCGAACTTGGGCTCAACTGGATTGCTGGCCTGCTTGCCCATGCGCGTGAAAGCTGTCTTCTTTCGACCCCCACAATCAATGGATATAAACGCTACCGGCCTTTCACTCTTGCGCCAGACAGGATCCAGTGGGGTCGTGACAATCGCGGGGCCATGATCCGCTGCCTTGCTCGGCCAGGTGATCAGGCAAGCCGAATTGAAAACCGAATTGGGGAGCCTGCTGCCAACCCTTATCTTTATCTCGCCTCTCAAATTTTAAGCGGGATGGATGGGATTGAGCAAAACCTGCAAGCACCGGCGCCGGTTACCAACCCCTATTCATCTGATGCGGAAACCCTGCCTGCCAGTCTGATCGATGCGCTGAACGCGTTCCGGGATGGAAATTTTTATGCCAATCAGCTGGGAGCTGATTTTGTCAGTTACCTTTCCACCTTAAAACAGGCAGAATGGACCCGCTATCTCACAACCGTTTCCGAATGGGAGGAACGGGAATATTTTTCACTCTTCTAGGGAGACTTAAATGCCCCATTTCGTAATCGAATATTCGCGGGAAGTCGAAAATCAGGCCGACATGGTCGACATTATGGATGTCACCTTTCAGGCAGGCCTGGATAGCGGCATCATGAATGCCAAGGATATCAAGGTGCGCGCCCGCCCCTATGACTTTTTCAAACTGGTTGAGGATGGGCAGACATTCCTGCATGTCACCGTTTTTCTGCTGGATGGTCGAACGGATGAAGTGAAAGAAAATCTCGCCCTTTTGCTGAGGGAACGGCTGGCGGAGAAACTCCCTTCGGTCAGCAGCGTCAGCATTGATATCTGCGACATGAACCGGACAGCATATAAAAAACGGGTCTTGGAGGGATAACGCCCTCTGTTACCACAGATACATGCTGGACTGGACCCCGAGTATGGAGAGGGAAATTGCCTCTGTCGCCGCCCGTCCCGCGGCGCCATAGCAAACCTGAAGTGGCAGCAGATGCTCTTCACGTGGATGGCAAAACCGGGCGTAGGGCGCTTCATCCCAATTGATCAGCCGATCCCGCCGTTCTGCCTCGCTCAATTCAGGACTTGTACAGGTCTCTTTGAGCCAGGCTTCGAAAGTCTGGTTCATGGTGGCAACCTCGCTGGTAGCCCCTGCCCCAAAAGCCCTCATATTATGAAAGGAAAAGCCCGATCCGATCACCAGCAGCCCTTCGGTTTCCAAACGTGCGATTGCCTGTCCCAGCCGGATATGATCTTCGGGGTCTAGGCTGGACAATTGGGACAGTTGCAGTACAGGGATATCCGCATCCGGATACATGATTTTGAGCGGGATAAACATCCCATGATCAAAACCGCGTTCTCTATCCTCGCCTACCGTAAAGCCCTCCTCTTCCAGGGCAGTCTTGAGTTCAGCCGCAAGAGCCGGGTTGCCCGCTGCGGGATATGTCAGCCTGTAGCTCTCCTCTGGAAAGCCGTAATAGTCATAGAAAAGATCAGGGTGTGGCGCGCTTAACAGAGTTGGGTTTTCCTCTTCCCAATGGGCGCTGACCACAAGAATGGCTTTGGGCTTTTCAAGTTTTCCCGCTATCTCTTGCAAGCAGGCGACCATTTCCTGATGGGATGGCTCTCCTAATACTGGCAAGGGGCCACCCCCATGCGAAAGATACAAAACCCTCATATCGCATTCCTCTTTACTGGCGCCCCATTTGCTCAACTTCAAACGGTACATGTTTTCGAAGGCCAGTTAAAGGGTCAGGATTACAAATACTTTTCTGGGGCAATAAAGTCACGCAAGGCCATTTGCCGGATACCAAACTCATGCAGATCCATAAGCGTAACACCTGTCAGATCGATTGAGCTCCAAACATTTGGTATTCCAACATTCCGTCGGCTTCTGCGGATTACTTGTTCTGCATGATGACTTGCCTCACTCAAGATAATTTTAGCAAGGCGTGAAATAGTCCCATGAGCTTGAGTGCTGGCATCAGTAACAGGTTGCGAATTCCAACTGGTTGCAACTGTTTGTCTGAATTCAGATAGATAAATCAAGAGTTGGTATAAATAATCCAAAGAGCAGGTCAAACGCGGATAATTGACCAAGCCCCCTAAGGCCTTCGAGTTCCCTTAGAACCCTGGTAATCTCGCTCTCAGATTAGTTGGATAGCGTTATCTGTGCCTGAGCCCTGCTTCTTAAATCGCTAAGCTCAATGATCTCCAGTTCAACTCTCCTGAGATCTGAGGAAATAAAAGAAAGGTCACCGATCCGCATAAAAGGATCATGCCTGGCGTCAGACATAAACAAGAAAAACAGACATTTAGGATCAAGCCGCATGAGTCTCTGGGCCCAGCTCGTCAAATTATCCAGGAGCGTCAGCGCGACCTTTCTTGTAAAGTCTTTTGCGGGTTGCGGACGGTTTACCAAATTTGCGCTATTGAGAATTTTTAACCCATCAAGAACGGGAAACCCGTTTGAAATCATCCTTGCAAACTGGAATTCAACACCGGGCATTGCCACAGTTCCCAGAGGTTGGGCTGCCACGTCCTCTGCAAACTCCTCAGAAAAATCCACAGCCAATGAGGTTGCATGTCCATATGCAGCGAGCATGAAATCGTTACTATTTGGGTTAAATAACTCAGGAGGGAGGACCCTTTGGCCATCGAGGTAGGTTTTTAACGCCTGACGCGACAGTTGGTATTGCTGTTCCGAAAGAAATATACTTTGCCAGTTTATTTGGTCGAACCAGGCTTGATCTCTAAATCTTGCAGCTTCTGACAGATTGACCATGTCCATATCCTTACTCAAAAGTCTGGATATGGCGTGACCTCCGTCAAATACAATCTTAAATTGTATTTAATATTATTATTCTACCAGAAATTTTTGAACTGCTATGACTTAGCCGCTAGCGGTGCTCAACTGGAAGACATTTACCGATGCCTCTTCTTCCGGCACAAAATCCGCATTCACAATATGCTCTATTTCAGCGTGCGGAACTGGTTTTCCGAAGAAATATCCTTGCGCTTCCTGACAGCCATACTGACGAAGAAAAGCCAGATCTTCATCATCCTCAACCCCTTCGGCGAGGGCTTTCATTTTCAAGCCGTGTGCTAGAACGATGGTGGCGCGCGCGATAGCGGAGGATTGCTCATTGGCAGAGACGCCACTAATGAAGGATCGATCGATCTTGATCTTGTCAAACGGGAAGGTTTGCAACATGGACAAAGAAGAATAGCCCGTACCGAAGTCATCCATGGCAATGGAAATGCCGAGCTGCTTCAACTGACGAACGATATTCAGCGTATGATGATGATCATCAATGATACTGGTTTCCGTAATTTCCAGCTCTAGCCGTTTGGCATCAAGACCCGTCCGGCCCAGAATGTCCAGAATTGTAATTGGTAACTCGTTTGAGGCCAGCTGTGCTGTTGCAACGTTCACAGCAATCTTATAGGGCCGTTTCCACTGGCTGGCGGCTTCACACGCTGTGCGCAGAACCCATTCACCAATTGGCACAATCAGACCTGTTTCCTCTGCAATCGGGATGAACTGATCCGGCGGTACCATGCCCCGTTCTGGATGATGCCAGCGGATCAGGACCTCAAAACCGATAAGGTTACCGGTCGGAACATCAATCTGTGGCTGGTAGAAAAGATCCAGTTCGTTCCGTTCAATCGCATACCGCAGATCCATTGAGAGAATGCTGCGAGAGCGATTATTTTCATCAATTGATGGATCATAGAAAACAATCTTCCGGGTTTTCGCCTGCTCCGCCCGACCAAGCGCCAGCTCAGCCTGAACCAAAAGATCCTGCGGCGTATGGTTGGACATCGGGTGAAGAGCAACCCCACAGCGGAAATCCACTGTAAACTCGCGGTCATTTGCAAAGTATGGACGCTTGAACTCTTCTTCCATACGGCTAACGAATTCCATCACCTGTTTTTTATTGCTGACCTTAGTCATGGCAATCAACAGGCTGTCTCCCCGGCCCTTGGCCAGGTAATATCCCTCGCCAGTGATGGTTGCAAGGCGGCTCGCCATGGTTTTTAAAACAGAGTCGCTTACGGCTTGACCATGAACATTGCGAATTTCCCAAAGTCCATCCAACTCGACCATCAACAAGGCCAGTTTCAAGCCATTTTCCTCAGCCAGCACCAGTTTGGAGCTTTGCGACTGCAGAAGGAAATCATAGCTTGGAAGGCCCGTCAGGCTGTCATGGTGGGACAGATGGTGAAAATATTCCTCATTTTCGGCTTTGGTCTTGTTATCCAGCATATTGATGGAAAAGCCAGAGCCCAGGACCAATGCCATCAAGCCAACGACACCAAATGCCAGTGTGATGTCAGAGAATGAACTCTGCGGCACAAAAATGGTTGGATCAGGGACAATCTGCATGGCACCCATGGCGGTGAAATGCATGGTGGCAATTGCCAGACTTAATGTAACCGGGCCGAAATACTTACAATAGCGGGTAACTGGCCGGGCAACCCGGTTGAAAGCAAGAGCGCCAAATCCCATACCCAAAATAACGGACCAGGCAACTAGCGTAGGGTCCCAGTTGATGGTCCCCGCAATAAGGTAGGCTTTCATCCCCAGATAATGCATGGAGATAATGCCAAGACCAACAACGGCGCCGCCAATTTCGATGAGAACGCTTTTGCGCGTCCATGAAGACAGCGCAAAACCAAACATACAAACAACAACGGAAAGAAACAGGGAGGCTGCCGTCAAAATCGGCTCATACCCGTGATAAAGCGGCGGATTGAAACCGATCATGGCAACAAAATGGGTTGTCCAGATGGTGCAGCCACCTGTCACGCCTGAAATAAAAATCCAGTGAAATTTTTTGGCGCCTTCGCTGAAGCGGGTCCGACTGTAAAGCCGCATGGTGACAGTGGAGCCGATCGCGCACACAAGAACTGCTAATGCTACGAAGTAATAGTTGTGCTCATTCGCCAGGCAAGAAAGAACTTCAATCATACTACACTCAAATCAACCACTCTGTTACTGCCTGGATCGGATTATCAAGTAATCACTCTCAAGCACATCACGCTTCTGAAATCGTCAGACATCCATCCGTCCAACCTATCCCAAAAGTGGTAAGCTAAAGGTTAAATAACGCAAAAAAATGTTGGCAAATTTTACGAATTACGCAACGAACGCGACTAAAAACGCAACGAAACAAAAACTGATCACGCAACAAATATTTACGGGGAACTCAACGAAATCAGAACTAATTACGCAACAAACTAGGCATACCGGTATGCAATAAACGCGAACTGATTAAGCAACTCTTTTACGCTACTGATTACTCAACTGAGGGGAGTTATAGCGGGGGTTTTGCCAAAAACTCGTAAAAATAAAAATACAATTTTAGGCAAATGTTTTCCGTCTCTCAAAAGCCTTGAATTCTGGGACTTTTAGCTTCGAAAAAAATTTGAAAAAATTTGAAAACAACTGCTTTTGTGATGCTGATCCTTGCCAAACAGGGCCGTTTTGACGTTCTATTAATGCGATTGGAGTGGAGGTTGGTGATGAAGATTCTGAAATCTCTGGTGATAGGGCTTGCCCTGATCCTCAGTGCCTGTTCTGGCATGAAGGAAACAGCTGAATTTGATCCAACGGCTCCGAATGCCCATCACACGCCGACGGGATTTCGGAACCTCTATGTAGATGACAGTCAAAAATCCGGTTTTTTTGATTTTTTATTTAAAGTTCGCTTTGCTGAAGATTGGCCCGATGAGGATCTCCTCAAAGAAAATCCACCCATCGCCCGGACCGAAGTTGACTTAAGCAAACTCAAAGATCCGCCGGCCGATCTCTTGCAGGTCACCTGGATTGGCCATTCTACTCTGCTTATTCAGTATGACGGCCTAAATGTCTTGACCGACCCCATGTTCTCGGACCGGGCATCACCTGTCTCCTTTGCCGGTCCGTTGCGCTATACGGATCCCGCCATCTCCATTGAGGACCTGCCGCCCATTGATGCGATTGTCATCAGCCACAACCATTATGACCATATGGATGAAGACACCATCGCTGCCATTGGCAATTCTGCGCATTGGCTGGTCCCGCTTGGTAATAAGGCTTTACTGGAAACCAATGGGGTCACCAATGTCACCGAACTGGACTGGTGGCAAAAAGCAACTCTTCGGGATGTGACCCTCACCCTTACTCCAACTCAACACTGGTCAGGCCGGGGCCTTTTCGACCGATTTGAAACTTTGTGGGGCTCCTGGGCCATCCAGTTTCCAAAGGCCGATGTCAATTTGTGGTTTGGCGGGGATACCGGGTATAACGATGTCCAGTTCAAGCAGATCGGGAACAGACTGGGCCCCTTTAACCTCTCCTTCATTCCAGTTGGCGCCTATGAGCCCCGTTGGTTCATGAAAAAATCCCATGTGAACCCGGCCGAAGCTGTCCAGATCCATCAGGATATTCGCTCCCAATCCTCTATCGGTATTCACTGGGGGACGTTTGTTCTGACAACTGAAAAAGTCACTGAGCCGCCTGTCGCCTTGAAGCAAGCTGTTAAGGAAGCCGGATTGCCAGAAGATGCATTTATTACCCTACCAATCGGGGGAATGAAGCAGCTCGACCCCATAGAAAACCCCAGAAATCCGCTTACAACGGCAAATAAATAGTATTTTATAACTTTTTTCTCATAAAAAGGTTGAATTGCAATTCCCCTCTCCCCATCTGCCTTGTTCTTGCAGGAAGTTGGGGGAGAAAACCTCCTGGGGAAACGCATCCAGAAAATCGAGGGGACCACTCCTCAAGCGGCAACTCTGTCCGTTGACCAAGCCAAGGAGCTATCGACCTTGGTGACCTCAAGGGACTGTGTTGGTCGTTTTCTGGTGGAATTGTTCTCTTCTCACACGTCTTTTGGCGATAAAAGAAGTGGACCCTACCAGCCGATCTTCAAAACAATCGCAATTGCAATACCAACGATATCGATCTATCGCCGGTGATGCAGACTTGTATGAACTCTTGAACAAAAATTGAGAAAAAGGTTCCCAACGGGAACCAAAGTAAGGGGCAAGTCCCCGCATCACCGGCATCTTAGCCATTATTGTGATGAAAAAATCTGAAATTTGCTGGACTGATATGCAATCCTCCAGCCTTAACCCTAAATCTGAACGCCCCTTGCCAAGCCATTCGCTTTGCGAGGTTTTTTAGGATGCTTCATCTTTGCGGTGACTTTGCTCCTGATAAATCTCCAGCCGTTTAAATGCCAGGGAGACATGTGTTCGATTGAGACTGGCAACCGTGTCCATATCCTCGACCTCCAGGGCTGCCAGGGTGTCAGCGATTTCCTTCTCAAAAATAGTCGCCTCTTCGATAACTTCTTCCAGGCAGGACAAGGCAGGCCACATCCGGTTTGTCTGATAAAAAAGTCGCTCCATCGTTTCCTTTAAGGCCGGATTACCCACCAGTTCCATCAGGCATTTAAAGAAATCAATATTAATCCGGGCAAACAGCCTTGCAGGCTCTGGTGCGTCCGCGACCTGACGGCAGCGCTCACTGAGATCCTGCATTCGTTTTAGCAAATCCGGAGAGGGTAAGATCGGATCCAGAACTGCAATAAGACTGCTAAGCTCTTTTCTGTACTGATATAACGCTTCGAGTTCAGTCATATCCAGTGAAGTCACAAATGTCCCCACTCCATGCTTGCTCTCCAGCAATCCTTCCACCTCAAGACGCATGAGGGCCGATCTCAGCGGTGTCCGACTAACCCCAAACTCGGCCGCCAGTTTTGATTCTGACAGGCGGGCGCCTGGCGCATAATCCAAAAGCGCAATTCGTTCTTTAATCGTCTCATAAATCGCAATTTGACGGTCATGGGACTTACTGCCAGCATGCAAATCTGTGTCCGCATCCGATTTTTTTAAATTTTTCAGCACCTTAGTCACTTTAATCTCTCAAGCAGAGGCAAAAAGCCTCCTGTTAGGTCAGGAATTCCATCCTAAAAAGCGGGTTCAATTTACCGCAAAAAAGCAGTTTTTTCCAAAGAGATATACAACAGCAGAATTTTTTGGTTGTATTTTACCAATTTTTAGCAGAAAAATCTTATAACGGATGCAAGTTGTACACAACTCGTATTTTATTTGATTTAAGAGGAAGAAATCATGAAGACCCCATCAAATGAGACAGCAAATCCAAATGCAATGACAAGTACCGGCCTTAATGGGGTCCTCCGCATTCCATCCCCAGTCACCTCTGTTTTCTGAGAAAGGGGCTCATATGAACGCACGCATTCGCTTTTCTAGTGAAGAATACACTGCCCGTAAAACCAAAACCCTGCACGCCATGCAGAAACAGGGGATTGACGTTCTGATCGTCACTGACCCATCCAATATGGCCTGGCTAACCGGGTATGACGGTTGGTCCTTTTATGTTCACCAATGCGTTATCCTGACCGAGGATGGCGAGGTCTATTGGTACGGACGGGGTATTGATGCCCCTGGGGCGCGCATGACCACCACCCTGCCGCCTGAAAACATCATCGCCTATCCAGACTTTTATGTTCAGAACCCGGATGCCCATCCGATGGATTACCTGTCCGGCATTCTGATTGAGAAAAGCTTCGCAAGCGCCAAGATCGGTGTCGAATCTGACAATTACTATTTTAGTGCACGGGCCATGCAATCCTTGCAGGAAAATTTGCCAAACGCTGAATTCATTGGGGCCACCAGCCTGGTGAACTGGCAACGGGCTGTCAAATCCCCGATGGAACTGGAATATATGAACCGCGCAGCGCGGGTGATCGAGAAAACCTATGAGCGGATCTTGGAAGTTGCCGAGCCGGGCATGCGGAAAAACGATCTGGTTGCGGAAATCTACCATGCCTCCATCAAGGGAACAGATGAGTTCTACGGTGATTATACTGCGATTGTCCCGCTGATCGGCAGTGGACCTGAGGCAGCCGCCAGCCATATGACATGGGACGATGGCCGATTAGAGCGTGACACCGGTGCGTTCATGGAAATTGCCGGGGCCTATCACCGCTATCACTGCCCTGTATCCCGCACGATTTATTTCGGGGAACCAACCGAACAATATCGCCGGGTTGAAGGGACCATTCAGGAATGCATCGAAAAAACCCTGGATTATTTCAAGCCAGGAAATACCTGCGGTGAGGTTGCCAACGTCTTTTACGAAAACCTGAAAAAGCACGGCTATGAGAAAGACAATCGCTGCGGCTATCCAATTGGCCTCAGCTACCCGCCGGATTGGGGTGAGCGGACCATGAGCCTTCGAGGTGAAGACAGAACAGTTCTTGAAGAAGGGATGACGTTCCATTTCATGCCGGGCCTCTGGTTTGAGGATTGGGGCTTTGAAATGACGGAAAGCCTGCAGGTGACGGCCAATGGCGGCGCCTGCCTTGCCAGTGTTCCACGCGAATTGTTCGTTAAACACTAAAAGTCAAAACATCTGACAGAAAAGCCCTCGGAAAATCCGGGGGCTTTTTTTTGGGCACAATCGCCCTGTGACAATTTGCCATCTGTGAAAAGCAAGGGCCGGTTATTACGTTTCGGTCATTGATTACAATCAAAGCCCCCATATACGTTAGAAGAGTATTCTGATGAATTTTGCTGTCTCAATTGCCGCTCGGTTCCCGGTCCTTGGCTGGTTTATCAAGGACGCCCAAAATGGTCCCGATATCAACAAGATCCTGTTTATCGTGAACTTTGTGCTGCTCTGGATCCTGGCAACTTACCTGTTTGGATATCCGGCCCTGATTATTACGGCTCTATCCCTTGTCCCTATCGTTTTCCTGGCACTGATCAGTGTTACAGCCCGCGATTGTTTCCCCCGCCAGCAGTCCTGAAGCTGGCAACTCCCTGAGAAGCCCCGCCCCTCCTAACGGGGCTTCTTTTTTGCCTTTTTGCCGGCGAATAAACCTCATTGATCTTCATCGATCTTCCAAGTGCTCGATTAAACAAAACATGCTATGGTTGGGATTAAATCACATTCAAAGCAATGGGCATTGATCTCCCGTCGGTGAAGGTCATCTGATGGATACACTCGACAAATTTCTTCCAAAATTCCTGCTTGCCGTTTCGGCAGGATTGCTCTGCTGGGGTCTATTGGGTCTTCTGGAATATGCAGCGCCGAGCCTGTCACTAGGGCTGCAAAACGAGAAATTTCCGTCTGGCCTACAGTTTTTGCATTTCTTGGGCATCCTGCTGACAGGGGTCATCTTCCTATTGGGGTATCTCAAGAGATGGCCTCACACGGTCTATGCCACAATCACCATGTATGCTGTTCTGGCAACACTCTGTTTTGTTGAAACAATCGACTTCGGGGCATTTGGCGGCGGATCAACTGGCGTTCTGATTATGCTCGTGGAGTTCAGCGTATATATCGGACTTTCGACCTATCTGCTGCGCTCCACCGCCATAAAAAGTCACTTTGGAATTTCTGCTCAGACTGGCAGACACTAAGAACCACCTCTCAAACTCTCACTTCCCAAAAGGCAGCGCGCCCTTCATCACTTCCTCGAAAAGGGGCATATCTACATTCCGGCCGGAGACAACCACCGCCACATTCTCACCGAGCTGCTCACTCAGCTCCCCCAGAAGAACTGAAACACCTACCGCTGCGGCGCCCTCCGCCACGATCCCTTCCTTGCGATAAAGATGGCGCATTCCGTCTGCAATTTGCCCTTCATCCAGCAGGATGACATCGTCGATCAGCTCTTGGGCAATATCGAAGGTGAACTGGTTTTTAAGCCCAATACCACCGCCCAGGGAATCCGCGAGCGAAGGCTCCTCCGTCACTTCAACCGGATAACCTCGCTGCAGGCTTTCCTTCATTGCCGCCCCTCGCTGCATCGAAACACCGATCACCTTGATGTCAAAACAAACCGATTTAATGGCAAGGGCAATTCCGGCAATCAGCCCGCCGCCGGACAAGGGCACCAGCACCGTATCCACCTCCGGCCAATCTTCAACAATTTCCAGACCAATTGTCCCCTGGCCGGTAATGACATCCTGATGATCAAAAGGCGGAATTTCAATCATCCCTTCTTCTGCAACCAGCCGGTTTACCTCCAGTTGAGCATCATCCTGGCTTTGACCGACGATCCGAACCTCTGCTCCCAAATCCCGAATGGCAGCGACCTTGTTTTCCGGGACCAGCTCTGACATACAGACGGTTGTTCGAACTCCACGGGCCTTTGCCGCATAGGTCAGCGCCCGTCCATGATTACCCGTCGACGCACAGACGACCCCCCTTTTCGCCCCCTCAGCAGTTAAATTGGCGATAGCGTTTGTTGCCCCGCGAATTTTGAAGGAGCCGGTGGGTTGAAGCGTTTCCAGTTTCAGGCGAACTGCACGGGTTTCCGTCGACAGACTGGTCGAAGGCATCAGACTTGTTCGGATGGCAACTTCGCCTACCGATTGCCTCGCTTTCAGCACAGATTGAAGCGATAACATGAAAACTCCTTCTGTTGTGTACATCATTTTCGAAAATGAGCAGTTGACCTACCATATAATTCCGAATACTGGATAATTTACGCCTATTTGTATACATCATAAGAAATTGACAGCTCAATGACGAATACAGCGCTTGAAAAAAGAAGTAAGATCAGCACCCAGATTGATCTTGATAAGGATGGGGTTCAGCATGGTCATCTGATCATTCCCCATTCCCGAAACGACAGCCCCTGGGGCTCTCTGCTTATGCCTCTTTCGGTCTTCAAAAACGGTGAGGGCCCGACCGTCCTGCTCACGGGTGGCAACCATGGCGATGAATATGAAGGTCCGATTGCGCTGATCAAATTGATCCAGTCACTTGAGATTGACAAAGTGAAGGGGCGCGTCATCATCCTGCCGGCCTTGAACTATCCGGCTGTGAAGGCAGGCACCCGCCTCTCCCCTTTGGATGGAGGGAACATGAACCGGTCATTCCCTGGGGATGCAGACGGCACCATCACCCAGATGATTGCCGATTTTGTTCAGCGGTTTATCCTCACCCGTGTTGATGCGGTCGTTGATATTCATGCCGGCGGCAAAATCATGAGCTTTCTGCCAACCGCTGTTATTCATAACCTGCCAGACCCTGATCATATGGAGCGTACTTTGGCCGCTGCGAGAGCATTTGGGGCGCCCAACTGCCTCGTGCTGGAAGAACTGGATGCAGCGGGTATGCTGGATACAGCGGTTGAAGAAATGGGTAAGATATTTATATCCACGGAATTAGGGGGCGGCGGCAGCAACCGTCCCGAAACTGTCCGCATCGCAGAAACCGGTATCCATGATGTTCTGGTGCATCTGGGCATTCTGGATGAGGCACCTAAAGGTCCCGGCAAAACACGGTTCCTGGGAACCCCAGCAGAAGCCTTTGTAATTGCGGATAAAACCGGTCTGTTTGAGTTCACCGCTGAGCTCGGTGAGAGAGTTGAAAAAGGCCATATTGTGGCTCGTATTTATGATCTGGATAACCCGACGGCAGCGCCAGCTGAGTACCGTGCGCCGTGTGATGGCATTGTCATTCACCGGCACCTTATGGGACAGATTAACCGGGGCGACTGCCTGGCTGTGATGGGACAGGAAACTGACAACTTCAGCTAACCTGTGAAGGAGGACGCATGTCAAATCCTGTCAAAATCCTAACCGAGAAAGACTTGAGAGAGTTTGTCGAGCTCGATCAGACTGCCCTTGATACGGTGGAACAGGCTTTTGGACTGCTCGCTGATGGCAAGGTTGTCATGCCACCGGTTCTCTCCATGGATCTGCCGGCTCAAAATGGGGAAGTCGATATAAAGACCGCCTATATTGAAGGGTTTGAAGGTTTTGCCATCAAGGTCAGTCCCGGTTTTTTCAACAATCCAAGCCTCGGACTTGCCAGCCTTAACGGCTTGATGATGGTTCTGGATGCCAAAACCGGACTTGCAAGGGCGGTTTTATTGGATAATGGGTATCTGACAAATGTTCGAACAGCCGCCGCAGGCGGAGTTGCCGCCCGTCACCTCGCCCCAAAGACTGTGAAGGTCGCAACGGTTATGGGCACAGGTGTTCAGGCGGAGCTGCAACTGAAAGCCGCTTACCTCGCCCGCCCTTTTGAAAAGGCATATGTCTGGGGTCGGAATGAAGAAAAGACCAAGGAACTGGCCAACCGGTTATCCGCTGACATAAAGATCCCGGTCATGGCTGCGGCAGAGCCTGAGGATGCCATATCTCAAAGCCAACTGGTGATTACCACCACGCCAGCAGAGACGCCAATTTTCAAATCAAACTGGCTTCATCCGGGGCTGCATATCACCGCAATGGGATCCGATCAGGCCGGCAAGAATGAAATTGAGGCGAGCGCCCTTGGCAAGGCTGATCTATATGTGGCGGACCGGGTCAGTCAGTGCGAGTTGATGGGAGAACTTCGATCTGCGCTTAAAGCTGGGGTAATCTCAAAAGACGGTATTCCGGAACTCGGCCAGATCATTCAGAAATCACATCCGGGCCGAACAGATGACAGCCAGATCACCATTTGCGATCTAACCGGCACGGGCGCGCAGGATACGGCGATTGCCAGTTATGCCTTGACGGCAGCCGCCCGGCTTGGCAAAGGTCAAAGCATTGATGCAACAGGGGGATAGAATACGTGCTTAAGCTTGATGATCGGGATTTGAAAATCCTGTCTATCCTGCAGCGGGAGGGGCGGATCACGAAGGCCGCCCTTGCCGAAAAGATTGCCCTCTCTCCCACCCCCTGTTGGGAGCGCCTCAAACGGCTCGAAAAAGAAGGTATAATTGAAGGCTATGGCGCATTCGTCAAAATGAATGCCTTTGGCCCCTTATCAGTCATTTTCATGCAGGCTGAGCTGGATAGCCATAAGGCCGAAGATTTTGAAATCTTTGAAGAAGCCGTTCAGCAGATCCCGGAAATTGTTGAATGCTGGGCGGTTGGCGGCGGCGTTGATTATTTCCTCAAAATCGCCACCAAGGATGTGGATACCTATCAGAGACTGGTAGATCGGATGCTCAATGACAAAATCGGGCTTCGGCGCTACTACACCTATGTGGTAACCAAACCAGTCAAAATCTCTCCCTTCCCCCCCATTCCGAGCGAGCTTCCCTAAGCGCTGCAGAAGAATGGTCTGTTTAGAGTGCCAATATCGATAGTTTGGTCTGCAAACAGGGTTCAGTTCAAAAGCACATTCTTCACAAGGATCGTTACTCTCAATCTCAACACACGGGATTATTGGGAGATACTCCATGTCACAAGTCTATGCAGAAAAACTGACACCATCCGATCCACTGGATTTGGCTGATCCATCCCTCTTCAAGGGGTTTTCCTACGTTGGTGGGGAATGGACCAACTCAACGAGTGGTGCTGTACTGGACGTTACGGATCCAGCTACCGGACAAGTTTTGGGGGTAGTCCCGTCTTTAAGCGCTGGCGATGCGCAAAAAGCGGTGAGCGCTGCAGAAGCGGCATTTGATGATTGGGCCGCTTCCCTGCCACAGGAGCGGGCGGTTTTTCTGAGAAGATGGTTTGATCTGATGAGAGCCCATAAGGAGGATCTCGCCCTTATTATGACCCGTGAACAGGGAAAGCCACTTTCCGAATGCCGCGGGGAAATCGACTATGCGGCTGATTTTATCGAATTTTATGCCGAAGAAGCCAAGCGCCCCAATATTGAAAGCGTTACCTCTCATCTGAAAGGCGCTGAAATTGAACTCTGGCGGGAACCTGCCGGTATTGCGGCCCTTGTCACCCCGTGGAACTTCCCAAGCGCCATGATCACCCGAAAAGCCGCCGCGGCCCTTGCTGCCGGCTGTCCGGTTGTTGTTCATCCCTCCAAGGAAACACCCTATTCTGCCCTCGCCCTTGCTGAGCTTGCGGAACGGGCAGGCTTTCCGCCGGGTGTCTTTAACGTAGTCACCGGAGAGGCCCCGGAGATTGTCAAAGCCTGGACAGATGATCCGCGCGTTCGTGTTCTCTCCTTCACCGGCTCAACCGAGATCGGACGCCTGCTGTATCGGCTGTCAGCGAACACGGTCAAAAAACTGGTCATGGAATTGGGCGGGCATGCGCCGTTCATCGTTTATGAGGATGCGGATCTGGACCTTGCCGTGAAATGCGCCATCTCTGCCAAGTTTGCAACTTCCGGCCAGGATTGCCTCGCCGCCAACCGGTTTTTCGTGGCTGAGCCGTTATATGCAGCTTTTTGCGAAGCCTTCACCGAAGCCACCCGTGCCCTGACAATCGGTCCTGGCATTGAAGACAGGGATATCGGCCCCCTGATGAATGAAAAGGCAATCCAGAAACAGGAAGAGCATGTGGAGGATGCCCTATTCAAGGGAGCACGCCTTCTGCTTGGGGGTAAGCGCCATTTTCTGGGTCCGCTCTATTATGAGCCAACAGTGCTCGCCAATGTGCCCGATCATGCTAGGATCCTGCACGAAGAAACCTTTGGCCCTGTTGCCGCCATTACGTCCTTCGATCCGGAGCGTGACGACATCATCGCCAAGGCGAACGAAACCGAATACGGCCTGATCGCCTATGTGCATACCAAAAATGCCCGTCGCATTTACCGGGCAACGCGGGATTTGCAGTTTGGCATGGTCGCCGTCAACCGCACCAAGGTGACTGGCGCCCCGATCCCCTTTGGCGGCGTGAAGCAGTCCGGCATGGGCCGTGAAGGCGCCCGTCAGGGCATGGAAGAATTTACAGAGATTAAGTATGTTTGCCGCGACTACGACGTGATGTGAGTAGGCCCCAGACAGCACTATTAAAAGAAAGGAAGACAATGAAAACCAACGATCAACTCGACAAATGGGACCGCGAGAATTTTTTCCATCCGTCCACACATCTGGGGCAGTTTGCCCGCGGTGAAGCCCCTAACCGGATTGTTACCGGTGGTAAGGGTGTGTATATCCAGGATCGGAACGACAATAAGCTGCTTGATGCCTTCGCAGGACTTTACTGCGTGAATGTGGGCTATGGCCGGACAGAAATTGCCGATGCCATTGCAACGCAGGCAAAAGAGCTTGCCTATTACCATGCCTATGTGGGGCATGGCACAGAAGCGTCCATCACCCTGTCCAAAATGATCCTCGACCGCGCACCGGATCACATGAGCAAGGTTTACTTTGGTCTCTCCGGCTCGGACGCGAACGAGACCAATATCAAGCTGGTCTGGTACTATAACAATATTCTCGGACGGCCAGAGAAGAAGAAGATCATCTCCCGCTGGCGGGGCTATCATGGCTCGGGCCTGATGACAGGCTCCTTGACCGGGCTTGAGCTATTCCACAAGAAGTTCGATCTGCCCCTGGCGCAAGTTATTCATACAGAAGCGCCTTACTACCTCCGCCGCAGTGACGCCGCCATGAGCGAAGAAGAATTCTCCGCTGATTGCGCGAAAAAGCTGGAAGAGCTGATCCTCGCCGAAGGACCGGATACCGTTGCCGCCTTTATTGGGGAGCCTGCCCTTGGTACTGGTGGACTGGTTCCACCCCCTGCCGGATATTGGGCGGCTATTCAGGAAGTCCTCAATAAATACGATATCCTGCTGATTGCGGACGAAGTAGTCACTGGTTTTGGTCGCCTCGGCAGCATGTTCGGCAGTGAGCATTATGGCCTTAAGCCAGATCTCATCACCATTGCCAAGGGTCTCACTTCTGCCTACGCGCCGCTCTCCGGCTCCATCGTCGGGGATAAAATGTGGGACGTCCTGATGCAGGGCACGGATGAAAATGGTCCGATCGGGCACGGCTGGACTTACTCTGCCCACCCAATTGGCGCTGCAGCAGGCGTTGCCAATCTGG
Organism: Sneathiella limimaris; assembly: GCF_012932565.1. Lineage (NCBI taxonomy): Bacteria > Pseudomonadati > Pseudomonadota > Alphaproteobacteria > Sneathiellales > Sneathiellaceae > Sneathiella > Sneathiella limimaris. Next base: position 2,683,015 of record NZ_JABBYJ010000001.1, read on the forward strand.
AACTGGTGGACAAGCTCGGGCTTGTTGAGAACGCCGGTAAAACCGGAGCCGCCATGAAAGCCATGATGCAGGATGCACTCGGCGATCACAAAAACGTCGCTGAAATCCGCGGCGAAGGCCTGCTGATTGCATTGGAACTCGCCGAAGATCCAGAAGCGCGCAAATTCTTTGACCCCGCCAAAACCATCGGCGCCAAAGTTGCCGCAGCGCTCCTCAAACGCGGTGTAATCGCTAGGGCGATGCCGCAAGGGGATATCCTCGGCTTTGCTCCGCCGCTCTGCATCACCGAAGACGAAGCCAAAATCGTCGTCGATGCTGCCGCGGAAGCCGTCACGGAAGTGCTGGGATAAGACAGGGCGTCCAGCACACCAAAGCCCTCAGGGAAACCTGAGGGCTTTTTTTTATGTGATGGTTTGGAACAGCCCCCTCACCCCAGCAATTTCGGGGTCATGAAGTGGGTGAGATGGCCGCGGGCGAGGCCCACGTCTTTCCAGTTATCTGAGTTGAATTGCATGCTGGCTATAGCGCCGGTCGAAAATTTACGGCGGATGAAATGCTGGACCTCGGATTCCCGGCTGGCGATCCAGTTGACCAATGACAGCGCCAGTTCCTGCATGGCCGGGTTGTGGCCGACGATCAGGGCATGATCATAGCTATCCTCCAACTGATGGAGGAGCTCTATCAGTCCATGCCCCATCCCGGCGGAATAGATCATCTTGTCATAGCAGATATTGAAATCACCACCAAAAGCCGTCTGCACCCGAGCCAGAGTTTCCTTGGTTCTTTGCGCCGGTGAGCAGAGAACAACATCGGGGGAGATTTTGTTTTCCAACATATATTTGCCCATCCGCGGCGCAGCCTTTTTACCCCGCGGGGCGAGCGGTCGGTCGTAGTCGCTCAAGGAATAATCCTCCCAACTGGATTTGGCGTGGCGCATCAATGTCACTTGCTTTGGCATCTGTTCCCCTTAACTTTATCCCACTCCGCTTCACAAAAGAGGTAGGTGTGGTATGCGCTAATTTCCAGCCCTGATCCCGTGAATTTTTTGAGACAGCGCCCTTGAAACATCTCTTGCCCGATAAGATGTTATAGAATAACAATAGCCTGTACCCTAACGAACGTCTGATGATGCCCAAGCCCATGCGATTTGCCGCCCTCACCCTATTGTTCCTCCTGCTTATGCCGTTAAAGCCGGAAGCCCATCCCCACGTATGGATCGATATGAAGACAGAGCCGCTGTTTAATGAAGCGGGAGAGATGACCGGGCTGGAGATTTACTGGCTGTTTGGAGACTTTTACTCTGCCTTTATCATGGAAGAAATTCCAAAGGATGCGGATGGCACGCCAAACGCGGAAGCTTTAAGGGAGCTTGCTGCGGGGAACCTGACCAATCTGGCGGAATATAACTATTACACCAAGATCACCAAGGATGGAGAGGATCAAGCCTTTACCCTTCATCCGAAATTCACAACCGGGATCACCGACTACCGGCTATGGATGAAGTATCAGATTGATCTGAAAACCCCGCTCGACCCGGTTCAGGATGGCATTCGCTATTCCGTCTATGACCCCACCTATTATATTGAGATCCTGCATGACGATAAGGCCCCCTCGACCCTATTGCCGGCAAGCCAGAGGGATCGCTGCAAGTCGACCCTAATCCCCCCGAACCCACCAGAGGAAATGAGTATTATGGCCTATTCCCTCGACCGGACAGAAAAGCCAAACTTCAACTTGGGTGATTACTTCGCGGAGTGGGTCAAGCTTTCATGCAAATGACACCGTTCATTAAGGCTGGGCTGGCTGTGCTGATCTTCACGCTCGTCATGCCGAAACTCGCGCTGGCGGCGGATCTGTCGCTACTGGATCAATGGTTGATGACCATCCAGCAGAAACAAAGCGCCTATCACCGGGAGCTGGCGAGCGTCCTCAAATCCATCCGGGATGGCGGCTGGATTGCGACCTGGTCGCTGGTCAGCTTAAGTTTCCTCTATGGTGTTTTTCACGCGGCCGGACCCGGACATGGCAAAGCGGTGATCAGCACTTATTTATTGAGTAATGAAAGCGAGCTGAAACGCGGCATTCTGCTGGCTTTCCTCTCTGCCCTCTTGCAAGGGATAACAGCGCTCAGCCTAATCCTGGTTCTCGTCCACCTGATCGGGTTCACCCGGCGGCAGGCAACCGATGCGGTTCCCCTATTGGAAATGGTGAGCTTCGGTCTTGTTACCCTTATTGGGATCTTTTTGATGAAACGGGCCCTCACCAGTTTCCTGAAATACAGGCGACTATCAAGGGAAGAGCAACAGCTCATCGCCAAACCTCACTCCCATACCCATACCCACGACCACTCCCCTCATCACAGCCATGCGCATGATGAGGCCTGCAGCGATTGCGGGCATGTTCATGCACCGGATCCGAGCCTGTTAAGCGGCAAGGTTCGACTGCGCGAAGCGATCGGGATTATTGCCTCCATTGGGATAAGACCCTGCACCGGATCTTTACTGGTGCTGATTTTTGCTGAAAGCCTGAACCTTCGCTGGGCGGGAATATTCTCTGTGCTTGCCATCTCACTTGGCACAGCGATAACGGTAAGCGCCCTCGCCACCCTCGCGGTTTATTCACGAAAGCTGGCTGGCCGTCTTGTGGCCCGGCAGGATAGCCCTGCCCTTAAATACGCCTCTATTGGGGTGATGTTCAGTGGTGGATTGATCGTCACCCTGTTAGGCGTGATGCTGTTCCTGTCAGTTCAGGGAACGCAGCATCCACTAATCTAGGATCGGTTCAGCTGCTCGGCAACGCCGCTCGCCAGAAGGGCTTCAATTTCCGCGTCGGATTTACCGAGGGATTTGAGAACCTCGACAGAGTTTTCGCCAAGAGACGGCGGTCTGTTCACCGGCTCAACACCAGACTCAGATAGCCGAAGCGGACTGCCGATCAGGGAGATTTCGCCTGCCTCAGGATGCTGCAGCGTATGCACCATGCCGCGAGACGTGGCCTCGGCAGACTGAAGGGCTTCCAGGACAGAGCGAACCTCACCGCCGGGGAGCTTGTTTTCCTCCATCTTCGTGCAAAGTTCCAAACGCGTGAATTTATTAAGATAAGGCTGCATGGCTTCCACTAGAGCCTCGCGGTTATTGGCCCGGTCCGTGTTGCTGGCAAACCGGGGATCGGTGACCAATTCCGGCGCTTCGAACACATCCTCGCAAAGACGCTTGAATTGACCGTTATTGGCAATGGCCATGATGACGAACCCATCAGAAGCCTTAAAGATGCCATAAGGCGCAACAAACGGGTTTGAATTGCCGTAGCGATCGGGGTTTTTGCCGAGCCAGAGGCTGTTATTGGCATAATAGGACAGTAGTGCAAGCCCGCAGTCCAGCAGGCAAATATCAATGGCCTGACCTTTGCCCGTCCGCTCCCGCGCGAAAAGGGCCGCAAGACATGCCTGCGCAGCATGATGACCCGTCACCAGATCGACGATGGCAACAGGAGCACGCAAGGGATCCTGCCCCGGCTCCCCATTGAGCATCATCAGTCCGGATTGGGCCTGGATTACCAGATCATAACCAAGGCGATGCTTGAAATCGCTCTCCCGTCCATAGCCAGAAACCGAACAGTAAATCAGCTTCGGGTTTTTCTTGGACAGGGTTTCATAATCAAGACCAAACTTGGCAGCGCCGCCCAGCTTGAAATTTTCCACAATCACATCAGCCTGCTCCGCCAGTTCGCGGGCGATCTTTTGCCCCTCCTCAGAGGCCAGATCCAATGCAATGCTTTTCTTGTTGCGGTTTACGGCGTTGAAAAAACTGGTGTCATTTGCATGAACCGGGGTTCCCATTGTCCGAGTATCATCCCCGCCGCCAACATTTTCAATCTTGATAACATCTGCCCCTAAATCGCCGAGGGTCTGGGCACAAATTGGACCGGCCAGAACCCGGGACAGGTCCAGCACACGAACGCCTGCCAATGCTCTCATCTTCTTATCCTTGTTGTTCTTCTTCTTTTTATTCTGAGATCAGAGTAGCGTGTGCCGGAACCCTAGTAAAGAAGTCCCGGCAACCAAGTCGCAATATCTGAAAACAGCCAGATCGCCAGCACGCCCAAAATCTGCAACCCGATAAAGGGCACAACGCCGAGATAAATCTGTCCGGTTGTCACCTCTTTTGGTGCAGCCCCACGCAAGTAAAAGAGCGAGAAGCCAAAGGGGGGCGTCAGGAAGGAGGTTTGAAGGTTGATGGCAATCAGGATGGCAAGCCACATGGGATCATGCCCCATCAGGATCAGGGCAGGCGCAATAAGTGGCAGCAGGATCACTGTGATTTCCACAAAATCCAGGAAGAAGCCCAGAACGAAGATAATCAGCATACAGAAGATCAACGCGCCGGTTGCTCCGCCCGGCATGGATTGCAGGATTTCAGCAATCCGGTCCTCACCGCCCAGTCCAACAAATACAAGGCTGAACACGCTAGCCGTCAGAATGGTCGCGAAGATCATGGCCGTCACTGTCATGGTCGATGTGAGCGCCGGTTTCAGGATGTCATTTTTGAAAATCTGCCGAAGAGAAAGTGCAATCGCCAGTGCCCCGGTCAGGGTCAGCAGGATATAAAGACCCGCCATGGAAATCTCAAACGCCCCGATGTCAGAGCGTTGCAAGCGCACGGGGAAAAGACCTGAGAGAACCGCCAGCAGAATAAGCGAAATCCCCCCGGCCAATATCAGAACGGGTGACGCTCCTTTGCGGATACCGGCCATCAGAACGACACCAATGGCGCCAACAGAAGCTGCCTCACTTGGCGTTGCAACGCCGCCGAGGATCGCCCCCAATACTGCAAGGATCAGGATCACTGGTGGCAGGATCGCGCGGGAGATTTCAGACAGGCTCGGCTTTGATACCTCCTCGCTCATGGCTGGGGCATCATTCGGCAAAAGCCAGGCCCGGATCAGCAAATAGAGGATATAGATCCCGACCAGGACCAGTCCCGGCACTAGGGCAGCCGCAAAAATCTGACCTACCGAAATGGTTTCGATGGTGAATTTTCCTTGCGCAAACTGGGCCTGCTGATAGGCGTTTGACATCACATCAGAAAGGATAATCAGCAAGGTTGACGGCGGAATGATCTGCCCCAAAGTGCCCGAAGTGCAAACAATGCCGGAGGCGAGCTTGGGGCTATAGCCATTTCTCAGCATGGTTGGCAGGGCAATCATTCCCATGGCAACAACCGTTGCCCCGACAATTCCGGTCGATGCGGCAAGGAGTGCGCCAACAAGAACAACCGAAACCCCAAGGCCACCTCGGATATTGCCAAAAAGCCGCCCCATGGTTTCCAGGAGCTCCTCCGCAATGCGGGATTTTTCAAGGATCACACCCATAAAAACAAAGAGCGGAATAGCGATCAGCACATCGTTACTGAGCAGGCCAAAAACCCGCTGACCAAGCGCCCCCAACAAGGAAATGTCAAAAACGCCGAGTGCCCAGCCAAGCCCGGCAAACAGCGTTGCGACACCGGCAATGGAAAAGGATACGGGATAGCCCAGCAGAATACCGGCGATCAGGGCCGCAAACATCAAAAGATCAAGAGGAAGCGCCATTAATTCATCCCTCCTCTCAGACGGAGGAGATCACGCAACATATGAGAGATACCCTGGATCAGCAGCAGGATACAAAAGCCCGGGATCAAGGATTTCAAAAGAAAAGAAGCTGGAATACCGCCCACTGAAATGGGCCCTTCCAGAATAGCCCAGGATGTGGAAACGGTGGGCCATGTCCAGTAGAGCAAAATAATCATGGCCGGAAAGAGAAAAGCAAAATGTCCGAAAAGATCAATACGGGACTGTCCTATTCTGGCAAATTTCGCGTAGAAGATATCGACCCGCACATGGCCATCAACCAGATAGGTATAGCCCGCCCCCAGCATAAAGAGGAAGCCGTGCAAATAGAGCACCCCTTCGTTCAGGAAGATGAAGCTCACCCCGAACACATAGCGAAGGACAACGATTGTAAATTGCAGCAGAACCATCAACAGGGCGGCCCAACGAATGACACTGCCAACCCCTTTATTGATCCCGTCCAGAAAAGCGGCAAACTTCTCCATAACTCTCTACCTTGCCATAAAAAAAGCGGGCTCTACGCGAGCCCGCTTCCATCAAACACCAATTAGTACTTGTAGTCCATCGCTCTCGCGTTCATCTGGCCGTTATCAGCGTAAGGCATGTAACCTGCTACCAGTGAACGGTAGGAGATGAAGCTTTCAACGATTTTCCGAACCAGCGGATCTTCATCTTCGCGCAGGTCAGCGATCACTTCACCCGCTGCATTGCCCATGGCTGTAACAACACTGTCAGGAAGCTTTTTGACCTGAACGCCCTGCTCTGCAACCAGCTTCTGAAGCGCGATGGCATGCTTGGTTGTGTATTCGGTCCAGACTTCGTTATAGAGACTGTCACAAGCGTATTTAACGGCCTGCTGCAGGTCTGCTGGAAGTGCATTGAAGGCTTCCAGATTGACGGCGCATTCCTCTGCGGATGATGGTTCACCCACACCTGGCCAGTAATAGTTTTTCGCAACCTGATAGAAACCAAGAGCACTGTCTGTCCAAGGACCGATAAACTCACCCGCATCCAAGGCACCGGATTGCAGGGCCTGGAACATGTCGCGGCCACCCATGGCCTGAACAGCCATGCCGAGCTTGGCACACATTTCGGACGCCAGACCTGTTGTCCGGAAGCGAAGACCTTTCAGATCATCGACGGAATTGATTTCTGTTTTGAACCAACCCTGCCATTGCGGGCCAGAGTTACCACAAAGGAAAGGCTTCAGACCAAAGCGGCCATAGATTTCATCGTAAAGTTCCTGGCCACCGCCATGAGCGAGCCAGCCAACCTGTTCATCACCCCGAAGACCGAATGGCTGAGAGCCAAACATCAGGATACCTTTGGATTTTGACCCCCAGTAAGCTGGAACAGCGTGATAAAGTTCTGCCGTTCCCTGAGAGACCGCATCAAAAACACCACGGCCTGGAACTAGCTCACCAGCGGCAAAGAGTTTAACTTCAATCCGGCCACCGGACAAAGCAGTGATACGATCAGCGAGTTTCTGTGCGGCTACCCCTGGTCCAGGCAAGTTTTTCGGCCAAGCGGTGACCATTTTCCACTGCATTTTGCCTTGCGCAATTGCTGGTGTTGCCAAAGTGGATGCAACGGCGCCAGCCCCTGCAACTTTCATAAAATCCCTGCGTTTCATATTTTGATCTCCTCGCATGATCCCCAGTTCAGGGGTTAATTGTCCTAAGACCCTTCGAAGACGAGCGCGCTTCCCCAAAAAGCATCAGCCCTTGCCGATCTTAACGATTAACTTATAATCGGCTTTTAGTATTATGAGCATGTTTTATGTTTATATGTGTATACATAAAAGTCAACTGGATTTCTAATCAATGATTACGAAGCAAGCTGTTACCCACCAATCCATCCGGGCGATCATATTGGACCGGATCCATAAGGGCGAGTGGACTGCAGGCACCTATATTCCCGGTGAAGCTGATCTTGCCGTCGAATTTGGCTGCTCTCGCACGACAGTGAACAGAGCCCTTCAACAGCTGGCCGAGGAAGGGTTGGTTGAACGCCGCCGCAAACGCGGAACGCGCATCACGCCGATGCCCGTTGCGAAAACCACCCTGGAAATTCCGATCATCCGAAAAGAAGTCACAGCCAGAGGCGGCACTTACAGCCATCATGTCCTGGTCAATGAAATGGCGCTGCCCCCCATATCTGTCCAGGCCCAATTTACAATTTCCAACCAGAAACTGCTGCACCTGAACACTCTGCACCTTTCTGACAATACTCCGTTCATGTATGAGGAAAGATGGGTCAACCCGGCAGAGGCGCCCGGTATTCTTGAGGCTGATTTTAAAGATGTCAGCCCTAATGAATGGCTGGTGAAGGAAGTCCCATACTCTGATGGCGATATCAGTTTTTCAGCTTCATCTGCCAGCGAGCGGGTCGCAGCCCATTTAGAAGTGCCGAAAGGCGCACCGGTTTTCCTGATTGAAAGAACAACACGGATGAATGACCGTGCAATTACGGCCTTGCGGATGTATTACCCAGAAGGTTTCCGCATGACCAGCAAGCTCTGATCACCAACTCTGTTCAAAGAGCTCAAGCACGGGCACCTTGGCCAATAAATCATTGGTCGTCAAAAGACCTGTCTGCGCATCCACGAACCCAGCGACCGAAGCCGCGTTTGTCACCGCAAGTTTCATCGCCGCTGACTTTGATTTACCGGCGGCAAGGGCATAGGACACAGTTGAGTTAAAAGCATCCCCTGCCCCGATGGTGCTTTCCAAATGACAGGGTATTGTCGGGCAGAAGGTGACGTCCGTCTCCGTTGCCAGATAGGCGCCTTCAGCTCCATTTGTCACCACAAGATGAGCACAGCCCGCCCCCGTTACCAACTTAGCCAGATCCTTCAGTAGGATTGGCGCGTCAACATCCCCAAGGCCATCCTTCAGAAGTTCAGGCTGGTCCGCATTTTCCATCCGAGGTGCATTTGAGATGGGAACAGAGCCTTCGGCAAGCGCTTTTGCCTCATCCCGGTTGATAGCAATGAGATCCACCCATTTAAGAGCGTCCAGAACCTGGGCTTTACGAAGGCGAATTTGCCGGATGCCTGGATTGCAAACGACGAATGCGCCTGCCGCTTTCGCCAATTCCACGATATGGGGGAAAGCATCGGCAGAGCCGGAGCTGAGTGTAGAAACATAAACAAGTTCAGCGCCGTCAAACATCTCAGGCTTGATATCTTCTGCCGAAAGACAACTGTTAGATCCCCGGTTGACAAAGACCCCCGCATTGCGCTCATGAGAGCAGATAATCACGGACTTACCGGTTGGCTCCGTCGGGTGGCGAAGAACGTAATCTGTTGCCACATTCTCAGAAACAAGGCGATCCATTACATGATCCCCATCCCGGTCTTTACCGAGCATCAGGACTGCCTGCACATCTGCCCCAAGGCGCGAAAAGCTGACGGATGCATTGGTCGCACCGCCGCCCATTTGGGTATCAATGTGAGTGGCTTCAACTTTGGCTCCCTGCTCCATCAGCAAATAGGAGTGTGCCGCATTTCGCATTGTGATGCTTTCAATATTGCGGGAGTGGATTGTGGCAATGACATCGATAGTCGCGCCACCAATAACAGTCACCTTCATTATTCAAACTCTTTCAAGGATCGATTGTGGCAGTTTGGCTAATGGTAACAGAATGCAATGCCCGATTTTCGAAATCAACCGGCGACTGATTATGTTTGCTGGTTTTGCTTTAGTTTTCCAGCGACTGGGGCGCGTCTTCATCAACCATTGCGTCCCACCAGGCAAAGGTTTCGTCAGCGGTATCAATCAGAATGGGGAGCACCTTGTTCACTTCCGGGATCTCGTTAGCGTTCTGTTCGATCAGAGAGGCTTGTTCGGCAAGACGATCTGAATGTAACGACAGAGCAATGCTGGCAATGGTGCGGGCTGATCGATTAATTAATGCCCGATCCTCGCCCTCGAGGCCCTTTTGCATCTCCTCAAGCTCCGTTTTCACCGAATAGGGGCTTTTCCTCAATAGGGATACAAATGTCTCTGCGCCCATCTGATCACGATACAGCTGCAGCTGCGCTGAATTTCCAATCTGGATCTTCTGTGTGCCTTCCAAGATGCCCCGGTCAATTTTTTTCTGAACCCCGTTTTTCATCCGGTGTTTTTCAAGCTGGACATGGTACTTGGTAACCAGTTTCTGTAATTGTGGCTTGGTGAAGGGTTTGGTCAGAACGTCATTCATTCCCATTTTTTTCATATAGGCATGACGATCGGTAAAGGCTTCTGCAGTTACCCCAATGATTGGAAGATCTTCAGAGTCAAAGCGCTTTCGAATAAGGCTGGTGGCTTCAATCCCGTCCATAATCGGCATATGAACATCCATGAGGATCATATCAAAATGTGTTTCCCCGACGCGATCAACGGCAATCTTGCCATTTTCAGCCACTTCAGACGTGTGCCCCAGATTTTCAAGGAATGTCTTTGTAATCATGGCATTAACCGCGTTGTCTTCAGCGATCAGGACATGCAATTTGTCGAGCGTTCCACTATCTGCCGCAACAATATCCGAAACTGTCTGCAGGATTTCCTGGTTCGTTGCAATACCAACCGGCAAGGTCACCGTAAAGGTAGAGCCCTTGCCCATTTTGCTGGTTACAGAAATGTTCCCGCCCATCAATTCGACCAGTTTCCGAACAATTGTCAGCCCGAGGCCCGTTCCACCAAATCGACGGTTAATCGTGTTATCGGCTTGAGAAAAGCTGTCAAAAATCGCATTTAGGCGATTTTCGGGGATACCCGCACCCGTATCAATGACGGAGATCGCAAGCATCTGGCGCCCATCTTTCATATCTTCTTGGCGCTGAACAGAAATTGTGATGCTGCCTTTATCTGTAAACTTCAGCGCATTACCTACCAAGTTCATCAAGATCTGACGGATCCGGGTCGGATCTGACAGTACATGGGAAAGAACATCGTCGCCAATCTCAACGTTGAATTTCAGCCCCTTCTGTCCTGCCTGATATTCAAAGGGCGCGCGAACAGAGTCCAGCACTTCAACAATGTCACAGAGAATTTTTTCAATTTCCAGATTGCCTGATTCAATCTTGTTCATATCCAGCACGTCATTGATCAACGAGAGGAGCGTATTCCCGGAATGCAGGATAGTCTGAAGCAACTCCTGCTGCCTGTCATCCAGGTCCGTATCCTCGAGCATATGGGCAACCCCGATAACGCCGTTTAATGGGGTGCGGATCTCATGACTGATTGTGGAGAGGAAGTTTGTTTTCGCTTCGTTGGCATCGTTTGCCCGTTTCACCAGCTTTTCGAGTTTTTCCTCATTCTTCAAGCGTTCCGTAATATCAATATAGGTCGAAATAAAACCGCCGTCCGGCATATAGCGGGTGATAATTTCCACATACCGGCCCTTCTTTTTCAAATGCAGGAATAAAGGAGACTTATAGGTTGTCAGGACCTTTCTAAATTCAGTCTCACGTCGCTTTCCACTCCATTCGCCAAAATATCCCCGATCAAACATGGCGTTCACGAAGGACTTGAAACTCGTCCCGATTTGAATTTCTTCTGGCGGCAGGTCCAATACCTCAGCCAATTTGGAGTTGGAAACAGAAAGCTTAAATTTATCATCAAACACAGCCAAGGCTGCCGGCATATTTTCCTTGGTTGCCTCCAACACCTGGCGGCTTTTCAGGATTTCATCCTCAAATTTTTTCTGCTCGGTGATATCCCGGATGATCCCGGTGTAAAGCAAACTTCCCTCAACCTGCATCTCACGGATAACCAGGTCCATCGGGAAAAGGGAGCCATCTTTGCGCTGGCCAAAGATGTCGTGCTTCTCATTGGGCTGAAACGGAATGTCTGATTTCCGCAAAAACTGGAGGTAACCTTCCCACCCCCCTTTGCCAAGATCCGGAAGCAATAAGCTGAAATTCTGCCCCAACAACTCAGAGCGTTCATATCCAAAAATAGATGCAGCTGACTGGTTTACGGATTCAACTAACCCATCTGAATCGATGGTCATAATGCCATCTGCAAGGGCTTCCAAAAGAGTATTCAGCCGTGACGTCTGCGAGACAAGAAACCGCCCGTCCTGTTCCAGACGCGAGAGGTTAAACTGCTGTTGAATGGCTTCTGCAAAATCCTTTAAGGCTTCAAACTCATCATATTGCAGGGTTCGTGCCTTGTTATCCATCAGGCAAAGGGTTCCGACATTAAAACCGCCGTAAGCCTTCAAGGGGAGCCCAACATAATATTTAAGCGGCTTGCCAAGAATATCGTAGGAGTTTTGCTTGAAACGATCATCCTGCTCAACATCGGAGATACAAATCAAATCATTCTGCAAAATTGTGTAGGCGCAGATACTGTCTTCGCGGGGACGTTCCGTTTTTTGAACCCCAATGTTGGACTTAGACCAAACCGTAGTTTCCCCGACAAGATTGATCTGAACGACCGGGACTTTCATCAGTTTGGCAACCAAACGGCAAATTCGGTCAAAGCCTTCTTCAGGGAAGGTTTTCCATAATCTGAGCTTTTGCATCGCCCTCAGGCGGCTGTCCTCATAATCTGGCAATTCCGGCTTTAACAATAATGCACCTGCAACAGAAGAAGGAAAAAGGTCGTTTACGTCTGGTTTTCACTAACCCTCCACAGTAGTTCCAGTTGGTTACTAATCAATTAATAACGTATATAAGAATAAGGGATAATTAGAAGGCCCTAGCCTCCTGCTTTTGAATGAATTAAACAGAAGAAATCTTTGAGTTATGGAGGGGCTATGGAATTCGATTATGTGATTATTGGCGCGGGGTCAGCAGGATGCGTACTGGCCAACCGGCTCAGTGCAGATCCGTCGCTTAACGTTGGGCTAATCGAATTTGGTGGCAGTGACCAGAGCATTTTTATCAAAATGCCAACAGCTCTCTCGATCCCGATGAATATGGATCGCTTTAATTGGGGCTTTGAAAGCGTTGAAGAGCCTGGACTTAACGGTCGGCGTATGGATTGTCCGCGCGGCAAAGTCCTGGGCGGCTCTTCCTCCATCAACGGTATGGTTTATGTGCGAGGTCACGCCTGTGATTTTGAGGAATGGCGGGAAGCCGGCGCATCAGGCTGGGGATATGCCGATGTCTTGCCTTACTTCAAAAAAGCCGAAAGCTGGATGAGTGGTGAGGATACCTATCGGGGTGGCAGTGGTCCCGTCAAGGTCAACAATGGCAACAATATGAAGCTCAACCCCCTCTATGAAGCCTTTATCAAGGCCGGCAATGAGGCAGGATATCCAATCACTGGTGACTATAACGGCTTTCAACAGGAAGGCTTTGGGCCTATGCATATGACTGTGGATGGCGGCGTTCGCGCCTCCACCGCCAAGGCCTATCTGGATCCCGTTAAACACCGCACCAACCTCACCATCATGACCGATATGATGGCCGAAAAGGTAATTTTGGAAAACGGTGTCGCCAGAGGGATTGAGCTCACTTCAAAAGACGGAAAAAGCGAGACAATTAAAGTGCGCAAGGAAGTGATCCTTGCGGCGGGCTCTATTGGCAGCCCGACCTTGCTGCAACGATCCGGTGTTGGCGATGCAGCGTCGCTGTCAGCAGCAGGCGTTGAGCCTGTGCTCGACCTTCCGGGTGTGGGTCAGAATTTACAAGATCATCTGGAGGTCTATTTCCAATATAAGTGCAAAGAGCCCCTCACCCTCAATAGCCGCCTTGGTCTTGTCAGCAAAGGCATGATCGGTACGCAATGGATGCTGTTCAAATCGGGACTGGGGGCAACAAACCATTTTGAATCCTGCGGTTTCATTCGATCCCGCAAGGGTCTGAAATGGCCAGACGTGCAGTATCACTTCCTACCTGCCGCCATGCGATATGATGGAAGAGCCGCATTTGAAGGGCACGGATATCAGGTGCATGTGGGACCCAACAAACCGAGCAGCCGGGGAAGCGTCTCCATCACGTCACCGAAAGCGGCCCAAAAGCCCCGTATTCAGTTCAACTATCTAACAACTGATCAGGATGTGGAGGATTGGCGAAACGTCATCCGCCTAACCCGCGAAATTCTCAATCAACCGGCCCTTGACCGGTACCGGGGCGATGAAATCCAGCCGGGTCTCTCCATCACCAGCGATGAACAAATCGATCAATGGGTTCGGGAGAATGTGGAAAGCGCCTACCATCCCTCTTGCACCTGCAAGATGGGCGATCGGGATGATACGCTCGCAGTTGTCGACAGCAATTGTTCGGTTAGGGGCCTTCAGAATTTGCGCGTCGTGGACAGCTCAATTTTTCCAACTATCCCCAACGGCAACTTGAACGCCCCCACAATCATGGTTGCGGAAAAAGCGGCAGACCATATCCTGGGCAAAGGCCTTCTTTCGCCCATTGATGCACCCTACTGGATTGACGAAGACTGGGAAAATCGCCAACGACCAAGAGAGCCGAAAAACGCCATGATGTAAGCCAATTCCTACATCACGACGTAGGGCGCTTCCCGCCAGTTGCGAATGTCCCGATGCAGATCCTCCAGCTCATCAACTTCCAACTGGATAAAATCCAGGGCGGCTTTTTCATCCAACATGGCTGAAATTTCTTGCCAGTCAGCAACGGTCAGCGTCTTAAGAGCAAGGGGGAAGAGGCTCTTCTCCTCATTGCGCATATGCAGGATATGGGCGTTCAGATATTCTTTCGCCACTGAAACCAACCAGTATCTGGGCAGCTCGCTATCGCTTTCGACATTTTCGACGGCTTCAACAAGCGCATTTCCCAAAAAGGCAAGTTTCTGGTGATCAATATGCGTATTGGAAATCAGGTCGGCGCTACTCGCATCCTTGGCCGCTATCCGCCTATAAATTTCATCCTCAACTTCGTGATGATTAAGAGCTGTGGCTCGTCTTAAATACTCAATTACGCTTTCAACCAATGTATAATCCAGCGAATTCCCCTCGGCGAACTGGTCAATTTCCTTAGCCAAAACAGATAGCGCAATGTCCATCCGTTTATGAGCATCCTTCAAGGTCTTAATGATATCTGACATAATATACCTCGTTCTGTTAGCCACCCACGTCAACAAGGATATTAGAAAATCTGGAAAAAGCTTTGATTTGGATCAGCCGAAAAAAAAGGCCTGCCAGCACCCCCATGCCAGCAGACCATAAACACCCTCCACAGGTGTCAACACACTACTATTGCTTTAACACTGATTTCAGATGATCAGATTGAGATTTGAGGTCGGACGCAACTGACTTGACCATATCAGAGCCGTCACTAACGTCCCGCACAATGTTACTCACCACTGTTACATTGCTGGTAACATCCGCAACGCCGCTTGCGGCTTCATGAATGTTGCGGGATATTTCTTTGGTAGCCGCATCCTGCTCTTCCATTGCACCGGCAATTCGCTTGGTTACCTCACTGATCTGGGTAATGGAACCGGTGATGCCATCGATTGACCCGACAGCGGTACTGGCAACATGCTGAATTTCCTCAACTTGACTGCGAATATCCTCTGTCGCTTTTTCAGTCTGAGCGGATAGGCTTTTGACTTCACTGGCAACCACGGCAAATCCCTTACCGGCCTCTCCGGCACGCGCTGCTTCAATTGTTGCGTTAAGCGCCAGCAACTTTGTCTGGTTAGCAATGTTGTTAATCAGGTTGACCACGTCGCCGATCTGATCAGAAGCTTCAGACAAGCGTTTAACCATATGATTAACCTCATCAGATTGGGCAACCGCCGTCTCGGACACCTGTGTCGAGTTATTGACCTGCAGATTTATTTCCTGAATGGAGTTACTAAGCTGCTCGGTTGCAGAAGCGACTGTCTGGGTATTTGTTCCCGCCTCCTCTGCGGCGGCAGCTACGGCTGTTGCCTTGTTAGAGGCTTCGCCAATCTGCTCGGCCATGGTCATAGAGCTTCCCTCAAGCTGAGTAGCCGCGACGGAAATTGTCTCTACGCATGATGTGAAGTTTTCAATCTTGTCAGCGACACCATCCGCAGCCCGATTGATCCGGCGCGCAGCCACTGCATAAGCACCAGGGAGCCCTTCACTCGCGATCCGACGATGGTATTTATTTTCAGAAATGTAAGTGAGGCAAGCAGTTGACTCACGTACATAAGCGTCAGCACGATCAATCATTTCATTGATCTTCAGGCATAACTCTCTTTCCAGACCCTGCTCTACCGGCAGATCCGTTATCCGACTTTCAAAATCCCCTTCACAAAGCTCTGTTACAACTTCCAGAATTTGAAGCAGACGCCCTGCAGAAACCGTCTCGTCGAACGCATTCTTATTTAACTCAGGCTGCATGTTCATGACGTCCCTCCCCATCAATCAATGATTTGCCCAGCATCAGGCTAGACATGAACTCTGAATAGGTTGTTTGCTTCTTGTTCATAAGTTCAGTGAGATGGGCCAGTGACTTCGCTGTCCCCTCTTTGTGACCGGATGTTGCCGCCTCAATCGCATTCATTTCATCGTAGAGAGGCTCAATCACAGTTTTGATCACCCTTGGATCCGGAACTCGCCGTGTCGAATGATACCCAACATGGTGTCCATCCCGATAAGATGGCGTGACATGCGCCAACACCCAGTAATGATCACCAGATTTCGTTTTATTGACCACATAAGCGAAGATTTCCTGCTCCTGCTTAAGGGTCTGCCAGAAATATTCAAACACACCACGCGGCATGTTCTCATGCCGGATCATATTGTGCGGTTTTCCAATTACCTCATCTTCCCGATAACCGGCAATTTCCAAAAATGTATGATTGGCATAAGTTAAAATGCCTTTTAAGTCAGTCTTACTAACGATCAGATCATTCCGATCGAAGAAGACTTCCTGTCCCCTATAGTTCATCCCCCAGCTCCTTGCCGATATCAGTCTAGATAAGTTCCAGACGTTTCTCCCTTTGACAAAGTCGGGGGTTACTATTTTATGAGACCCCTTAAGCAATCCTTAACCAAGAATTAGACTAAAAGTCATATATTAAGAGGAATTTGAAAATATTCAGCAGACATGAAATTAAGATTTTTATTGTATTTGATGTTTATCACATAAAAGGAATTTCCTAATTTACTTATAAAGCAATATTATATATTACTCTTTTTAGTAGTTAGCCGCAGTATTCAATACAACAAAACTAATATGTATTTAGTAATAGGCCTTCATCCAAAAAAAATTTAAAAAAATTCTATTAGAAGGCAAGAAAAGGCAAAAATCCTGAATTTCCCATTTTTCTCAAAAAGCTGTTTTCCGCTTGAGCCGAAAAATGTAGGGTTAGGATAAGAATCAAAACAAGAAGAAAACCATGCGCGAATTTACATTTAATACAACTCCCAAACTGATTTGCAAACCAGGCTCCATGAGCGAACTGGGTGAGGTTATTAAACCTTATGGAAACCGGGTTCTGGTTGTTACGGATCCTGGTATCATCAAGCTCGGGCTCGCGAGTGAGGCACTCTCCTCTCTTGAGAAATCCGGGATCGAGCTTGCGGTCTATAGCGATGTAGAAGCGGATCCGAGAGAAGCCATTGTGCTAGCCGCAACCGACGCAGCAAAAGCGCATGAAGCCGATGTGATTATTGGTTTTGGGGGTGGTTCCTCCATGGATGTGGCGAAACTGGTCGCCCTTCTCGCCCTCGGGAAAGAAAAGCTCGACGATATTTACGGGATTGAGATGATCAAAGGAGCCCGCCTCCCTCTCATACAGATCCCGACAACCGCCGGCACCGGATCAGAAGTAACGCCAATTTCCATCATCACGGTTGGTGCGGAAACCAAGAAAGGCGTCGTTTCATCAAAGCTATTGCCGGATCTTGCCATTCTAGATGCAAACCTGACCCTTGGCCTACCCCCGCATGTAACGGCGGCAACGGGTATTGATGCCATGGTTCATGCGATTGAGGCTTATACGTCCAAGGGTGCGAACAACAATCCAGTGTCCGCAACCCTCGGCAAGGAGGCCCTTCGGCTGCTGGGCAGCAATCTGGTCACGGCTGTGAAAGACGGCAGCAATGTTGAGGCCCGCTCTAACATGCTTCTCGGCGCCTGTCTTGCTGGGCAGGCGTTTGCCAATTCCCCCGTGGCAGCTGTGCACGCGCTAGCTTATCCCATTGGTGGGATCTTTCATGTACCACATGGCCTTTCCAATGCATTGGTGCTTGCTGAAGTGATGCGGTTCAATGCGCCGATCTGCGCGGATGCCTATGCAGAGCTTGCGACCATCGTATTTCCGGATATCGATCCTGATCAGGGGGCGCAGGCCACTTGTCAGGAGTTCATCGATCGGTTAGCGGATTTCAGCAAGGATCTCGGCTTGGAAACCACCTTACGCGAAGTTGGCGTAACGGAAGACGATCTGGACAGACTGGCAGATGCCGCCATGGAGCAGACCCGTCTACTTGTGAACAATCCGCGCGACGTCAGCCGCGAAGATGCCTACCTGATTTATAAGAAAGTTCTCTGACCCGATGAGCCCTAAAAAGGAAATGAGCCTGAGAAGCGACTATCGTCACTTTCAGCCCATCCCAACCCGCTGGATGGATAATGATGCCTACGGTCATGTGAATAATGTGCAGTATTACAGTTATTTTGATACCACAGTGAACCAGTTCCTGGTCCATCAAGGTGTTCTGGATATCCAGCACAGCCCGGTTGTCGGCCTTGTTGTCGAAACAAGCTGCCGCTATGCCAAAAGCATCGTCTTTCCCGATCTTGTCCATGCTGGACTGAAAGTCGCCCATATGGGGAACTCATCCGTTCGCTATGAGCTTGGATTGTTCAAAGGAGATGACGAACAGGCTTGTGCCGAAGGATACTTCATCCATGTCTATGTGGACCGCGCCACCAACCGTCCTGTTTCGATACCGGACGACATGCGAAAAGTGCTGGAAGGTATAATGTAAAAAAAGCCCCGTAGATTTTGCGGGGCTTTTTTTTAGTTAAAGATGTGATTTTCTAAAGTTTCGCTGAAGATCTTTTTATGGTTAATAATGTATTAATATTTGACAATATTCTCGCCGCTCCCCTAAAAAAGTATATGAGTTTATTTTTAGTAAAATGTAATTTCACATAACTAAAGATTATCCGAGGGGTAGCGTTATGAAGTTAAAGAGTTTTAAGACAATTATTGTCGCAGCAAGCGTAAGTTTCTTGTCGTCAGTGGCAATTGCAAATGCCGCAACAGTTTCAAGTCTTGTTGGTGATATCGATGGCTTTGGTGGTGCAACCGCACCAGGTGCAGTTGGGGTCGATACTGGGTTTGGCTTTGACAACAGAAGCGGCGATCCATTGTTCACCGATGTCTGGCTCTATGAGCAAGATGGTGGAGTTGCTAGCTCCCCTGTCGATTATTCACACGCTTATGATCTTGCTGGAGGAACCGCAACTTCTGCGACTTTGAGCATCATGGAATCCGGAATGGCAAACAACAGAGGGCCATGGAACATTTTGTTCAACGGTACTTTGATCGGTTCGATCTCAAATACTTCAGCGACGCTCTCGACGCTCCACACCTTCAGTGTTGCCCTTGATCTTCTGACCGGAACCAGCGACGAGATCAGCCTTGTGTACCTAGATACTGCAGCCGAAGGCTACGCGATCGACTATAGCCTTTTGGAAATTGAAGTTTCAGCAGTCCCACTTCCGGCTGCCTTGCCTCTTTATGGTGCGGGTATGGCTATCCTTGGCTTCCTCGGATGGCGAAAAAAGCGGAACGCAACAGCCTAACTGTATTAGATATTTAGTGAAAAGCCCCGCAGTTTTTGCGGGGCTTTTTACTGGACGGAGGGAGGGGAAATGTCAGGCTTTTCTGTATCGTTTGAAGCCAACAAGACCCATTAATGCCGCACCAAATAGCCATGCTGCTGCAGGAAGTGGAACGGTAGAGAGTTCTGCGCGATAGGAAATGCTACCAAGGGCAAACAACCAGTTATTACCGTTGTTATTCCACTCGATCCGCTTAACCCCTGTATAGGAACTCTGATCATTTAATTGCATACCCGAGCTCGTGTTATTAAAGCCAGAGGCAAGAATTGAATTTGAGCTATCAAACAATGTCCAAGTCGTTGACTTGCTGCCCTCATTATCGAAATACCAGGAGAGGTTGGTCGCGGTAGTGTCAAAAGTGACGGATAGAATTGTATTGGTCGGGTAGGCTGCCGCATCAGAAGAGTTCCACAGTCCGCCGCCATAAGAACTGGAAACATAAGGGTCGCCAGCTTCACCAGCACCGGATAATGCAAAAGTCGCGTCGCCTATTGTACTGACGTTTCCGTTTGCCATAGACAGGAAATCTATGGTTGTCGCGTGGGCGGAAAAGCCGAAGGTCAAGAAGGCAAAAAGGAGGGAAATTACTTTGAGCTGTTTCATGGGTCTGTTCCTTGCTCTTTAAATACTCATAAGCGCAGCCCAGCCATCTCCTGCTGAAAAAGATCTGTGGCTTTCCGGCCTACCATTACTGATAGTGTGGCAAGAACATCAACTGACCTTATTGGACCGAATTATCGTATCTGAGCGCAAGGATTTTGCGCAATACAACCGAAAAAACAGCTACTTTTTAATCACTTACTACATATTAGAGTTTTATTCTATGCTTTATGTTAGCGGCGATTGCAATTTAACTATATTCATTAAACATAATACTTGAGTATTAAATCTGATTCCTTTCAACCCTAGTAATTATTCTCATCGAGGACCTGCTTTTTTAACTAACCAGTCTTATAAAAAGACAAGTTAGCAAAGGTCAGATTTTGGAAAAATCACCGCCCCGCCCGAGGCCTGAGGAAAATCGGCCAGCGCCATTTTGGGCTTCCTGATAAAGCGGTTTTGCCCCATCGCGCGCCTCCAGCCGCAGGGCATCCTTTATATCCATGCCCCATTGCTGATAAGAAGTGTTTCGATCAACCCGCATGCAGGTTTGGGGAAATTCTGCAATCTGTTCTGCCAGGTTAAAGGCCTCCTCAAAGGCAGTACCTTCTGCAACGACCCGATTGGCAAGACCAATGTCAAATGCTTCCGCTGCATCCACCTCCCGGCCAGTCAGGATCATGTCGAGCGCACGGCTATGACCAATAAGACGAGGCAAGCGCACACATCCCCCGTCTATCAGTGGCACCCCCCAACGGCGACAGAAAACACCAAAGGCAGCAGTGTCTGCCGCCACCCTCAAGTCACACCAGAGAGCCAGTTCCAGGCCACCGGCAACGGCGTACCCCTCCACCGCGGCAATCACCGGTTTTGAGAGAAGACGGCGTGTTGGGCCCATGATCCCTTCCCCTTCAGGATCATAATTGAGATCCTTCTGACCAGAGAGAGACTTCAAATCAAAGCCAGCACAGAAATAAGGGCCAGCGCCAGTTAATATCGCCACGGATTGACTGTCATCGGCATCAAATGCGTCAAAGGCAGCAAGCAAAAGCTCTCCCGTTTCATAGTCAACCGCATTCCGGCAATGGGGCCGGTTGATAGTCACCACGGTTATGGAGCCTTTAGTCTCAACAAGGACTTTATCTGTCTCAGTCATGCTCTTCTTCCCTATTTCGTTTATGACCGGGTTAAAATGTCCCGGATTTTTTGTTGGAGTATGGGGATAATCTCGGCCTCGAACCACGGGTTACGGCGAAGCCACAGGTTATTACGCGGCGACGGATGCGGGAGAACGAGTTTATCAGGCCAGTATTCCTGCCAATTCCGTACGGTTTCGGTCAGTGTCTTTTTCTGGTCCTTCCCAATATGCCAGTCTATCGCATATTTCCCGATCACCAAGGTAAGCTCAACCCGGACCATATGGCCCATCAAGGGAGGTCGCCAAAGCTCAGCGCATTCAGGACGAGGCGGTAAATCACCTGATTTTCCAGTGCCCGGATAGCAAAAGCCCATGGGAATGATATTCAAGAGTTCCGGGTTATAGAAGGTATCCCGATCAATCCCCATCCAGTCCCGAAGGCGGTCCCCACTTGGATCATTGAAAGGGATCCCCGTCGCATGCACTTTTCGCCCCGGAGCCTGTCCAACGACGAGAAGTTTTGCTTTGGATGAGGCCTGCAAAACAGGCC
The DNA here is from genome assembly GCF_012932565.1 of Sneathiella limimaris. NCBI lineage: Bacteria > Pseudomonadati > Pseudomonadota > Alphaproteobacteria > Sneathiellales > Sneathiellaceae > Sneathiella > Sneathiella limimaris. The sequence continues at coordinate 2,704,654 of NZ_JABBYJ010000001.1, forward strand.
GGCACCCGTCTGGCAAATGCGATTGACAATGGGCGCAGCCCCGAACCTCTTTCAATAAGGTTTGCAAGGGATCAGGATTGGTCATCGCAAGGCTGGCCACCTCAAGCAGCGAAATCCGGATCAGCCTCCGGCGTCGCCTCCCGATCCTTGATTTCCTTCATTTTGGGATAGATTTTAATCAGATCCTCTATCACTTCGAGCATCGGGGGATCCTCAAAAATACCGCGGTCCTTCACATATTCCATATGCTGGCGCTTTTCCGCATCATATTCGTGGAAAAGTGCATCAGTTTCCCCATCAAACTCAATTGCCCGGACACCAAACCGATCGCATAGCTCGCGGTTAAAGGTGGGCGTGACCTTGAGGCATTTATCACCAAGTCGAAGAGCAACATACCCATGATAGACAAACATATCTGTCTGCATGAGATCCGCGAGTTTAGGAGAATTCAGATGATTTTTAACATCCGCAAATCCAACCCCTGCCGGGATGCCCTCATGACGTAGACAGGCGGTCAGCAAAATCGCCTTTGGAACGCAAAAGGCCCCTTCGAGGGTTGTCACATGGCTTGCCTGGTAATCCTGATCCTGGAAACTCAATTGATAGGGATCGTAGCGGATATCATCCCGAACGGCCTCAAAAAGGCGGATGGCTTTTTCCTTATCAGATGCGTCATCAGACAGAGCATGCAAAGCTTTCTTGGTAAATGCGGCAACATCTGAACTGTCACTATCAACATAAGAGGTTGGCTTTATCCAGTCTAACGGCACGTCCGAAGAGCTATGTCCGACAACATCATGGATGGCTTTTTTATCTTTCATTTTCATCCCTTCTCCGGATCAGGCAAATGCGTATTCACCGCCTCGCTCTAATGCTCGCTGGTAGCTTGGTAGTGCCTGAAAACGCTTCACATAAGCTTCCAGATTTGGGAAGGCTTTCAATGCCCCACCCCGATTTGCCGCCTCAAGTGGAAATGACATAATGATATCAGCAGCGGTCAGTTCATCACCCAGCAGGTAATCCGTTTTTAGTGACTGACTGATATAGCCAAAATGACGGGCAAATTCGTCATTGATCCGCGGATGAAGCGGCGCACCCGCCTCCCCCAACCGAGAGACATAGAGCCTGAGAAGGATCGGCAACATGGCAGAGCCTTCGGAATAATGTAGCCATTCATTATAGCGCGTATAGAGAACCGAGGATCGGTCCGTTGGTGCCAAGCGACCGTCATCATATTTGTTGACGAGAAATTCAACAATGGCACCGGTTTCATGGATTTTCCAGCCATCATCTTCGAGGACTGGAGACTTGCCTAAAGGGTGAACCGCTTCCAACTCAGGCGGCGCCAGATTTGTTGTCGCGTCCCGCTCATAGCGTTTCACTTCGTAGTCCTGCCCCAATTCTTCGAGCAACCACAAGATGCGTTGAGAGCGAGAGTTGTTGAGATGATGAACGGTGATCATGGGGGTTGCCTCCTTGATGAAGCGCCCATCTAAAGGGGCACTTGTTATTATTTATCTGGTTCCATTAGCCCAAATAAATCAAAGCAAGTCAAGCGCCCCTGATCACAGATATGAGAGTATTACTGAGCGGTCCAACCGCCATCCATCACCAAATTAGTACCCGTCATGTTAGAGGCGGCATCACTGCAGAGGAACGCAGCCCCTTCTGCCAGCTGCTCTGGTGTCGTGAAGCGAAGGCTTGGCTCTTTCGCAGCCAGCAACGTCCTTGCGGCATCCTCTTTGGCGAGCCCTTCTTTTTCCGCCAAGGCATCGATTTGTGCCTCCACCAGCGGGGTGCGAACCCAACCGGGGCAAATGGCATTGACCGTGATATTGCGAGATGCATTTTCAAGGGCAGTCACCTTGGTCAGGCCGATAATTCCGTGCTTGGCGGCAACATAAGCGGATTTTTCCACAGACCCAACCAAGCCGTGAACGGAGGCAATATTGATGATCCGTCCAAAATCCCGCGCCTGCATCCCTGGCAATACAGCCTGAGATGCATGGAAAGCACTTGAAAGGTTGATGGCGATGATATCGTTCCACCGATCTTTCGGAAAACTGTCGACAGGTGATGTGTGCTGAATACCAGCGTTATTGACCAGAATGTCGACGGCGCCGTATGTTTTCTCAGCTTCGGCGACCATATCCGTGATCTCGTCTGCATTCAGCATGTTGGCGCCGTGATATATCACCATCCCATTTCCGGCTTCAGCAACGGACTTTTTGGCGGCATCAATGGTGGCGTCATCTCCAAGCCCATTAATCACAACGCTGGCCCCAAGGCGCGCGAAATTTATCGCCATACCTAGACCAATTCCACTTGTAGATCCTGTCACCAGGGCAACTTTGCCGGTTAAGCTCATCATCTATCCCTCACATATAGCAGCTATTGCACTGCAAAAATCATGAGCAACAGATTAGAAAGTCCGGCCCTTGGGTCAAGGCAAAAAACGCCGAACCCGGGAATGGCTCGGCGTTTCTCATTCATTTAGGCTGGAACCCGTTGAGCGTAGGGCATTTCCTTAACTGGAAGATGAACGATAGCGGAAAATGCACCCACACCAATTCCGACCCACCAGACAATGTCATAAGTGCCGAACTGATCATAAAGGGTACCGCCCAGCCAAACGCCGAGGAATGACCCCAGTTGATGGGAGAAGAATACGATACCGTATAACGTTCCCATATACTTCATTCCATAGATTTGCCCAACTAGGCCAGCCGTTGGGGGGACTGTCGCCAGCCATAGGGAACCCATAACGAGCGAGAAAAGCACAACTGAGGTTGGTGTCATCGGATAGGTGATGAAGAGAACACAGGCAATCGTCCGGCCCGTATAAATCAATGCCAGCAGATATTTCTTGCTGAATTTGGCACCCAATGCGCCCGAAGTGAGCGACCCCACAATGTTCGTCACACCGATCAACGCAATAGACAGAGCACCGAGTGCTGTTGTCGTGCTAACCCCCATACTTCGAAGGACACTATTGGGTGCAATCGCGGCACAGGCTTCGGCAATAAAAGCCGGGAAATGCGCAGTTACAAAACCCAACTGAAAACCACAGGAGAAAAAGCCAAGAAAGATCATCACATAGGTGGGATCATAAAACGCCCGCATGAGAACCTGGCCCATTGTCTCTTCCAGTTCTGCCTTGCTCGCAACTGGGGCGGTCGTCTTCATCATGGGCAAAAACACGAGCACAGCCATGATCGCAACAGCGAAAATCAAAAACACAGAAGACCAGTTCATATATTGCAACAGATAATCCGCAGTTGGTGGGCCAATGACCTGACCGGCAGAGCCCGCAGCGGTGGCAATACCAAGGGCGAGTGAGCGGTTTTCATCGGATGCTGCCCGGCCTACAACGGCCAAGATCACACCAAAACCGGTTCCGGCAACCCCAAATCCGACAAGGATTTCAAGTAACTGATGTTCAATCGGCGTAACCGCATAAGCGCTCAACACCAGGCCCAAAGCATAGGTAACGGCACCCAAGATAATCGCTTTACGTTCCCCCACCTTTTCGGCGATCGCCGCAAAAATCGGCTGCCCAACACCCCAAGCGAGGTTCTGGATTGCAATCGCGAGAGAAAACTCAGCACGAAGCCAGCCGAACTCTTCAGCAATCGGGATCTGGAAAATACCGAAACTAGCCCGAACAGCGAAACCGGTCATCAGAATCAAACAGCCTGCAATCAATACAGGCGTTATCAGGGGGGATTTTTCTGTTGTCATTGTAGAGTGGAGCCTTATTGGAATGATCGGTTTGATTACTTACCCTGCCCGATATGGCTTGGCAAGTGCGCTTGGTTACAAAAGAAACTCGATTGTGCTTCAGGGTCTCGCAAGTCTGATCGCAGCAATCAGCGCCATAAAGCCAGTAACCAGAATTGCCAGCAAAACCTCAAGCACCAGATCATAGCCACCGATGGCCCACAATAAAGAGCCAATTAAGGCAGAGAAGGCATTACCAATAAAGAAAGGTACGGACATCGCCCCGGACTTTAACCCGAAATTTTCACCCCCTAATATTTCACGGGCAAGAACGGGCTTCATGATGCTGCTAACCCCAATACCGCTCCCTTGCAACGCAATAAAGACCGCGAGGAAAATGGGAAGTTTTGCCGCCAGCATCAAGGCGCCAACTGCTGAAATCGAGAAGACGAAACAAACAGCTGTAATGACAGAGTTGGAAAAAAATCGCCCGACGAGCGTTGCCACCACGCGACCGAAAACCTGCATGGGTCCCATAAAGGACGCCGCCAGCACTGCCGTTCCCGCATCAATCTGCCGGTCTTCCAACAACAAAAGCAGATGATTGATCAAAGTGGCATGGGTCATAAAGATCAAAGACAGGGCCAAGGTGATAAGCCAGAATTTCGGCCACAGCAAAAATCCGTATCTGGCCCGGCCAACGATCTGTTTCGCCTGCTCGATCGCTTCAAGAGCGCTATGATGATGGCCTAGGTTGCGGGCGCCGATCCACATCAAGGGTGCCCCAATAAAGGACACCAGCAGAACGAAGGCAAAAAGCGCATCCCGCCAGCCGAACAGATCCGAAAGGTGATGGGCGACCGGAAAAGAAATGGTACTGGCAAATCCCGCGACCAGGGTGATGAGGGTAATATGGGGCTTGGCGTCCGTCCCCTTCATCCGAATGACATAGGCAAAACACGGCTCATAAAGGGAGAAAGCCATGCAAACCCCAAGGCAGAGCCATACCCCATAAAAAAGGAAGAGCGTATCTACCAGGTACAACGTGCCAACCAGCAGCCCCCCAATAAAAGGCCCCCCGAATAGAAGATAGGGTCCCAGGTCCTTATCAATCAGCCGCCCTGCGACGGGGGAGAAAACTGCCGAGGCCAGAATGGCGATCGTAAAACCAGAGGTGAGTTCTGCCCGGCTCCAGCCGAAGTCATTTTCCCAACGGACAATCATTGCCGGAAACAGGTAATAGGTCCCAGCCCAGATAAGGGTTTGCCCAAAAGCAAGACACCAGACCGACGTCCGGTCGCTAATTGTCATGACGGAAAATCTCCGGCGAGGTTGTTTTCTTTCAACCTTTATTGTGCGAGGTACCCGCCGTCAATGGGAATTGAAGCGCCTGTCATGAATTTCGCCTTGTCAGAGGCTGCAAAGAGAATACCTGCGGCAATATCATCAGGCTCCCCAAAATGACCAAGTGGATGCAGGTCCCTGATTTTCTTCTCCAAGACATCCTTGTGGCTGTGAACATCCAGCACGTCGCGAACCATTGGGGTTTCGATATAGCCAGGCTGAATGGCGTTGACACGGATATTGTAATTATACTGTGCACAATAGAGTGCCGCTGCCTTTGTAAAGCTTTTCACTGCGCCTTTGGTGGCACAATATCCAACGGCTGCAAAGATCCCCACATCAGACGCAATAGAGGCGATATTGACGATAGCTCCGCCCCGGCCTTTCATCTCATGGATGGCATGCTTTACCCCAAGGAACGTGCCGTCCATATTAACTGCCTGCTGGGTACGCCACCGCTCCAGTGTCATATCCTCTAATGGGTCGGAAAAAGAGATACCTGCACTGTTGACCAGAACATCCAGTGGCCCATAAATGCTTTTCACGTCCTTCAAGACCTGTACCCAGGCATCTTCATTTGCTACGTCATGCTGCAAGAAATGGAATTTGGCTGGGTTATTAATCTCGTCAGACAACTTGCTGCCCGCTTCCACATTGATATCCGTTCCGACAACAAAGGCCCCTTCCGCCAAGAATTGCCGAACGGTGGCCTTTCCGATGCCGGATGCTGCGCCCGTGACAACTATGACCTTTCCCGAAAACTCTCCCATCATCTCCCCCTCCTTTTTATTTTTATCAGATGTTTTATACAGCCGTGATGGGCAGCTTACCCAGCGTCACGGGATATATCAATAAAATGTGGATTTCATTTTTTGAACAAAGCACTTAAACTGGATTGAATTAAAAGAGAGAAATATCTCCGCCCTAAAGAAGCAAGAAGGTCACTGATGACACAAAGCCCAATGCAGGAAATCACCGACGGCGCCCTTAAAGAGGCCCTGAACGACGCAAACATTCCAACCCTGATAATGACGATCTGCCAAATCAGTGGCGATCATTCATTATTGGATGGACCCTACAGGCCTTCGAAAAGTCTGGATGGCGTTCGCAATATGCCGCTTGAGTTTCAGGACGAAATTCGCAACCAAGCCTTTCAGTTAATTACAGAACTCCGCGATGGCAAACGCAAAGCCGCAGGTCTTCCGGATAAGGAAACCCTGCAAAAGATGTTATCCCTATACGTGGGTGAGCCGGTTGGCCCTGAATATGTCCCTATGTTTATAGAGGATATGGGATTTGAGAATGCCCTTGAAAAATCCGTAACGTGGTCGACCAGTCAAGCACCAGCAAAGCTGGAAGACAATCACATGGTAATCGCAGGTGCGGGTCTTTCTGGCATTGGGGCAGCGATCCATCTGAAGAAAGCCGGTATCCCCTTTACCATTATTGAAAAGAATGAAAGCCTTGGCGGGACCTGGTTTGAAAACAGCTATCCAGCCTGCGGCGTGGATACGCCCAACCATTTCTATTCTTTCTCTTTTGAGCCCAATTCAGACTGGTCGGGCTATTATTCCAAGCGCGATGAGATATACGCCTATATCCAAAAGGTTGCTGATAAATATGGGCTTCTGGAGCATATCCGCTTTGGCTGCAAAATCGATCAGGCCCGGTATGATGAGGCCTCAAAAGGATGGGTTATTGACCTGACGGATAAGGATGGTGCCCAAGAACAACTCAATCCCCGCTTCTTTATCAGCGCGGTTGGCCAACTCAACCAACCCCAGATCCCGGACTTCAAAGGACTGGACAGCTTTGAAGGGCCAGCATTTCATTCAGCCAGGTGGCGACATGATGTGTCCTTGAAAAACAAGAAAGTTGTGGTCGTGGGGACCGGTGCCTCTTCCATGCAGCTATGTCCTGAGATCGCCAAAGAGGTTAAAGATCTGACAATCCTGCAAAGGACACCCCATTGGATCAGAATGTTGCCTGACTATCACCGGACTGTCAGCGACGGCAAGAAATGGCTCCTCAAGCACCTGCCCTATTATCAAAGCTGGTACCGCTTCCGGCTCTTCTGGAGTTACGGAGATGGGATTTGGGATAGCTTGCATAAAGATCCTAACTGGCCTGATCAGGCACATTCTCTGAACTCAGAAAATGCTCGTCACAGGGAGATTTACATCCAGAATTTACGGGATGCCCTAAACGGTCGGGAGGATTTGCTGAAAAAAGTGGTGCCGGAATATCCACCCTTTGCCAAGAGGATGCTGATTGACAATCACTGGTGCGACATGCTGCAGCAAGACAATGTCCATCTGGAAACTGCTGGCGTTCAGGAAATTTCCAAAACCGGAATAACAGACAGCAATGGCAAATTTCATGAAGCGGATGTTCTGATTTTTGGGACAGGCTTTGATGCAGTGAACTTGCTCGGCTCCCTCGACATTCGCGGGCGAAGTGGCAGATCCATCCATGATATCTGGGGTGAAGATCCCCGCGCCTATTTGGGCATGACCGCCCCGGATTTTCCAAACTTCTTTATGTTTTATGGCCCCAACACCAATCTGGCACATGGGGGCAGTCTGATATTCCATATCGAATGTCAGGCCCGCTACATCACCCGCTGCCTGATCCACATGATCGAAGAGGATTGGCAAGAAATTGAGGTCAAAGACACTGCCCATGATCGCTATAACGCAAAGGTGGATGCCGAGCATGACGCCATGGTCTGGACCCATCCTGGGGTCAATAACTGGTACCGCAACTCAAAAGGACGCGTTGTGTCAGTCTCCCCCTGGCGATTGGTGGATTACTGGTCCATGACCCGCGATACAGATTTTGAGGATTATAAATTCGCCTGATACCGGACCGGGATCAGCTATTCAGTGTCAACCCTGTGACGCAGATCATCCTTGATATGATCCAGGGTTGCCCATCTTTTGAAATAGTAATTACCGATCACGCTGCCGATGAGGAAACAGGCGATAAAGCCCACAACGCCTTCCACTCCGCGCCAGTTCATCCAGATCAAAAGCCCCAACAGGGAAAAGCCTAACGGGATTATAAATTTGATCCATGGAACCCATTTTTGCGTTGCCGGTGACAGCTTTTGCCCCATTTCAAATCGCCTTTATTGTTTTGCGCCGTCAAAGGGTAACAAATCCATTCCCAACTGGCGACCGACATTTCAGGGTAAAGGAACAGGTTTCTTTTTTCGGGTCGGAAAGTTTATGGCTGCCACACCAATAACCGCTGCGAGGATGCCAATTCCCATGACGGGTGTGATTGTCTCCCCCAAGAAAACAACCCCTAACATGACCCCAAATCCGGCACGTAAATAGGCCTGACTGGCGGCCCCGAGTGATCCTAGGGTTTTCACCAAACGAAAATAGAGAAGCAATGCGCAGCCAGTGCATAAAATGGAAAGTGCTGTCGCCGCACCAAGCGCCTTTAAGGAAGGCGTCAGGGTCCAGGGCTGATCGATAATCAGGCAGGCCGGGATCAAGACAACTGCGGACCAGATCATAGTGCCGGTTGCGGTTACGCTGGCCGACAGGTGTCCAAACCGTTTCCCGTAAATCGCAGCACATCCATAGAGGGCGGCACTCCCAACGGCAGCAAGTTGTCCCGCCACCTGTTGTCCCAATCCCTGCAATGCATCCAACCCCACAATCATTACAACCCCAGCCAGCCCTAGAAAGGCACCACTTAATTTGAGGAGATTGGTGCTTTCATGTCGGGTGATGAAAAAGGTGAACAGAAAGACAAAAATAGGTGATGTTGAGTTCAGGACACTGGTCAGTGCGCTATCCACATATTGCTGCCCCCAGGCCAATAAAACCCAGGCGCCAAAGCTGTTGAGAAAAGCTTGAATGAGGAGCATCTGCCATGTCTTCCCATCCCGCGGAAGCCGTTCGCGGCGAACGCCAATGACCACCAGCAGAAAGACAGCTGCCCCCGTCACCCGAAAGGCGATCAGTGTCACCGGAGGTAACTCGGTTACAGCTACCTTCAGGAACAAGTAGGAAGATCCCCAGAGCAAAGCCAATAACGCAAGGCAGCAAAGCTCAATCCAGAGTGGAGATGTTGTTTTCGTCATAACCTGAACTTTTCATTTTTATCGTTAGGGGACTACAGGTACCACGAACAAGTACAAGAAAGCTTCGATGAAGGTCGAAGCTTATGAGAATACTATGTGATCGATCAATGGGACTGATTGCTAGCTTGATTGGCAAACTGACCGTAAGTTTTAAACTTCTCCAACACTTCGTCCATTTCAGTATCGCTGAGGATATTTGCCCCACCAACCTGTAACGTCCGCCAGTAGATTTCACATAAGTTTTCAACCTCTACCGCCATTGCAAAGGCCTTTGGCAAGGTCTCTCCGGCTGCGAGCATCCCGTGATTTCCAAGCAAGCAAGCCTTTCGATCAGTCATTGCGATCCGAACGGCATCACTGAGCTCCTGCGTTCCGAAAGTAAAATATGGAGTACAGCGGATATCTTTTCCGCCAGCCACCGCGATCATATAGTGAAAAGGCGGAATATCCTTTCCAAGGCAGGCCAAACTGGTGGCAAATGGGGAGTGCACATGAACAATCGCGCCAAATTCAGGCCGGAGTTCATATAGATCTTTATGAAAACGCCACTCGCTGGAGGGTTTTCGAAACCCCTTGATGGCCTCAGTTTTCAGGGACATAAAAACCATGTCATCGGGCGTGCAATCGTCATAAAGCATGCCTGTTGGCGTGATCAGATATCCATCCTTGTAACGGACACTGACATTCCCTGCAGATCCTTCATTCAGACCAGCGGCGGTCATTTCTTTTGCCGTTTGAAGCAGCTCTTCTTTTAAGGACATTGGATTAATTTCCCCCGAACAAACGCTTGAGCTCCGTCTCATAATCACCTGTAATCAATGCCTTTTCCGTAATCAGCCCAGCCACTAATTCGTGAGGTGTCACGTCAAAGGCCGGATTTCGGGTTTTGACGCCATCCGGGGCAGTTCGAACGCCGGCAAGAGTGGTGACCTCGTCTCCATCGCGTTCCTCTATCGGAATGTCATCCCCAGTTGGGCAGTTCAAATCAATGGTAGATGATGGGCAAGCCACGTAAAAAGGAATACTGAAATATTTGGCCAGAATTGCAACGCCAAGTGTTCCAATTTTATTGGCAACATCACCATTGGCCGCCACCCGGTCAGTACCTGTTATGACCATATCTATCAGGCCTTCTTTCATCAGGTGAGCAGCCATATTGTCCGTGATCAGCGTAACATCGAGACCTGCGGTCTTCAGCTCCCACGATGTCAGTCTCGCCCCTTGCAGAAGGGGCCGCGTTTCATCAGCATAAACCCGAAAGGAAACGCCGTTCTGATGAGCCATATACATGGGCGCGGTTGCCGTTCCAAGTTCCGACGTGGCGAGTGAGCCAGCGTTGCAATGGGTCAAGACACCCATGCCCGGCTTTATCAGATCCACTCCGTTTCGTCCCATGCCAAGACAGAGTTGGATATCCTCTTGGTGGATCTTTTCTGCTTCCGTAACGAGGGCTTGATGAATTTCATCTGCAGGCCCGCCCTTCAAGGAAAGAGCTCTCACCATCATCCGGCGCATGGCCCAGCCAAGATTGACCGCTGTTGGCCGGGAACTATCCAGATACTCAGCAAACTGCTGTGCTTTTTCCAGATACTCAGCGCTCTGCAAATGCTGGTGAGATTGAAGCGCGACACACAGTCCATAGGCTGCTGCAATCCCAATAGCGGGTGCACCGCGAACTTTTAAAGCCTTGATAGAGGCCCAGACTTGCTCAACCGTTTCCTGGTGTTCCATGATCGCATCATGAGGCAGGCGGGTTTGATCCAGCAGGTAGAGTTTCCCCTCCTCCCATCGGATGGCTCGAGGCAGATCCCTTGGCAAAAGCTCCATGTTCGTCACGTTTTATGCTCCCGTAAATGAAAAGCCGGACTAATCAGCCCGGCTTTCAGCTTATCCCATTCCTCAGCGAGAACACAGAGGACAGTATAATTTTTCCAAGGATTAATCCTCGATGATGCGGCCCCAACGAACTGCACTATGCCCTTTCTTGATATTCAGAGACGGCATGACAAGGACGGCTTTGTCATAAGGGGTTGTGACCGGCTTATCGCCGTCATACCCGATGACAGTTCCTTTGGAGTGAATAACTTCCATCCCCTCATAGTCTTCCGCATATTCGAACGCGTCGGTTTCTACGGTGTAGGGGCCGCTGACCTCGACAAAAACCTGTTCTGGCAAGTCATCAGCAGTCGGGCCAAATTTCTCCACCAAATCTTTGGGGATCATGTCAAAGACATCAAGAAGGCGGTACACAGATTTAATGGCAAGATCTGCTGTTTCCTTGGCCCAATGGGTCCCGCATTCAATAAGCAACGCATTTTTATCGGACGCGGGGTTGATGAAATCCACATAGTCCCTCATGCGCGTTCCATTGGCATGGCCAGAATCTGTAATCACATATTTAGGCAGCCCAATTTTTTTCGCATAATCGCGCCCCTTGGCAACCGGTCCAGCCATCATCAATGGATCAGGTGAAATGAGCATGGAATGAATATCAAACAGATAATCCACTGTCTCAACGATCGGGCGTACTTCCCGTGCGCGTTTTAACTCTACACTATCGCGAGGACCATCCAGAATTTCTGGTGTCCAAACCCGGTTGAAATCCTCATCGACGAAACGGGACTTTGTGGGGTCCTCTGGATTGAAGCTGTGAAAGGCCGCAACATTCATGAAAGCGAGCGTGAGTTTGCCTTTCAAGGGTTTGACATTCTGCTTGAACAGATGGTCAACAGCGATCGCGCCGCAGAGCTCATTGCCATGAACAACTGCGCTGATCATCACATGCGGTCCGTCGACACCGGAGTCCAGAGTGGTTACATAATCAACTCCGGTGTTCCCCTCTTTATAAGCGCTGATATCCGGCGCCTGTAATTCGATGTTAAACTCGGGGGTTTCTGTTTCTATCATTTTCCTAAATCCAATACACTTAAACGGAGGAGGATGCCGACTGTTCCATCAGATACGCCACATGGTTCTTCAAGTGAGTGGCGAAAATCCGGGTCAGTTCGGAAATGGGTTGGCTTGCCGGATAGGCAAACGCGTAATCATATTTCATGTCATACTTGAAGGGTCGGATCTGAACCCCAAGGCGGCGATGACGCTCCGCTGTTATCTCGTTCACAATCGTGATGCCCAGCCCCTCCTCTACCAGAACACAGGCCATCTCGATTGTAGAAGTCTCAAGGCGTACTTTGGGGATATAGCCTGCAGCAGAGAAAAGCTCCTCAAGCCGGTGGCGGGAATGGTGCGCACGGGACATCGGGATAAGGTTTTCATCCTTGATATCCTCTATTGTAATCACTTCCTTTTTGCCAAGAGGATGACCATCCGGCACAACACAAACAGCTCTAGGAGTTCCAAGAGACTCTGTCTTTAGACCGGGATGAGTTATCGGCATGGAAACAAGAGCTGCATCCACCCTGTGATCTGCGACCATCTCCATTGCACTTCGACTGGTGCGAGTTTCAACGGTCACTTTCACATCCGGGTAGTCATCGAGGAAACGTTTTATGGCGTGAGGAAGCAAACTCAGGCTGAGGCTTGGAACCGCAGCGATCTGGATTTGTCCAGTTGTCAGGCTTTCCTTGTTGCGGGCGGAATTAACGACGTCTTCAATACCATCAAAGGCCTTCTTGGTTGCGGCATGAAGTCGCAAGGCAGCCTCGGTCGGGACAAGGCGACCCCCTTCCCGATTAAAAAGATCCAGACCGAGATCTTTTTCTAACTGGGTGACGTTACGGCTAACCGCCGGCTGGGACATCCCCAGCCGTATTGCTGATTTGGTTGTCGAACCTTCTTCAACAACTGAGTTAAAAATTTCAAGCTGCCGGAAGTTCAGACCGTTGGACATATCCGTCATTATTTTCGTTTTCCCGCCCTGAATGTATGCGCCAAGTGAATAGCTTTTAAAAAACACTATACATATACGCATAAGATGTCTACAGTCTCGTCAGATCAATTTTGCAAAAGATTGACTGACTAGCGTGAAGCCTTCTTCCACCGGGAGAAGCAAAGTTTTCTCTATAGACAGGGAGTCAATAAATGAAACTGAGAAACTTTGGCCTAGCTGCATCCGCTCTCGCGATCGCATTTACTCTGCCGGTCGCAGCGCAAGCTGCCAATTTGACGATGGGTATGGATTCTGAGCCCAGCTCCATCGATCCCCACTACCATAACCTTGGACCGAATAACGCCCTTCGCCGGCATATGTTCGAAAGCCTTACAGGACAGGACGAAAAGCAAAAGCTTTATCCTTTGCTGGCCGAATCCTGGAAACCTACCAGTGAAACAACCTGGGAATTTAAATTGCGCAAAGGCGTCAAGTTCCATGATGGTTCTGATTTCACCGCCAAGGACGTGATTTTCTCGGCCTGCCGGGTTCCAAATGTTCCAAACAGCCCTTCCAGCTTTGAAAGCTTCACCAAAGCGATTGCCGACTTCAAAACACCAGATCCCTACACGCTGATTGTCGAAACAGATGGGCCATCGCCACTGATCCCAACTTACTTTGCAAACTGGGGCATTTTGAGCTCAACAGCAGCAGGTGTGACTGGCGACATCAAATATGACAAAGAAAACTGCGGCCTGGACAATTTCCCAAGCACAGTTGATTTTAACAGCGGGAAAGCCGCCATCGGCACCGGTCCATACAAATTCAAGGAATTTGTCAAAGGCGACCGTCTGGTGATGGAGAAAAATGACGGCTATTGGGGTGATGCTGCTGAATGGGATGTTGTCACCATGAAGCCGATTACCAATGCAGCTGCCCGTATGGCGGCCCTGCTTGCTGGTGACGTTGACTTCATCGCTGCACCACCAACTCAAGATCTGAAAAAACTGGAAGAAGATCCAAAGTTTGATGTGGCTCAAGGTCTCTCTAACCGGGTGATTTACCTGCACATGGACCAGTATGGTCCAACCACTAACGGTATCACAGGGACAGGTAAAGCTGACGCGAAATACGAAGGCGAAGGTCCTTGTGCTGAGAAAGAATGTGAAAAGAACCCACTTCTTGATGTACGGGTTCGTCAGGCACTTTCCAAAGCCATCAACCGCGACGCCATTGTCCAGAAAATCATGGGCGGTGTTGCTGTAGCTGCTGGTGAATTGCTGCCACAAGGCTTCTTCGGCACCAACCCAGGGATGGAACCAGAAGCCTATGATCCAGAAGGCGCCAAGAAACTCTTGGCCGAAGCTGGTTATCCAAACGGGTTTGAACTGGTTCTTGGCACACCAAACGATCGCTACATCAATGATGCGAAAGTTGCCCAGGTGATTGCTCAGATGTTCACACGCGTTGGTATTAAAACATCTGTGAATGCAATGACTAAGAGTGTGTTCTTTAAAACCCGTAACAAGTACGAGTTTTCAGTCTACCTCGCCGGTTGGGGTGCTGGCACAGGTGAAATGTCTAACCCACTTCGCGCCCTTGTCGGGACCCGTAGCAAGGAAACCGGTCTTGGCGGCACAAACCGTGGCCGTTACAGCAACCCTGCCCTGGATGAAAAAATCCTGACAGCGTTGAAGACTGTGGACGATGCCCAACGGGAAGCCATCCTGCAGGAAGCAAGCCGCATGGCCATGGAAGACTATTCCATCCTGCCGCTGCATTTCGAAGTGACAAGCTGGGCCCATCGTAAAGGCCTGACTTACGCAGCCCGCGCGGACCAGTACACACTGGCCACCGGCGTGCATGCCACAAAATAAGTAACTGAGTAACGGATCGGGCTAGAGGAAACTCTAGCCCGGTTTTCTGAAGCTAGGAGAGTTTGGTGCTCGCTTTTACCATTCGACGCCTGTCGCAGAGTGTCGTCGTGCTTTTTGTCATGTCGATCATCGTCTTTGCCGGTGTTTACGCTATTGGCAATCCGGTAGACATTCTGATCAACCCGGAAGCCGACATTGCAGAACAGGAAGCAACCATAAAGCGCCTGGGACTGGATAAACCCTTATGGGTCCAGTACGGAGCCTTTATGTCTAATGCCCTGCAAGGCGATCTTGGCAATTCATTTGTCCATAACGTCCCTGCCCTTGAAATCATTTTTGCCCGCCTGCCAGCAACGCTGGAGCTTGCGATCCTTGCCGTTGGTCTTGCGATTATTATCGGCGTCCCCCTTGGCATGATTGCGGGTCTGAAAGATGACAGCTTTATAGGCAAAACCATCATGACAGGTTCGATCTTGGGCTTCAGTCTACCGACCTTCTGGGTTGGCCTGATTTTGATTATGTTCTTTTCGGTTAGCCTTGGCTGGCTTCCCGCCTCTGGCCGAGGCGATACAGTTGATGTTTTTGGAATTCCAGTTAGCCTTCTAACTTGGGATGGACTAAGCCATCTCTTCCTTCCTGCCTTTAACCTGGCTTTATTTAAAATGTCATTGGTGATCCGCTTGGCCCGATCCGGCACCAAGGAGGTTTTGCTGCAGGACTATATTAAATTTGCCCGGGCAAAAGGGATCTCAAACGCCCGAATTATCTGCGTGCATGTTCTTAAGAACATTTTGATCCCAGTTATTACAGTACTTGGACTTGAGCTTGGCAACGTGATCGCCTTTGCCGTTGTCACAGAAACTGTTTTCGCCTGGCCCGGTATCGGCAAGCTGCTGATCGATAGTATCGCTAATCTAGATCGGCCGGTCGTGGTCGCCTATCTGCTGCTGACTGTGACCATGTTTATCCTCATCAACTTTGTTGTTGATATCTTGTATTCCGTTCTGGACCCAAGGGTCCGGTTGGGAGGATCTAACTGATGACCTCAACCACTGAAACTATGGTCAAACCAAAAGCCATCACGCCGTTTCGTCGGTTTGTCTCTGATTTTGCAGAGAAAAAACTCGCGGTTGTTGGGCTGATTGTGTTTGCCTTTTTGGTCCTAGCGGCTGTCTTTGCGCCCTGGATCACCCCACAAAACCCCTATGATCTGACCCAGATTGACTTTTTGGATGGCCGGCTCTCCCCTGGAAGCACCGGATCCATGACCTATTGGCTGGGGACCGATGATCAGGGACGCGATCTTTTATCCGGTATCTTTTATGGCCTGAGGACAAGTCTTGCTGTTGGTGCCCTTTCAACCCTGATCGCCCTTGTGATTGGCGGCGCTCTTGGATTGATCGCGGCTTATTTTGGCGGGAAAGTTGATACACTGATCATGCGGGTCGCGGATTTGCAGCTCAGCTTTCCAGCAATCCTCATTGCGCTCATCCTGGTATCCGCCATGGGTCAAGGGGTTGATAAGATCATCATCGCCCTTGTAGCCGTTCAATGGGCCTATTACGCCCGGACCATTCGAAGTACAGCCCTTGTGGAAACCCGCAAGGAATATATCGAGGCCGCCACCTGTCTTGCGATTGATCATAAAAGGATCGTTTTCAAGCATCTGATGCCGAACTGTACGCCGCCTCTCATTGTGGTGGGAACGGTGCAGGTCGCACATGCGATTTCACTGGAAGCAACACTGTCCTTCCTTGGTATCGGCGTTCCGATTACGGAGCCATCCCTTGGGCTGCTGATCAAAAACGGTTTTGACTATATGTTGAGTGGTGACTATTGGGTCAGCTTCTATCCTGGTATTGCCCTACTCATCACCATTGTCAGCATCAACCTCGTTGGCGACCAGCTTCGCGATGTTCTGAACCCGAGATTGCAGAAATGACAGATACACAACCTACCCTTAAAGTCGAAAACCTGCGGACCCAGTTTTTTACCAAAGCAGGTGTTGTCGATGCCGTAAACGATGTGAGCTTTTCCGTCGGACGCGGTGAAGTAATGGGTCTTGTAGGCGAGTCTGGATCCGGAAAATCGGTAACCGGATTTTCCATTCTGGGCCTTGTTGATCAACCAGGCAAAGTGACTGGTGGCAAGATCCTGTTCAAAGGCGAAGACCTCACCAAATACTCAGAAGAACAGTATCGCCAACTTCGCGGCTCCCGCATTTCCATGGTCTTTCAGGATCCGATGATGACCTTGAACCCGGTTCTTCGGGTGGACACCCAAATGGTGGAAGCCATTCAGGCCCATGAGAAGATCAGCAAGAAGGATGCCCTGGCCCGTGCCCGAGATGCCCTTGGTCAGGTTGGCATCCCCTCCCCGGAAGAGCGCTTGCGGTCTTATCCGCATCAGTTTTCCGGTGGTATGCGTCAGCGTGTAGCCTTCGCTATCGCGCTTTTAAACAAACCGGATCTGATCATTGCGGATGAGCCAACCACAGCCCTTGATGTAACCATTCAGGCGCAGATCCTGTTCGAAACGCAAAAGCTCTGTCGGGAAACCGGAACGTCATTGGTATGGATCACCCATGACCTGACGGTTGTGGCAGGCCTTGCAGACAACATCTGCGTTATGTACGCGGGTAGAGTTGTTGAGTCAGGCGGGATTGACAATGTTCTGGATGATCCAAAGCATCCTTATACAGAAGGACTGATCGGATCTGTTCCCAGTCGAAACAAACGCGGCAAGCCGCTTACTCAAATACCCGGTATGACCCCCTCTTTGCTTAATCTACCTAAAGGCTGCTCTTTCCGGAAAAGATGTTCCTATGCGGAACCTGCTTGTGAGCAGGAGCCTAGCATTTCCCGAACAGAAGATGGACGGCTTGTCCGGTGCCACCGTGTAAAGGAGTCTGTGGCCCATGTCTGAGCAAACCCAGAACAAACCGGTTTTGGAAATCCGGAATCTTTCAAAGAAGTTTGTTAAACCCCTCGATATGGCGGGTAAAATTGCCCAGAAGCTAGGGCAAAACATTCGCGAAGAGGTCGTTCATGCTGTGGATGATGTCTCTTTCACTGTCAATAAAGGCGAAGTCGTCAGCTTGGTCGGCGAGTCAGGCTGCGGAAAATCCACACTTGGCCGCATGGTTGCTGGCATTCTTCCGCAAACAAAGGGCGAAATCTTCTATCGCGGTGAAAATATTGGCCAGCAATCGGGGGACAAAGCCCGCGAAACGGCTCTCAAAATCCAGATGATTTTCCAGGACCCTTTTGCGTCCCTAAACCCACGGCTTCGGGTTCAGGATATCCTTGGTGAGGCTCCGCTTTATCATAAGCTTGTCACAAAGGGAGATCTGGATAATTACCTGACAGATGTTATGACCCGCTGCGGCTTGGATCCAGATTACAAACGCCGCTATCCACATCAGTTTTCCGGTGGTCAACGCCAACGGATCGGGATTGCGCGTGCCCTTGCCGTACACCCAGATTTTATTGTCTGCGATGAAGCTGTGGCTGCCCTCGACGTTTCAATCCAGGCTCAAATCCTCAATCTTTTCATTGATTTGCGATCTGAACTTGATCTGACTTATTTGTTTATCTCCCATGATTTGGGGGTTGTAGAACATATTTCCGACCGGATCGTAATCATGTATTTGGGACGGATTGTTGAGATGGCCAAAACCGAAGAGCTTTTTGCCAATCCCAACCATCCTTATACCCAGGCACTCCTTCGGGAAATCCCACGCCTGGATGCCCGGCATTCAACCTTTACCCCCATCAAAGGGGAAATTCCCTCACCACTTGATCCGCCAAAGGGATGCCACTTCCATCCCCGATGCCCGTTCGCTACGGACAGGTGCAGAGAGGAAATCCCCAAACTCAAGGAGATTTCTCCTGGACATCAGTCCGCCTGTCATTTGAACGAAGGTTAAAGAAATGGAAGACATCATCAACCCCGGCGTCCTGTTCCGCAAGGCGCCAAGCGTTACCCCTGTGCCACTCGTGCTTGACAGCCCCCATAGCGGCACCAGTTATCCAGACGATTTCAACTATGTCTCAGACCTCAATGTGCTCCGGCGGGCTGAAGATACATATGTCCATGAACTCTATGGTGCTGCCCCATCCCTCGGAGCTGTTTTGATAGGTGCTGAATTTCCCAGAAGCTTCATCGATGTCAACCGTGGCCTCAATGAAATTGACACAAGTATCATTGATGGCGACTGGGACGGCGATGTTTCAGAAAGCGAGAAAGCTGCGGCTGGGATCGGTCTGATCTGGCGGATCAATCAGGAAAACAACAACATCTATGACCGCCTGCTCAGCGTCGATGAAGTCAAAAACCGGATCTCTTCCTACTGGCAGCCCTACCATGATTGCCTGAAGGAAACTCTAGACGAAGTTCATGCAAAATTTGGCAAGGTCGTTCATATCAATTGCCATTCCATGCCGAAGATGAGCAATGAAAGTTCGAAAGAAGGACCTGGCGTAGTCCGGCCTGAGATCTGCTTGGGAGACCGACGGGGAACGACTTGCGATCCTCGCCTCGTCGAGCTTGTCAAAACCACTTTTGAAGAACTTGGCTATCAAGTCAATGTGAACGAGCCTTATGCGGGGGTGGAATTGGTCCGGGCGTATAGCAATCCATCTGCCGGCCGTCACTCCCTGCAGATTGAGATCCGCCGCGATCTTTATATGGATGAAAGAACTTTTGAGAAATCTGATAATTTTGAAAAGGTCCGGAAGGATTTTGAGACGCTGACAAAAGCGCTCGCAGACTTCTCCGTTAGCCTTTAAGGGCGACTTCCCCTGAAGATGGAGCTTAGATGCTCGCTATCTTCAGGGGTTCTTTTTCAATAAAAAAGCTAAGATGTTCCTTGATATCAATACATTCCATAAAAGGATCATCATAGGCCCAAACCGCATCAGAGAGGCTTTCATCCTCGACGATAATATCCCAATATCGAGCTGTTCCTTTAAACGGACAATAGGTCCTATTTTGATTGGACTTCAGATATTTGAAATTAACATCTGTGCGCGGGAAATAATAACGGGCCGGATATCCACCTTCTGAAAGCGCAATTACATTTTCAGAAGATGCGACCAGCTGGACACCAAAAAATAAATTCCAGCGATGATCAGAACGCGATATCGATATTTCATGTTGGGGGCGTTTTTGAAACCCCGGTGCAGATTTATTTCGATTCATTTTATTATCCTTGAACTGACCTCTTACACATAAGTCATCAGCCTCTCGGATCAAGTCTTGGATCAGACCAAGACCCTTCAAATACACAAATAAATTAAAGACTTACCTATTTTCGAGACCAAGTCCCATCTTCAGCAAGGATATAGGTCCCTTTGGGTGCATCTTTTATAATTTGTGCGGCATAAACCCGCCCAACTTGTTCTGCGCTAACGCCTTCTTTCTTAGCTCTCTTTTGGTAAATATCCCGGCGCTTGGCATTTACGGATTTCACGAAATCCTTGACATTGTCAGCACGGGCACGGGTATACCCATCAAAGGCTTCACCCACAGCTCCTGAAGCCCGCAGGTCATCCAACTCACTTGCCTTGGCAGGCGTCCCACCCAGAAGTCCAATCGAAATAACGAGAGCACCGATACCAGTCAAAAAATATCTACGTTTCATAGCATTCCTCAAAAATAAATCGGTCATGTTAGAAGATCTCCGGATTGGCCTGGATATCCTCTTTGGCCTTTTCTTCGATCTTAAGCCGAACTTCAGCATCCAGTTTGATATTGAGATTGATGGTAATAGGCTCAGACGGGGCCTCAACCTTTACAGTCGGTGAGCAAGCCTGTAACGCCAAGACAGATACAGTTATCAGTGTACCTGCTTTTAATAGTTCAGAATTGATCAAGTTCAGTCCCCCGGTCATTAATTTCTGTTCCTCAACGTAGCACGCAGCGCTTCTTCCGACAACAAATAGCCCTCTAGTAACGTATTGAAGATACGATCCAAATTTGTCGAAAGATTGACATTGAGAATAACCGGACGACTATCTTCCACTTCAGGGTTGGACCCTTCCGCGTGCAAGGCTACCAGATCCTCGCCGCTTTCTGGCTTATTGATCTTTAAGGAGAGCTCCTTGTAATTAAAGTTCTCCAGAATATCGAAAAGAAGCTTGGTTTGAGATCCACCAGATGCCAGAGCTTGGCGTGCTTCTTCGGATCGGACCTTCAAGACCCCTGGCCCTTCGCTTTCCAAGGCCCCATTAGCGACAATGATCTTATTCCCATCAAACCGAATTGGGATAATCCCTTTCAAGCGCCCTGAAACTTCCACATCATCAAAATCGCCAAGGGCAACCAACTCTTCAAGGGATAGACTTGTCAGTGCGAGTTCCAATTCATTGACATCCTGAAACGGATTGATCGTCCCGTCCCGAATTTCCGCCCCCCCACCAAACAGGCTCATCACCAGTCGGTCAATTTTCAAGACCGGATCCTCACCTTCCGTAATAATCTGGAAATTCAGCATCGGCTTATTGATGGGGATACCTGCGATTATCCGATCCGCAGTGAGTTGCTGGTTTGGTTCTGTTTGTAGGGGAAAAAACTCGCGAATTTGAAATCGCCCATTGATCCCTTCCATCTGCATGCCAGATTGTGCCACATCCAAATCAACAAGCTCCAACAAGGCGTTTCCAGTGATCTTCTCACCTTCAATGGTGGCTTCTATTTGGCCTGCAATCCCGCCGTTTAGGGTAAGATCATCCGGCGGGTGATTAAGTAAATCAGAAAGCGTGAGTTTCAACTCTGAAAACTGTTGGGGGGCGAGTATTGCCTTCGCTGTAATCTTTTTGGACCCCGCTTTTTGAATGAGGTTAAAATCGATCAACTTACCTGTTGGATCGGTCGAGATTTCCCCCGTTAAATCTAACTGGCCCAGCCCGACCAGACCGGATGCCTTAATATCAGTTTTGGGTTTCCAATATCCGTCCTTTGAAGGGGTTACTGATAGTGCCGCTGGACTTAAAGTGGCGCTCTGCCATCCCTCTTTCACTGACAAATCCAACCGATTTGCGCCGACGGCCGCATTTTGACCTGCCGTCGCAACGTCTGCAGAAATATCTTGAAGCATTAGTTTAAAGGGCTTCTTGTACGTCACGTCATTTGCACTAACAGAAAGGCGTGCCCCGCTCAACACAGTCTCACTTGTTTCAGCATATCCCTTATCAAGATTGGCGGAGAGCGAAATAACAGGCTCAAAATCTGCCCCCCAGCTCCCAGATACATCCATCGAAACCAAACCTTCTTCTTTGAGATTTAGCCCTTTCAATTTGGAGCTCAGCGTCGCTAAAGAAATGCCTTTCTGACCCAATTGCAACGGCCGAAGATGAAATGTTGCCTTTCCAGCCCCCGTTGAGGTTTCAACATCCCCGTTATATTCGACAAGCAACTGATCCTTCAGACCTTTGAGCGTTCCTGAAAAATCCAGGTTGCCTTTATTTAGAAACCCGCTTGCCAAAATATCCAGCTTTGGAAACAGGGGATTTGGATCAGCAGAAGAGATATCCGTTGAAGTTTCAAAGGCCAAATCCTCAACGTTTGGGCCCACAGCCTTAAATTTTACGTGTGAACTATAGAACTTATGATCTGAAATTTTACTTTTTAAATCAATAAGGTTGGCATCAAAGTTAACGTTATTGGTTAAACCGGTGAAATTGGTATCAAATGCAAAAGCAGTCCTGAACTCTCCAATGTCAATTTCTAAAACTTCATGTTTGATTTTTAAACCGGTTAAAATATTTATACCGGAAGTTTTGGCATATTCCTTTCGAAAAACAACCTCACCCTCAAGGTTAAGATCGCCTGCAAATTCGGGTAAATTTGAGAGGGATGGCAGAATGTGACTTGGCTGCAAACCTTTTGGTGAAAAGGACAGGTTCTTAACTCTATAAGCCACCTTCCCTTCCATTGCGTCCAGATCAGCCGCTCCCTGAATATCCACAAGCCTTTCCTCAGCTTCGGTTAAAACAGTAAACTCAAACTGGGCTTCTGTATTCACCAACGTCCCACTCCCCTTTACAAGAAGCGGCTTGAAAACGGGTGCAGTGTCGTCACCTTTTAAGATTGCATCCTGGAGTGTCACCTCTGCTGTAAGGTTTGCCAGATTTCCCGTCATATTCAGACGGGCTTTTTGCACCGAATAACTTCCTGCATCAGCATAAAAGGTCGCATCGATCAACGACTGAAGTTTAATCTCCTCATCGGGGGTAATTAACAAGCTCCCCCTTATCGACACATCACGTTGATCATTTTGTTCCGTGACCCGGAATTGATCTATCGTAACAAAGGGCAATTTCTCTGAAGGTTTTGCTGAAACCTGGTCTTCCCCTGTGCTATCTGCAAGACGGCGCCCCCACTGAAATAAGGGATGCTCCAGATCACTTAAATCAAGCGTTGCTTTGCCAACGATAACTCGGTCAAGTTCACCCGATAAGAGGTCTAACAGGCTAAAATCAAGCTGGATGTTTTCCGTCTCCACGGCAGGCGCTACAGCAAAACGGTCTATTTGAAGTCGGTCCGGTTCAAATTGCCCAACCTTAAGTTCAACCGACTGCAGGCCCTGTTCCTCCAGATAAGACCGGGCAGCAAATTCGATCAGTGGAATCCGAAACTGCCACAGACCTATGGCAGACATCACACACAGTAAAACAAGAAAAATCAGTACCTTACCGATTTTCCCTGTTAAACTACCTGACATGGTTCAGATGATCCTGCTTGATTTTCTTAAATTTTCTAATCAAGCGTAACGGAAAGTTCGCATCCACCAAAGTGGTTTTTCATCAGATAGAAGCAGCAGCCCTGGCTGCCTGATCATAAAGGCCAGAAACACTGCGAAGAACGGTTGCTGTTCTGCTGATTTCGCTAAAATCACGATCTGTTGCGCTTGCACTTTCCACAAGGCAGAGTTCTCGGATTTTCCGGTATTCCTGACAAACTTCCTGCCCCTTTTCAGTCGTCTTGTAGAACATCTCCTTGCCGCGCTTTGTGCCTTTTATAAGGTCCGCCTTTACAAGCTTCTTCATGGAGTAATTGATGGTGTGGTTGTCTTCCACATTCAGCATGAAACCTACATCAACGAGGCGCTTCTCCCGCCCCCGATGATTGACGTTGTGTAACACGAGAATATCCAGACCATTAAAATCGCTGTAGCCGACGGCCGACATGCAGCGGATCATCCATCGATTGAACGCATTATAGGCCATCACCATCCCGTATTCGAGCTCGCTCATCTGCCAGCCTTTTTCAGAGGCTAAATGTTCAGAGGAAACGATATGCGGAGTATCTTCTTTTGTCATACTCAACTCCCTGTTTTTTATGATCCGCTTTACATGTTGTTGGGAAGGTAAGTTACCAACCCGGGCATCCAGACAATGGCGGCGAGGGCCACAAACATCAACAGGAAAAACGGCAATGCTGCTTTGGCAACCTGCAGAATGTTTCGTCCTGTCAAAGATTGCAGCACGAATAGATTAAAACCTACAGGTGGGGTAATCTGCGACATCTCCACAACGATAACGATGTAAATGCCGAACCATAGCGGATCAATACCCGCTTGTTCCACCATCGGCATGATGACCGATGTTGTCAGCACGACAACCGAAATCCCATCCAGAAAACATCCCAGCACCACAAAGAAAATTGTCAATGCAAACAAGAGCTGCATGTTGGAAAGGTTCATATCACCAATCCAGCTAGCCAGCATGCGGGGAATTCCGGTAAAGCCCATGGCAATCGTCAGAAAAGCCGCACCAGCCAGAATGAAGGCAATCATGCAGGAGGTTTTCGTTGCCCCCATGAGGCCATCCATAAATGTCTGCCAATTTAGCGAACCTGTGGACCATGACATAATGAGCGCGAGTACCACACCAACGGCCGCCGCATCTGTTGGTGATGCAATACCGGTATAGATTGAACCCATCACACCAATAATCAGAAGAACCACCGGGATTAGTGAGCGAGAGGCATAAATCTTTTCCCGTAGAGAGTAACGTGTTCTTTCTTCTGGCAGCCGGTCGCGGTTAAATACAGACCAGACCATAATAAAGCCAACAAACAAAAGGATCAGCAGGATCCCGGGAACAATACCCGCCACAAAAAGACTGGCAATGGATTGTTCTGTTGCAACCCCATACACAATAAGAATGATGGACGGCGGGATTAAAAGACCCAGCGTGGCTGATCCGGCAAGGGTCCCAATCACCATGCGCTCTGGATAGTTCCGCTTTGCAAGCTCCGGAATGGAGAGTTTACCGATCGTCGCTGCAGTGGCTGCAGATGAACCTGAAACGGCCGCGAAAATACCACAGCCGATAATGTTGACGTGTAACAGCTTGCCCGGCATGCGGCTCATCCATGGGGAGAGACCAGTGAACATGTCTTTTGACAGGCGTGAGCGAAAAAGGATCTCCCCCATCCAGATAAAGAGGGGCAGTGCCGCCAAGGCCCAGGAATTACTCGCACCCCAAATAGTGGTTGCCAGAACATCCCCTAAAGGTGCACCGCTGAACATGGCCATACCGAGCATGCCAACTGCCATCAGGGCAAAAGCCACCCAAACACCAGTTCCCAACAGGAAAAAGAGCGCGAGAAGCAGAATGAGTGTCAGTCCAAGTTCTGTCATCAGCCTTCTCCTTCAGCGGTGTTCTCAAGAAGGTTTTCTTCCTTTCCTTCATAGGAAGCATCCCGCCCCATCAAGACCAGTATCAGCTCATCAATCAGCGCGATGGAAAGAATGGCAAGACCCAGTAGAAGTGAGGATTGGGGAATCCAGATAGGAATGGCAACCATGCCTGAGGACATGTCCTGATACTCATAGGATTCCAGAACGAGAGACCCCATGTAATAGGTAAAATACAGGGTAATGAAGGTTACAAGGGCTAGACACCAGATCTCAGCGATATGCCGAAACTTGTGCGGGATATGACCGAGTAATAAGGTCACCCGAATATGCCCACCTTCACGCAACGTGTATGCAAGAGCGAGGAAAGAAGAAGCCGCTAAAAAGAAGCCCGCAAAATCAGCATAGGATGGAATAGTCAGGCCAATAGCCTCTTCAAAAAGCAGACCTGCAATTCGATCAATCAGGTTTAGAACCACCTGCCCCATAACAATCATGCAGATTGCCACGATGAAGAATGCAGCCAGCAGCCCCCCAGCTTTATAAAGGCCGTTCAAAGCATTTCGCATTACGTAACTCCCCCGCTCTGCGATCTTGATAAAAAAAGGAGGTGGTCTTAAGAACCACCTCCGCAATGAAGTGCTTACTTGTAAGCTTTCATGATTTCTTCGCCTTCGCTACCGGCCGCTTTTGACCAGTCTTCAAGCATGGTGGCGCCGATTTTCTTCAAGCCATCCATCAACTCAGCTGAAGGTGTAACAACAGTCATGCCGTTGTCTTTGAGGATTTTGACCTTGGCTGCAGTTTCAGCCATGCTCATTTCCCAACCGCGGGCTTCAGCTTTTTCAGCTGCCGCCAGAACTGCGTCCTGAACAGCTTTATCCAGTTTGCGGAAAGCCCGTTTGTTGACAACAACAATGTTCTTTGGAACCCAAGCCTGAATGTCTGTGTAGTAGCTCACGAATTCCCAGGCTTTGGAGTTTGCACCAGTTGACGGTGATGTGATCATGGCTTCAACGCGACCAGTTGTGAAAGCCTGTGCAATGTCTGGAGCTTCAACCTGAGTTGGAGCCGCACCCGCAAGATTTGCAAACTTTTCAAGTGTCGCATTGTAAGTCCGGAATTTCAGACCTTTCAGATCATCAACTGTCTTGATTTCTGATTTTGTGTAAAGGCCCTGTGGTGGCCACGGAACTGAAAAGAGTGGCATCAGACCTTGCTTATCCAACAGCTTGGTGACCACTGGCTTTTGAGCTGCCCAAAGTTTCTTGGCATCATCATAGTTTGTCGCCAGGAAAGGTTGGCTGTCCGCACCAAAAGCAGCATGCTCATTTGTCAGCAAGGAGAGGAAAAACTCACCTGCTGGCACCTGGCCGCCGCGAACGGCTTTACTGATCTCTGGATGTTTATAAAGAGAGCCGGCCGTATGCAGCTTGATTGTTAGTGCGCCATTAGTTGCCGCCTCTACATCTTTGGCAAATTCAGCGATATTAACGGTGTGAAATGTTTTGTCCGGATATGGAGTTGGCATATCCCAGCTATCAGCTGTCGCAGTACCTGTAAGAGCTGCAGTAGCTGCAAAAGCAGCGCCCGCAGCGAGCATTTTCAACGTTTTCATGGTCCGACTCCCTGTCGTGAAGTTTATTAACGAGAAAAACGGTATAAAAACGTTGACGTTTTGTCAATGTTATTTTAGCGTCTAGGAATCAACGCCAACTGGGAGAAAAAAAGATGTGGCAGTTTTGGGTAGATCGCGGAGGCACCTTTACAGATATCGTTGCCAAGAAACCGGACGGATCCCTTCTCTCTCACAAACTGTTATCGGAAAATCCGGAACAGTATAAGGATGCCGCCGTACAGGGCATTCGGGATATTCTTGAACTTCCAAAAGACGCGCCTATCCCCGAGCACACAGTCAGTTATGTGAAAATGGGAACTACCGTTGCCACCAATGCTCTCCTTGAGCGGGCTGGCGATCGGACCCTTTTTGTCACCACCAAGGGTTTTGGCAACGCACTTCGTATCGGTTACCAAAACCGACCAAAACTGTTTGCCCGGCATATTGTGTTGCCTGAACTTTTATATGAAAAGGTGATAGAAGCAGATGAGCGGTTAGATGCGCATGGTCAAGTCATTACACCACTTGATCTTGAGGGATTACGCCCTGGACTTGAAGCTGCTTATAAAGATGGTATCCGGGCCATTGCAATTGCGTTCCTGCATGGATATCGCTATCACGACCATGAAAAACAGGTTGCGGCCCTGGCCCGAGAAATTGGCTTCACACAGGTTTCCACCAGCCATGAAACCAGCCCCTTGATGAAATTGGTTAGCCGCGGGGATACGACCGTTGTCGACGCCTATCTATCCCCGATCCTCAGGCGCTACGTTAATCAAGTCGCAGAGGAGCTTGGAACTGGATCCAACAATGACACTCGGCTCATGTTCATGCAGTCAAATGGTGGATTAACGGACGCCACCCTGTTTCAAGGGAAAGACGCGATCCTGTCAGGCCCGGCTGGTGGTGTTGTCGGGATGACCCGCACGGCGGCGATGAGCGGTTACGAAAAACTGATCGGCTTTGACATGGGCGGAACGTCCACCGATGTCACTCATTATGACGGCGAATATGAGCGCAGCTTTGAAACGGTCGTCGCAGGAGTGCGCATGCGCGCACCTATGATGCATATTCATACCGTTGCAGCTGGTGGTGGCTCTCTGCTCACCTTTGATGGGGCCCGTTACCGAGTTGGTCCTGAATCTGCTGGCGCCAATCCGGGCCCAACCAGTTATCGCCGAGGCGGACCGCTGGCAGTTACAGACTGCAACGTCATGCTCGGGAAAATTCAACCTGAGTACTTTCCACATGTGTTTGGGCCGAATGCTGATGAGGCCTTGGACCGGGAAGCCGTCGTTCAAAAATTTACGGCTCTTGCCGAAGAAATTTCTGAAGCCACTGGCGATGCTTTACAAAGCGCTGAGGAAGTCGCAGAAGGCTTCCTTCGGATCGCTGTTGAAAATATGGCGAACGCCATCAAGGAAATTTCTGTTCAGCGGGGCTATGATGTCACCACCTATACCCTGAATTGTTTCGGTGGCGCTGGCGGGCAACATGCCTGCCTGGTTGCAGATGCACTTGGCATGACCAAAGTCTTTCTGCATCCGTTTTCGGGTGTCCTTTCAGCCTACGGTATGGGCCTTGCCGACATTCGGGCGATGCGTGAGATCCAGGTTGAAAAGCCTTTTGAGGCGAATGCCGAAGACATCTGCAAGGAACTCTCCCTCCCCCTTGCGAAAGAGGCTTCCGCAGAAGTTCGTGAACAGGGTGTTGACGAGGACAGCATTACCCACAGCTTCAAAGTTCATTTGAAGTATGAAGGCACAGATTCAGCGATGCTGGTCGATCTGGATACGCCCGCAGCCATGAAGGCCGCTTTTGAGGTGACACACAAACAGCGCTTTGGCTTTATTGCAGAAGATCGGGGTCTTATTATTGAGGCACTTTCGGTTGAAGCTATTGGCCTGACCGATAGTGTTGTAGATCCAGAGGAAGATATTAAAGAGCTGATTACCGAGCCTAAAGCCTTGGATCGAGTGCAGCTCTACACCTCCGGTCGCTGGCAGGACGTCGCCCTTTACGATCGCGACCAAATGGACTGCGGTCAAAAGATCAAAGGCCCAGCCATCATTATCGAGAAGACCGGTACAATTGTTGTTGAGACGGGATGGCAGGCAAGCCTGAACTCGCGCCGGCACTTGATACTGGATCGGGTTGAAGCCCGCCCTCAAACCGAAGCCATCGGTACAAAAGCAGATCCTGTTATGCTTGAGGTTTTCAATAACCTCTTTATGTCCATCGCCGAACAGATGGGCGCAACCCTTTCCAATACATCGCAATCCGTAAACATCAAGGAACGGCTCGACTTCTCCTGCGCAATTTTTGATACAGATGGCAACCTCGTTGCCAATGCCCCGCATATGCCTGTGCATCTAGGTTCCATGGGTGAAAGCATCAAAGTCGTCATTAGGGAAAATGCAGGAAAGATGCAGCCCGGTGATTTTTACGCCCTGAACGCCCCCTATAATGGTGGCACTCATTTGCCAGACGTGACGGTGATCTCCCCGGTTTTTGATGATGCTGGCGAAGAGATCATTTTCTATGTCGGCTCTCGTGGGCATCATGCAGATATTGGCGGTAGAACACCTGGCTCCTCTCCGCCAGATAGCACTCACATCGAAGAAGAAGGTGTGCTTATTGACAACTTCCTGCTGGCACGTGGTGGTCATTTCAGAGACCAAAAAACGCGGGAGATGCTATCCAGCGGCAAATATCCGTGCCGGAATGTGGATCAGAATATCGCCGATCTCACGGCCCAGATCGCAGCCAATGAAACGGGCATTCGCGAACTTCGGAAAATGATTGATCATTTCGGGATCGATGTGGTCTCGGCCTATATGGGACATGTTCAGGACAACGCAGAAGAAACTGTGCGCCGCGTTCTGGATGTCTTGAAAGACGGTGCCTTTGAATATGAACTGGATACCGGTGCCAAAATCAAAGTCGCGATCACAGTTGATAAAGAAAATCGAAGCGCAACGGTTGATTTCACGGGAACTTCACCGCAGGACAAAGGCAATTACAACGCGCCTAAAGCGATCAGCAAGGCAGCTGTCCTTTATGTCTTCAGAACGCTGGTCGACGATGAAATTCCGCTGAATGAAGGTTGCTTGAAACCGATCAATATCATTGTGCCCGAAGGTTCAATGCTGGACCCTGTTTATCCAGCTGCCGTCATTGCGGGAAATACGGAAGTCTCCCAATGTGTCACGGATTGCCTCTATGGCGCTCTTGGCGTTCTGGCATCTGCTCAGGGCACAATGAACAACTTCCTGTATGGCAATGACAAGCGGCAGAATTACGAAACCATTTGCGGCGGCACTGGTGCTGGCCCGGATCACCCCGGAACCAGTGCTGTTCATAGTCATATGACAAATACCCGCATGACAGACCCTGAAGTCTTGGAATGGCGTTTTCCTGTTCGGGTTGAAGAATTTTCCATCCGGCGCGGATCTGGCGGCGAAGGAAAATTCAAGGGGGGTGACGGTGCAATTCGCCGCATGCGGTTCATGGAACCCATGACAGTCACGTTCCTATCGCTTCACAGGAATACTGATCCCTATGGACTTGCAGGCGGAAGCCCCGGCGCTCGTGGGGAGAATTCTGTCATCCGTAAAGATGGAACGGTTGAAATTCTAAAAGGGAACGATGAGACGGAAGTCGGTATTGATGACGTCATTTTGATCAAGACACCAGGTGGCGGCGGATACGGCAAAGCCTAGAACACAAAAAAACCGGCCTTAACTGGCCGGTTTTTATATGCCTTTGATTTTGCTGGCGTGTCCCATCAACAAAGGATTATTAAGCTCGCTCATTAATTCAATCCTTGATATTTAATATTGATTATATATTCTCCTTAAAAGTGCATGATATTTGGGGAATATACTGT
The DNA here is from genome assembly GCF_012932565.1 of Sneathiella limimaris. Classification (NCBI taxonomy): domain Bacteria; kingdom Pseudomonadati; phylum Pseudomonadota; class Alphaproteobacteria; order Sneathiellales; family Sneathiellaceae; genus Sneathiella; species Sneathiella limimaris. The sequence goes on from NZ_JABBYJ010000001.1 coordinate 2,735,675, forward strand.
GAAAACAAATGAAAGCATGAGTGACCGGATTTTCCGGATCATTTTGGGGCTGGTATTATTATCGCTTGTGTTTTTCGGACCAGAAACAAACTGGGGCTACATTGGGCTTTTCCCCCTAATTATAGGGGTCGTCGGCATCTGCCCGATTTATTCAATTTTAAGAATAAACAATGCACACAGGAAAGAGGTCTGTGATTAAAACACACGATAAAGGTGCAATCTCACAGACCACAATTTCAATCTCGAAAGGTTAGAGGACTGCCCCTGATGATTTGAGTGCATCGATCTCTTCATCAGAAAGTCCAATGGACTTTAAGACCTCTGCACCATCTTCGCCGATATGGGGGCTATGGGCCATCGGATCACCGGCCTGAAACCCTTCAAATCCTGGTATGCGAGGCATTGGAATCCGGCCGACACCATCTAAGTCCAACCAAGTGTAGCTATTGACAGCCTCTACTTGTTCGTTTTCCAGATAGTCAGTGTAGGTATTAATAGGACTATGGATAACTTCGGCGGCAGCTAATGCTGCTGACCAATCCTTGGTAGTCCGCTTGACAAATTCTGCGCGTAACTCCTTCATCAAGGGAGCTTCATTTTCAAGGCGGGCTTCCCTGCTGTTGTAGTCAGGGTGATCAATCAAATCCTCCCGCCCCAACGTTTTACAGAGAGAGGCATAATGATGTTCTCTCATGACAGCAATTCCAAGATATCCGTCAGCCGTTTTAACAACACCTGCTGGGACATAGAGAACTGCAGGCTCCCCACCTTCCAAATGGTGCTCAATAATCTTAGCACTTTGGAAAGCTGCAGCTGTTTGCATCAGGCTACAATCGATATACCGACCTTTTCCATTAATGCCGCGCGCAATCAGAGCCTTCAGAATGGACTGATAAGCAAACAGGCCTGTCATGAAATCGATCACAACCATACCCGTACGAATTGGCGTGCCATGCTCGTCCCGCGTGATGGACATCCAACCGGAAAAACCCTGGATCGCACTATCTGTTACGGGACGTTTGTTGTAAGGGCCTTCCTGACCATAGCCAGTCACAGACAAGAAAATCACATTTTCATTTTCTTTTTTGATTGTCTCATAATCCAGGCCGAATTTTTTCATCACACCGGGACGAAAAGATTCCAGAACAATATCTGCCTCAACAGCCATTTTCTTGGCAAGTTTCAGGCCCTCTTCACTTTTAAGATCAATGGCAATCGATTTCTTACCGAGATTTACCACGACAGAGTGAGCACAGTGATCGCCATATGCTGTTCCTAGTGTCCGAGCCCAGTCACCGTTGTGAGGCTCAATCTTATTTACAGTCGCACCTGCCTGCGCAAGCATCATACCTGAATAAGGACCTGCAACACCCTGGCTAAAATCAGCAACAACAAGGCCTTCTAGGGGTTTATCATGATCATTCATTATTATTGTTCCTCTTAACGGGAGTTTTTAGTGTCATGCACTGCCACAAGCGGCGCATTATGAGACGTGAATATAGTTCTGCCAACAGAAAATTTGGAAAATTTTCCCATCACCAAAGCTCATCATGTCATTCTGAGAACTCAGCCCAATTATATTTGACTTCAAACGAACTATCAATTGCCACATAGCTATTTTCCACCTACCTTTGCCACTCAACTGAGAGAAGGCTTTTTAATGATAAAACGTGTGTTGCTGACGGGAGTGTTGCTCATTTTGGCTCCGGTGGTCTCCTGGGCATTTGATGAAACAAATCGCCCCGCAGAACTAATTTCAACAATGTCACCGAGCCCATTGAAGGAAAAACTGAAATCCTGTCAGGGGCAACCCTTGAAAAAGTCAAACTTTTCGATCTCTCACCGCGGCGCGCCACTTGGATATCCAGAACATACACAAGCCGGCTATGAAGCTGCGGCAAAAATGGGAGCTGGAATTCTGGAGTGTGATGTCACCTTTACCAAGGATAAGGAGCTTGTGTGCCGGCATTCCCAAAATGACCTTCACTACACCACGAATATTGTGACTACGCCCCTCGCCGAAAAATGTAGCACACCGTTCACTCCGGCTGACGGTCAAAAAGCGACTGCAGAGTGCCTAACGAGTGACATAACTCTTGCAGAATTCAAAAGCTTAAAAGGAAAGATGGAAGGTGCCAACAAGAAGGCTGAAACACCCGCAGAGTATTTGAATGGAACACCCAAATGGCGGAAAAACCTTGGAAAACCCGAAGGAGAGGAATTGCTCAGCCACAAAGAAAGTATTGCGCTTTTCAAATCCTTGGGCGTGAAGTTTACTCCTGAGCTCAAAGCACCAAAAGTTTCCATGCCTTATGAAGGTATGACGCAACAAATGTATGCACAGAAACTCATCGATGAATATAAGGCTGCGAATATTGACCCCTCAGATGTTTGGCCGCAATCTTTCAATCTGGACGATATTCTTTACTGGATTGAAAACGAACCCGAGTTTGGCAAACAGGCTGTCTATCTGGACGGACGGTATCGCCAGGGATTGAATACAAGTGATCCAAATAGTTTTTCACCGACAATGGAAGAGTTAAAAACTGCTGGGGTCAATTATCTAGCGCCCCCTCTTTGGATGCTGGTCTCAGAAGACGACGGTAAGATTGTGCCGTCTGCCTATGCAATAGCAGCAAAAGAGGCAGGTTTGAAGCTGATCGCCTGGACTTTGGAACGAAGTGGCCCTTTAAACAAAGGTGGGGGTTGGTATTACAAATCCATTAAATCCGTTGTTGAAAAAGATGGAGACATGCTTGAGCTTCTCCATGTCCTCCATAACGATATCGGCGTGTCCGGTGTCTTTTCTGACTGGCCAGCCACAACCACCTTTTATGCCAACTGCTTTAACCTAAATTAACGTCCTATTTGTACAGTGCATAAGCAAACCATAATGCGCGTTCAAATATGTTGCCTATTCAACCAATTTGCGGCATAGTTCGGCAAATTTTAGGGGTAAGAAAAATACGATATATTAATGACGAAAACGGGACCGGAAACATGGTCCCTTCGCCACAGGATGTGAGCGACAAACCAACACAGGTCTTCACCCATACAGTTGCGAGGCCCCGCACGCTAAAAGAAGCCTTGGCCGTTGTCAGGCCTTATGCCGTTTCCAGTAACCTAAGAGCCTGGTTTCAGGTCCTGACGGCTTCGTTGCTGTTTGCTGCCCTGTTGGGATTTATGCTGTATCTTGGTCTTGAGCATTATGGTTGGGTCTTACTGCTTTCCATTCCGCTGGGACTGACTATGGTTCGCCTATTCACACTTCAGCATGACTGCGGGCATGGAAGTCTGTTCACCAACAGAAAACTGAATGATGCCGTTGGCAGTGTTTTTGCGTTATTAACAGTTACGCCATATCAATATTGGCGCGCTGCTCACGCGATCCACCATGCGACAACTGGAAATCTGGATAAGCGTGGAACTGGTGATATTGAAACCAAGACGATAGAGGAATACCAAACCCTCCCTTTGAGAGAGAAAATCTTTTATCGCCTGATCCGAAATCCGTTCTTCTTATTTGGTATTGGTGGTTTTTTACATTTTGCCATCAAACAGCGCTTCCCAATTCTGCACAATAATCTGAACCCGATCTACCTTAAGAGCGTTCATCGCACCAATGCCGTTATGGTTTTAGCCCTGATCGGGATCCATTTTACTTATGGTATTGGCCCATTCCTTGCGGTTTTTCTCCCCGCAATTTGGATTGCATCTGTCATCGGCTTCTGGCTTTTCTACGTTCAGCATTCCTATCATGATGCCTACTGGCAACGTCAGAAGAACTGGGATTATCTCAAATCTGCATTTGATGGTAGCACTCTGGTCAATCTACCACCTGTGTTGAGGTGGATTTCTGCTGATATCGGCATACACCATATCCATCACCTGTTACCCTCTATTCCCAATTATAAATTAAGGGCATGCATGATAGAGAACCCCCATCTCTGCACGCCCCGCGAAATGAAACTGAAAGAGGCCATCACCTGTACACGTCTCGCCATTTGGGATGAAGTTAACGAACAACTGATCCCCTTCAGTGAAATGAAAGAAAGACTAAAGGCAAATCGGGCTAATGAACCAGCCCTGCAAAACGCCGCGGAGTAGAAATGGCCGCAAGAGAGATTATCGACAGTGTTGCCGCGTCGGAAATGTTCAGGGGGCTTCCGACGGAACTGATTGAAAGCAGTTTGCCGCATTTCAAAATCTCTCGTATCGAAAAAGGCCAAATCATTTTGCGGGAGGGAACTACCAACAGCAAAATACACATCATTCACACTGGTGAAGCCGAAGTCCTGAAAAGTCTGGAAAAAGAAAGTGGCGACAATGACAATTCGTTTGTCATTGCAACATTACAGCCGGGTGAAGAATTTGGTGAACTCACAGCAATAGAAGGTACGGTGGCATCTGCAACGATCAGAGCATCGAAGCCGATGGAACTGATCACCCTTGATCTGCGACAGCAGAATGAAGATCAAAACCTCAAGGAGCTTTATGATCAAATTCAGGTAAATTTGATCCGGAGAATAGCCAGCAAACTCCGCGATACCAGCGAACGTAAAGTTGCCCTGATGGAACAGGAATCCAAAAGACGTCGGGAACAGGCGGTCGCTGGCCGATTTATCATTACCATTCTGTCACTGGTTGCCTGTTACACCCTTGCGCTTCGGGCAATAATGGATCTTGGAACCTATGGTTCTTGGCTACAGGTATACTATTCCCCGCTGATCATAGTTGCGTTCATGGGCGCCATGCTGTTTATGATGGCCAGAAGTGAAATGCCCTTTGAGGCGTTTGGCCTGACATTAAAAGGGTGGAAGCCTGCCATTAAGGATGCAGTACTTTTCTCCATTCCATTTTGCGCGTTTATTACGTTTCTAAAATGGGAGTATATCGTTCTCTATCCCGATCCTGGTGGGATGACCGTCTTTACGCTGACAGAAATGTTCTCCAGCTTCACACCTGGGGGCGATTTTAGCTGGATGGCTTATCTAACGTTTTTCCTGGCCTACGTATTATTGTGTCCAGTGCAGGAACTGATCGCTCGATGTGGTGTCCAAGCCCCCTTATCAATCCTGCTTCAGGGAAGCCATGTTCAGCGGCATTTTCTAGCAATATTAGTCTCTAACCTTCTGTATTCCGCATCCCATTCACATCTTAATCTGGGTTTTGCCTTTATAACCTTTGTTCCAGGCTTGTTTTGGGGCTGGCTGTTTATGCGCCATAAATCACTCATTGGTGTCTCCGTCTCTCATGCTATCGTTGGCGGATATGCACTGTTTGCACTTGGAATTGAAGAATTTCTGAAATGAAAAAGAATTTTGAAAGTCAGGATTTCTCAGCGACTGCGCCAACTTTGCGAAAGTGGGCCACTGACCCAATCCTCAATCTCATTCCAGAAACGGTCTCACCTAATGCCTTAACTCTGTTCGGTGGAATCTGCGCAGGCATTACTGCATTTCTCCTTTGGTTTTCCAAAAGCCTGATCGACCCGACAACATCAATAGGCAAGACTTTACTTGTTCTTGGAGCGTTGCTTCTCGTCGTTTACGCAATTTGCGATCAGCTTGATGGCTTGCAAGCCCGGCGACTTAAACGGGGTGGCCCTGCAGGAGACTTTCTAGATCACTGGGTCGATGCATTTCTTGCGAACATCACCCCAATTGCCCTGATGTATATGATGGTCTATCCATTGGAACAAATGGTCATCATGAGCCTTGTCGTAACTTTTGCATTTTGGACAAATAACTGGGAAACCCGCAACAATCACGCGCGGAAACTCCCCTTTCTTGGTGGCCTTGAATTTATTTGGGTGGGTGTAGTCTGCCTGATCGTCACGGCCATTTGGGGATACGAAATCTGGGATGAAACGATCTTCGAAGTGGAGCTGCGGCACCTTTCTTACGCAGTGGTTATCTCAGTTCTTAGTTTTTCTATTTTCAAAAATTGCGTACGAGCACGTGACCACTTAAAAGACCTCCTGACCCCTGCCCTAAGCCTTGGAACCATCTCAATTTGGCTCATTTATAGTCATCATCAGGGCGCGCTAACCTGGAACACCCAATCTCTCGCATTTTTAACGCTGGCTTTAATGGGTGTGAGACATACAGGTGATCTGATGAGGGCTCTGTGGCTCAACAGCCGGATCAAAGATATCGAACCTCTGTTCGTCCTTCCGGGGATTTGCCTGGTCCTGATAGCGGTTCTTCAAGCTGATATCGACGTACTGAGACAGCTGGAAACGCCAACCCTCATTGCGACAGCATTGCTGGTCATTTGGCTGACAGCTTTTCAGGCCATTCATACGTTTACTGTTTTAGTACACGGTTTAGGAACCGAAAAGGAAACTGCTGAAGGTCAACCTCCAAGTGTGCAACGCATTATGGTTGATATGTCCGCGACCCTATTACATCACGGTCATATTCGCCTCCTGAACCAGGCTAAAAAACTCGGCCACGTAGTAATTGGCTTAACTTCCGATACAGATCTCCAACGGGTTAAAGGGGTAGATGCAGAATTGAGTTTTGCCGAACGCAAAGAAATCCTATTGGCCTTGGAAGCCGTGGATGAAGTCGTTGAAACACCCTGGCTACTGACTGAGGAAGTTTTAAAGAAACATAATATCGATTTGCTTGTTCACGGCGATGACAATCAAAACGATATCGATCCAGAGAGGCTTATCATCTTCCCAAGAACTGATGGCATTAGCAGCAGCACTATTAGAGAGCGAGCTGCCCGGAACCTGCAAGCAGAAAACGCTTAAGGTTTAAGACGGAAGAGCGCCATCCAGTTCCGCTTGGCTAAAAAGCCAGTCCATCACTTTTCGGGCTGCCTTGCTAGGTTGACCGTGACCTGGTCGAACCAGCCAAATAAAATCCTCAAGTGGCATGACCGCATGATCATAAGGCGCAATCAGCAAACCCGCCTCTAATGCTGGCTTGACAAACTGATGGCGTGCAAGAGCGACACCAAGCCCCTGTTCCGCTGCCCTCAACGCGAGATCCAATGTGGAGTAACGAGGCCCTTGTAACAGATTAAGGCCCGTCAATTCATGATATGCTGCCCATCTTGCCCATGAGGCCTGTGGGTTTTTATCATGCAACAAGCGCATTTTAGAAAGACTAGTCAATTCGGCGGGCTTACCAAATCCCTCCCAGTAGTCTTGGCGCATAACAGGATAAAGCGCATCATCCATAAATGGTCTACAATCAAGACCACTCCACGGTCCTTTTCCAAGCCGTATTGTGATATCTGCATCCTGTTCTGACGGTGGCTTTACCCGCTGATCAACAACCACAGAAAGCTCAATGTCAGGATAAGCCAATTCAAACTCGCCCAATCTTGGGAAGAACCACCTTGCAGCGAATGCAGAGGTTGTTTCGATGGTCACTGAGTTTTGTCGCTGGCTTTCTTGAATAGAAGCTATTACCTGTTTTATTTCTGAAAAAGAAGCAAGAACCGATTTTCCCAAAAGTTCACCCTCTCGTGTAAAACCAGTTATCCGATTACTCCCCATTCGGTTAACCAATCGCACCCCAAGATGTGTTTCTAATTCGCTTAGAAATTTACTAACTGAAGAGTGCGTAACACTAAGACGCCGCGCAGCAGGTCGAACACCGCCCTCTTCAAACACGGCGGCAAAAGCCCTCAGACTATTCAATGGCAAATTCTTCATGGTCTATTTATTAGACCATAAATTTCAAATTATGAACCACTAAATTACGAACACTCCTGATAGTCTTCTTGAAAAAGGAGAACACAATGGGAATGCTTGTTGATGGAAAGTGGGTCGAAAGCCCTATTCATAAAAATTATGGCGTGAAAGAAAAAGTCTCAAAGATTGAACTTAAAAACTATCTTACCCCGAGCCTTAAAGACCGCCTCAAAAGTCACCCGGATGAGTTTATCCTTCTTGCATCCAAGAGCTGTCCGTGGTCACACAGAGTTTTAATCACCGTGGTTTTAAAAGGGTTCAGTGGATATCTACCAATTCACTATGCAGGTGGCCCGCGAGTTAAAGGTTATGCTCCCCTACCCAAAGGCCCTCTTTCACAAGACTTCGGCACTGACATCAGACACGTTCATCAACTCTACAGCCTTTCCGATCCTAATTACACAGGACGATCAACTGTGCCAATCTTGTGGGATCGTCGGCAGAACAAAATCATCAGCAATGAGTCTGATGAAATCTGTCGGCTGCTGGATAGCCTTGGCGGTACAGGTCAACCGACCCTCCTTCCCAACCAAGCTAAAGCCGAAATACTCTCACTTAATGACGACTTGACCCGTAGTTTATTTCAAGCCGTTTACAAAGCGGGCCTTGCGGAAAATCAATCCACATATGAACATGCCTATTGGTCTGTATTCAACAAACTGGATTACCTGGAAGAAAAACTTCAGCAAAACAGGTTTTTACTGGGAAATTTTATGACCTTAAGTGACATCTACCTGTTCACTTGCCTGGTCCGCTTTGATGCGGTCTATTACACCCACTTCAGATGTTCATACAAACGCCTGATCGACTATCCCAATCTTTGGGCGTATAGCCGGCGCCTCTACCAAATGCCGGGTATAAGTCAAACTGTCGATTTTAAAGTAATCCGCGAAGGATATTACCTGAATGACGGTAATAATAATCCTCACAAAATAGTAGGCCTTCAACCCGCCGCAAATTGGCTGCAACCCATATCTACTCTACAAACAGCCTCTTAAAAAAAAACAGCCCGGCTATCACCGGGCTGTTTCAAAAAGCTTCTCTAAATGCTCAATTAAGCGAGTTTCCGCTTTTTCCGCCAGCCAAGGAAACCAAGGATGGCCATACCTGCTCCATAAAGTGGTAAGGCCGCCGGCAGTGGAACTGCGGATACTTCAAAGTCAGCCGCCAGCTCAATATCTCCGTTTCTAAAGTAAACATCGTCCACATAACCAGATTGGTTTGGTGTACCGCTGCCTACCCCTAAAATGATAGAGGTGATAATTGCGTCTGAAAAAGAAGAATAAGCAGCCGCCCAATCAGCGATCGAGTTATCGTATAGGGCGCCATTCATATCATAAAGTGTTGTATGCCAGAAATCCCCTGTATTTCCGTCAATATTAACTTCGTGCCAACTATCAAAGGCACCAACACCACCAGCGTTATAAACAGGTTCATACACAAAGGTCGCATATGGATCACTGTTATTATCTGTAAAGTCCCAAACCTCGAATTTAATCGCAGGAACAATAGATGTTAGAGGTGCACCTGAGTTGTGATAGTAATTGTAGGACATGCTTCCTGATTGGAGGAAGTCACCTATTGTCCCAAAATTACCAGTATATCTCACCTCACCCCTATCATCGCCGCTACCGCCAGTTGACAACGCCAGGGCGCCTTTTCCAGCAGGTGCATTATTTTCAAGATCGCCTCCTTGACCAGTTAGGTCAACGATTTGTGCTGAGCCCCCTCCTGAGGATTGATCTGCCCAAGTGAAATTAGTGTCTTTAGGTGCCAAGCTGTTAACAATTTCAGCTGCAGCAACTGACGCTCCCCCTGCTAACATGACGGACGCAAGCGTCAACGTAAGTAGCTTTTGTTTCATAGTCTGTACCCCACTCTTTGTTTTTCATTTTAATTAGATATAATTTTATCTAATTAGTAATACTTTATTTACCATATGAGAGGGTTTCCAAAAAGTTACACAACTTTATCACTCTCAAAACATGAGAATTTCAACTTGAGAGAAACACTTGCATCAACTTTTCCACCTATGCGGTGAAAATTTATAGTTAATTTCACATAGAAGTTTGTGAAAAATAAGAATCAGTTGGATATCAAACAAAAAAGCCCGGCGTTCACCGGGCTTTTCATAAGTTTCTTTCTTTAAACTATTTCGCTTCTACGACACCGCGGCGAAGTTGGTCTCGCTCCATGCTTTCAAATAGAGCTTTGAAGTTACCTTCCCCGAACCCTTCTTCTTTTTTGCGTTGAATGAACTCAAAGAATACAGGTCCAACAAGCGTTTCAGAAAAAATTTGCAATAGTAGACGCGGATCCCCTTCTTCAGTGGAACCGTCCAGAAGGATACCGCGGGACTTAAGCTCAGGTACGTTCTCACCGTGACCGGGTAAGCGTTCTTCCAGCATTTCATAATAAGTGTCAGGCGGCGGTGTCATGAAAGGGATCCCTTTTGCCTTTAGCTTATCCCAGCTCACCAGCAAATCATCGCAGGAAAGCGCCACATGCTGGATCCCCTCTCCATTATAAGCCATCAGGAATTCCTCAATCTGGCCGACACCTTGAGAAGCTTCTTCATTAAGTGGGATGCGAATTTTGCCGCAAGGCGAGGTCATTGCCCGAGACGTCAATCCTGTGTATTCGCCTTTGATATCAAAGTAGCGAATTTCTCTGAAACCAAAAATCTTTTCATAAAATTCAGCCCAATAACCCATTCGGCCACGATAAACATTGTGGGTTAAGTGATCGATGACATTAAACCCGCACCCCTTTGGATGAGGGTCAACGCCTTCCAGATACTGAAAATCGATATCATAGATTGAGCTCTCATCACCATATCGATCGATCAGATAGAGAGGCGCGCCGCCAATTCCCTTCACGGCTGGAAGACGAAGTTCCATTGGCCCGGTTGGGATATCTACGGGCTGAGCACCTCTTTTAATTGCTTCTGAATAAGCTTTATGTGCATCCTTCACCCGAAAAGCGAGCCCACATGCTGAGGGCCCATGTTCCTCCGCAAAATAATAGGCCTGGCTCTTCTTTTCGTTGTTGATAATGAAATTGATATCGCCCTGGCGGTAGAGAACAACATCCTTTGAACGATGGACGGCGACCTTAGTGAAGCCCATCTTTTCAAATAATGGCTCCAGAACATTTGGCTTCGGTGATGCCCATTCAACGAATTCAAAACCATCAAGCCCAAGTGGATTTTCAAATAAATCAGTCATCAGGAAACTCCTGCAAAATTTGAGATAAGAAATGTGAGATCAAATTTTTGCAGACGGCGGTGCACCCGGAATTCCGCGCACTGTCTTTCCTAAAACAGCACCAACCACAAGTGGCTGGATATTCAACGATTTCATTTGCGTTCCTAAACCTCAATTTAAGCCCGAATTTTCGAGCTTATGAAATAACCATAGGCGAATTTTCAGTTACCCTAAAGACATGGCTTAATTTTCAAGTTTTGCAAGCTTCATAGCCTCGTTCAGAACCTGACGATCCCCTATATGATTAGCAAGGATCAGAACGAGACGTGCATTTAAAGCGTGACTTTCCGTTTCTTCGAGCCCTTCATGAAGCCTGAGAAGGCTCTCATAAAAGCCATCAGGATCAGTCATATTTGGCGCTGTGTTCAGTTTAGTCATGTCCCTTCCTTACCCAAGACCGATCGCTTTTTTCAAAGCTGTTCTGACCTCAGTCTCTGTAAAATCAACCCACCTAGCCGCCACATGCTGGTCTGGCCGCATTAGATAAACGGCGTTCTCAGCCTCTCCGAGATACCGTTCCGCAACGTCTTCTGAAAGCGGGATTTGAAGAATTTCGATTTCAATTCCACTTTCTTCCAGTTTCTCAGGAACATTTGCATGCTCACCCAGCAGCAGAAGTTGAAACTTGTCCCCTATACGATCTAAAAGCCATCCATCCGAAAGCGGGGCATCAACGGCAGGAGCCCCCGGTCTTGTGCGAGCAGGCATTTCCTTGCAATCCGGACCGTTCAACCTGGACGTATCATACACACACGGAACAGACAGTCGGCCTGAATTGACAAGTGGACGGGCAAACTCCGCTCTCTCCGACAAATCAAGAACTGCATTTCTGAAAATTCTGCTTATTTCAGACTTAGGAGTAATAAAATCAGTCGAACGGCTAGAGTTCAGAATATTTTCATCAGCTCCATAAATTCGCTCTTCATCGTAACTATCCAATAACGTTTCTGGAGCCTTTCCGTCCATTACCAGCTTTAGCTTCCAACAGAGATTATCTGTATCTTGCAGACCACTATTAGCCCCTCGCGCCCCGAACGGTGAGACTTGGTGAGCAGCGTCACCAGCAAATAGTACCCGGCCGTGGCGGAATTTTTCCATCCGGCGACACTGGAAGGTATAAATAGATACCCACTCCAGTTCAAACTTCACATCTTCTCCCAGCATTTTGTGAAGACGAGCTTTCACCCGATCTGGATCCGTTTCTTTCTCGCGGTCAATATCCCAACCCAGCTGCAAATCTATTCGCCAGACATTATCGGGCTGCTTATGAAGTAACGCTGACTGTCCCCTGTTGAATGGCGGGTCAAACCAGAACCACCTTTCTGTTGGAAAGTCAGCCTCCATGACCACGTCTGCAATTAGGAAATTATCTTCGAACACACGACCGACGAAATCCAATCCCATCATCGACCTGGTCGGTGAAGTTGCGCCGTCGCAGGCAATTACCCAATCACTTTCCAGCATATAGGGTCCATCTGGCGTCTGGATTTCAAGAGAGACATGGTCACCATGATCAACAATATTCGTAACCTTGTTCTGTCCTCGAAGGTGAATTGGTTTGCCGGCAGCTTCAAGGTCATGGACGCGTTCGACCAGATATTCCTCGATGTAATATTGCTGTAAATTAATAAATGCAGGCCGCTTATGATTATCTTCCGGCAGAAGATCAAACTGGTAAACTTGGCGTTCGTCAAAAAAGACTTTCCCCTTGTTCCAGGTCACCCCTTTGTTGACGCAGATGTCGCCGCAACCCAATCGATCGAGGATTTCCAATGGTCTCTTCGCAAAACAAATTGCACGAGACCCCCAACTTACCTTGTCATTATCATCGAGAATAACAACGTCGACATCTTGTTGCGCCAAATCGATAGCAGCAGCCAAACCGATAGGGCCAGCACCTATGACAACAACAGATCTTCTTGCTGGTTTTTCTTGATTTTGATCTTCATGCCGTTCGTATGGGTACAGCGGCATTTCAAAAATCTTTTTCAACAAACCCTCCCTAACTTTCAGATTGTGGTTTGAATACTGCAACTCCAAAGCTCCACACACCCAGCAATATCCTGAACTACTTAGAGATAAATATCCTATCGAGCAGATTAGTTACATATGCAACTAAGTCAAGATAAAACACAGGGATAGATATTAAAATCCTCCAACATTTCGCTAAAACGTCGGTACACCAATAAACAACTCAAAACTTAAGCGAGCTTGATATTAGTATCGCTTGTAATTAAAATGGTGAATATCAATTAGAATTCAGAAACAGGTTAGCATGGAAAACATCAACCCGACTCGCAAAAGAGAGTTTGAACTGGGAAGTTTTTTTCCTTATTTGGTGCGGATTTTCTACCGCTCTGTCAGCAGTTCAGTATCAAACATCTATGCCACTCGATTTAATCTATCGGTTTCTGAATGGCGAACCATGGCAGTTCTTGGCAGCCACGGCATTCTTTCGGCTAGCGAAATTGTTGAACAATCAAGCATGGATAAGGTCAATGTCAGTAGAGCGGTCAAAGCTTTGCAAAAACGGGGGTTTTTGAAAAGAGATATTGATGGCGATGATAAAAGGAAAGCTGTTCTGAGGTTGACCGATAATGGCCGGGAAGCCTATCAAATACTGGCACCACTCCTTTTGGATCTGGAATCAACACTTCTAGAAGGACTTAGTGAAGAGGAAGTCGCGACTCTGCTTAGGCTCATGGAAAAAGTGCGGGAGAATGCGAATAAATCCCTCTCACACGCGCGGGAAAAAGACCTCGAACATAGTTCCAGCGCCTAGGTCACTACTAACCTGAATATAACCACCAGACTGACGGACGAAACCAAAAACCATACTCAGTCCCAGGCCACTGCCTTTGCCAACTTCCTTGGTCGTGAAAAAAGGCTCAAAAATCTGTTTCAAGTTATCTGGTGAAATTCCAATACCAGTATCCGAAATTGTCAAACGCACGAAGTCACCCGAAACTTGAGTGTTATCATAGTCAAATACGCGATCCTTCAACTTTACATTAGCTGTCTGCAGCGAAAAGGTTCCATTCCCTTTCATCGCATCTCGTGCATTGATACTCAGATTAATTAGACTATTTTCCAGCTGCCCCTGGTCGATAAAGGAATCCCAAAGTTCATCAGCGAGTTCGATCTCCAGATCTATACTTCCGCCCAAAGTACTTTTCAGCAGCATATTCATTTCACGAATAGCGGAGTTCATATTGAGGATATTGGGCCGCAGTTCCTGTTTTCGAGAGAAAGATAAAAGCTGTTGCGTCAATTCCGCACCTCGCTCACCTGCCCTCTGAATGGCCTCAAAACGACTGGCGGCCAAATCTCCCTCAAAGAGGTCCAACTCCTCTAGAATTTCTAAATTTCCGAGAATAATGGACAATATATTGTTAAAATCGTGTGCTATTCCGCCAGTCAGCTGACCGACAGCTTCCATTTTCTGAGCCTGTCGAAGCTGCTCTTCCTGATGGTGCTGTTCAGTAATATCCATACGAATACTCGCACAATGGCCCGAAGGAAGCTTTTTATTAATTACCTGCATCCATTTTTCGCCGATATGACGAATATTTAATTTGTTTGCAGGCGGATTCTTTACGAGCTCTAGCTGTTCCTGAATGTACTTCTCTTTGTCTGCAGGCCTTGGTTTAACAAGATCTTTATCCAATACCGCCCGAATAATCTCCGACAAGCTATGCATGATCTCTTTGTAGTTTGGGATCTCATCCTTAAACCACTGATACATTAAATCATTTCCAAGGATACGCTGTCCCTCGCTATCCCAGAGGGTGTAAGAAAATGGCAGTGTTTCCAAAACCTCCCGAAGCATTTTTTCGCTTTCTCGGACATGCGCTTCAGCTTCAACCCGCTCAGTAATATCTTTATAGATCGATAGAAGACCAACACCTGGTATCGGCGTCCCCTCTATTTCCAATATGCGCCCTTCTCCTTGTTTACGCTCATACTTATGGGCAAACTCCCTGTTCATAAACGCGAGCTTTTCTTTTACAAGCTCCTCAACGTCACCTGGACCATACATACCTCGTTCCGCTTGCAAACGAGCCATGTCGGCGACGGGGGTACCTGGTTTGCAAAGTTCTTCGGGGAAGTCCAGAAGCTCCTTAAAATATTCATTACAAAAGACAAGATGCATATCCTCACTAAATAAGGTTATCCCCTGTTTCATTGTCTTGAGGATAGCATCTGTAAGCCTTGCAGATCGCTCCAACTCCAGCTGATCAGTAATGTCCGTTGAAAACACCAGAAGCTTGGGACCATCTTCATACTCCAGCAAAACGGGAATACTGGAGATTTTCCGGATCGCACCATCACCTCGAGTAATGGTTAGCTCCTTCTGTGAAATCTCTTCACCCAGCAATAAGCGCTGAACAATATCCTGATAGACTGCAGTTTCGTGAACAGTTGAGACAGCTAAAGACTTTTGGCCGATAAAACGGGCTCGATTGCGGCGGTGAAACTGACAAAACGACTCGTTGACATCAACATAACGACTGTTTGAAAGATCAGTGATGGATATCAGGCTAGGAGACGAGGCTACAAGACTATCAAACCTGTCTTCGGAATACTTGAGTTTTCGTTCTATTGATATCTGCTCAGCAATATCCCTAAAAAGACCAACGATCTTTTCTTTTTCCGTTCCATATCCGACCACTTTGAAACTACATTCAACAGGCAGCTCACCGTGCTCAGTCTTCAAATGCACTCGGAGTTTCTGGCACCCAGTTTTTTCTTGCCAGTTTTCCTCAAACTGCTCCCAATCACGTGCTGAGTCTGGCCTGACGCACAGCAGCTCCAATAGATTTTTCCCGACGATCGTTTGCTTAAAATAAGGCTCCCAATTAAGGGCGCGGCTGATTACACCAAACTTATCGGTTTCCCAAAAAAGGTCGTCGGAGATCTCTAAGAAATCGGCAGCTGCAGATGCAGTGTTATGAGTGTTACTTACCATGGAGCCAGATTGCAGATGATTTGGTTAAGAAAAAACTTAACCAAATCAATTTTACACATGCAAATGGTTTATTTTTTGCGATCCTGGCCTAAAATCTGCTCTATGATCTCCTGAACAGACAGGGCAGCACGAAGTGGCGGCAATTGATGCTTCTCTCCCCGAACCAATTTCGCGAAGCTATCCAACATCCTCACATAGCCATCTTCCCTCGGATCCTCAATGTCCTGAAGCTCATCAATCCAAGTCTCGCCGGTTGTGGACTTTACATTAACCCAATCCCACAACCGATAGGATGCCTTTGTTCCCCAAACCGTAAATTCAACACGGTCAGGACCGACACCTCCAGAGCCTCCTGCGAAGGAAATGGGAATATCCCCACATGAAAGATTAGCAGTAAAATGTGTTTCGCAAAGCTTTGGGTCTTCCTGATAGCGAACAGACGCATCCAGGAGCTTAGCATCCCCAAAGAGTTTCTCTATCAAGTATACATAGTGAGACCCAACTTCGCGAACGTAACCACCCTCTGCGCGCTCTGACAACCATGAAGCTGAATGTTGCCACCCCCGTGGCCAACGCGCGAAATGCAACCTCAAATCAACTCCGGTCACTTCACCGATAGTTCCATCCTGGAGTTTATTTTGAATCAAGTTAATGGCGGCACTATCTGCGAAGGGAAAGTTTACTGTATTCGGCGCACCAAGCGCCTCTACGTCAATGACCAGACCACGACTATCTTCCAGATCCACCCCAAGTGGTTTTTCGCAATATACGACCTTTCCGGCTTTAGCAGCGGCAATCGCATATTCTCGATGGGAGGCAGGTGGGCTCGCGATGTAGACAACATCTACATTTGAGGCCGTTATTGCATCGGCAGCAGTTTCCATAATTTCAAGAGAGGGATACTGAGCTTTTGAAGAAGCACAAGCTTCACCACTTGGATCCCAAGCAGCAACCAAATCATAAGACGGATGTTTTGCCATGTTGGTCAACATACGTTGGCCCATGACACCTAAACCGATAAATGCAACAGAAATAGCCATAAAATACTCTAACTAGATACCTTGTTTTTCAAATAGGCATTCCTCCAAGCAAAATGCTGAAGAGCCGCCCACATGGTCAAGGATATTCCCCTCGCAATGCAAGTCCAAAATACTTCCACTGCACAGAGTTCCGCATAGTGGGAGAGTATCAGGGCCCAATCATCTTAATTTGGAGGTATCTATTGATCAGGATCACAGCAAAAGCACACTTTAAAAATTACGGTGGCTGTATATAGTTAAGAATATCATGAAGCCTGAAGCAAGGAGCGGAGATATAAGAAATGTCTAACGAAGGATACCACGAACCCGTACAAGAACTGTCAGATGAAACTCGAGACATGCATCGGGCAATCATTTCCTTAATGGAGGAACTCGAGGCGGTTGATTGGTACAATCAGCGCGTTGATGCCTGCAAAGATCCAGAGCTGAAAAAAATTCTCGAACATAACCGAGATGAAGAAAAAGAACATGCAGCTATGACGATTGAATGGATCCGCCGGAAAGACCCTATTTTTGACAAGGAGCTGAGAGATTATCTCTTTACTGATAAATCACTCAGTCATGACTAAGGACAAATAAACAGATTATTGAAAGAGTGACGTGATCTTTCAATAACGCAGTCCAGATTTCCCCTATTTCTGTCCAAAGACTGAATATCGAAATAGGGGATTTTTTTATGCGCCTGCAAATCAATGGATCTCTCCATACAATACCTGAAGCCTGGCAATCAGAACGGCTTTTATTCATCCTTCGCGAGCTTATTGGATTAACCGGAGCCAAATATGGCTGCGGTGAAGGAATTTGCGGTGCCTGTACTGTCCAATTGGATGGGATAGCTGTTAGAAGCTGCCAACTTTCGGCCCGCGATGCTGAGAAACGCTCCATTACAACAATAGAAGGCTTGTCCCGAGAAGACGGAAGCCTCCACCCAGTTCAACAAGCTTGGCTGGACAAACAGGTTCCTCAATGTGGGTACTGTCAAACTGGCCAGATAATGTCTGCTGTCGCTCTTCTAGATGAAAACCCAAATCCAAGCGATGACGAAATCTCTGACGCCATGAGTGGGAACCTCTGTCGATGTGGAACGTATGACCGGATCCGTAAAGCCATTCATCTAGCAGCGGAGAAGAACCAATGAACCGTCGTAACTTCTTAAAAATCGGCAGTAGTGCCCTTTTCGTTAGCGTGGGAGGTTGCAGCCTCATACCTCCGATTCCAAAACGTCCAAACGCTGATGCTGAAGCGGCACTTGGCTGGTTATCCTACGATAAGGGCAAGTATGAATTTTACTTGCCCCGAGTTGAAATGGGACAAGGCGTGGAAATCGGGCTTATGCAGATCGCTGCTACAGAGTTACATATCCCGTTGGAGGATCTTAACCTCCACTATCAGAACACCCGACAAATGAAGCTGGTCAAAGCAACCGTTGGCAGCGTTTCCATCAAAGAATATGCCTACCCCCTCGCCCTAGCAGCTGCATCACTAAAAAAAGCTATTGATAAGGGGATAGATGGTCAGGAAATTGAAGTGGAAATGCTGCCCGCTAGTTCCCTGATGAGCCTGAAAGGTGAAGGATATGTGGGCAAAGCTATCTCCTCCCCACTTGTTGAGGACATTGTTACCGGAAGACCACTGTATGCCGCTGATGTCCAAATAGAAGGTCTCATTTACGGCAGGGTATTAAGAGCTCCAGCCTCTTTAGAAACAAAAACCAAACCAGTTTCCATTGATGATCGTTTGATAAAGAACATACCCGGCTACCTTGGTTATGTGGAAGATGAACGTCTTCAATATGGACAATCCATTGGCTTGGGAATTCTAGCTTCAACTCCGTCCAAATTGGATGAAATAGAGGACAAGATTGACGTCGAATGGGAAACTGAAAGTTTAAAAAATTATGCTTCCATCCAAGACCGACTGATTGATGAACAGCTGCTCACGCAACAGGATCCCACTTATTCTCTAACCGATAATTTGTTTCAAAAAGCGACTGAGACGCAGCTAGATTTAACCTTCTCCATCCCAGCAGCCAGTCATAATTCGATTGAGCCTAGAGCTTCTGTTGCAGCCCCTAATAAAACAGGCATGAAGATCTGGTGCGGATCCCAAGATGTTTTCTATGTTCGTGACGTTGTTTGCCGTCACCTCGATCTTGACCCGGAAAATGTAGAGGTTCAGGGCATGAGAGTTGGAGGAGCTTTTGGAAGCCGAACCATTGCCTCAGTAGAACTGGAGGCTGCTATTCTTGCCAATCATGTAAACAGGCCCGTTAAAGTCCAATGGACGCGAAAGCAAGAGTTGAAACAAGGGTTCTTACGACCACCGCTGAAGGCTAGAGTGAGGGCAAACCTGGCGAACACCAGCATTAAGAGCTGGGATCACCATGTGAGTAGTAGCCATATCCTTTTTACAAATGCCGCCCTTCCCCATTGGATGCAGGCCTTAACTGATCTATTCGTAGGAGATAAAGGAGTTGCACGCGGGTTAATACCTGCTTACGAGCTTCCAATGGCAGCAATAGGATATGACCTTACAAGGCTTCCGATACACACTGGCCCCTGGCGAGGCTTGGGAGCTGCGCCCAACAATCTGGTTATCGAAAGCACGATCGATGAGTTAGCTTATATTGCGGGCGCTGACCCTATAGAGTTTAGATTGCATCACCTTAAAAATGCCCGTCTAAAAAATGTTCTAAAAAGAGCTCATCAGATTGCCCAGAGCAATCCTCCCCATGATAAGACTCCAGGATTTGGGCAAGGGGTTGCTATCGGTGTCTATAAAGACATGTCCTATGTAGCTGTTATTGCTGACGTTATTGTGAGCGCTAGTGGAGACGTAGAAGTGAAGAGGTTAATCTGCGCTCAGGATTGCGGCTTGATTATAAATCCCGATAGGGTCAAATCTCAAATAGAGGGTAATCTGATGTGGGGTTTAAGCCTAGCCCTATTGGACCAGCACCCCATCACGAATGGGCAGATTTCGAGCGAGAGTTTTGCTGATATTGAAATACCAGCTCTCTATCATACCCCGGAATTCGAAATCGCTCTCATAAACTCCACTGAAGCCCCAACGGGTGCTGGAGAAACTGCAATCGTAGCGGCGGGACCTGCGATATGCAATGCGATCCGCGCTGCAACAGGGTGCCGCCCTACCCGGTTTCCGATCAATAAGGATGAGCTGAAGCTCAAGCCAACCAGATAATCGCCCTAGAACCACTTGAGTTTTTTGAAAACCCAAATTTGGCCAACCACAAGCAAGACCAACAGACCAGAGAAAATCCAGAAAGAAGCAGGGTTTTCTGATCCGGGAATACCCCCTACGTTCACGCCGAGCAGCCCTGTTAGGAAGCCAAGTGGAAGGAAAATAGCCGCAATTACGGAAAGCACATACATATTTCGATTAAGTCTGTTGGCCAGAATGTTTGCCAGTTCGTCTTTAACAATCTGTGCCCGCTCCCGAATTGCATCCAGATCTTCAACATACCGAGTGATGTGGTTCAAGGCCTCATATATCTCTCTTTGGTCTCGCTCACTCATCCAAGGTAGATCAGCCATTCTGAGTTGGCTAATGGCATCACGTTGAGGTGCCATATAACGGCGAAATATAATGGCCTTTTTGCGAACGGTTACAATATCGCGCCGAAGTGCTTCATCTGCATCCTCGGTGATACTTTCTTCAATATCATCTGTTTGTTCATCAAGATCGGTTAGAACAGGTTGCATCCTCTCAAAAAGGCGCATCGCAAGCTGGCTGATGAATCCCCCGGCATCTTTAGGTCCTTTGCCTTCATCTAATCGATCCGCAATGTCATGTATTGCTTTGAGGCGGCGTTTACGCACGCTTATGATACGATGGGCATCTGCATAAAGCCGAATTGAGACCATATCCTCTGGATCAGCATTCTCATTCAGATTTACCCCGCGCAGGATCAGTAGAACACCCTCCCCTATTTCTGTCATTCTGGGTCGTGTTTCTTCAGCCAATAATGCCTCAATAATGAAAGGGTCCAGATAGGATATTTCTGCTTCCAGCCATGCACGGCTATCAGGATGATTGGCATCTAAATGAACCCAAGCCAATTTATCAGATTTCAAGCCTTCTGAGATTGCATCTCCAGTTAGCTTGGTCCCGCCACCATTACCGTCAAACGCATAAGAAAGCCGAATATGATCCATTAGGGTGTCTCCTGGCTCTTGATATGAATATCCCGCTGTGGATAAGGAATAACGATGTCATGTTCCTTGAATTTACGCCATATAGTTCTCATGACGTCACTGTGAGGTTCAAAGCGCCCCATGTTCACATCATCTACCCAAAAATAGAGTAGAAAATTCACAGAGCTATCCCCGAATTCCCTCAAAAAGCACTGAGGTGCTGGATCATGGCTACACCTTGGATGCTCAGAGGCAGCTTGCAATATCAATTCTCTCGCGTTTTCAATATCACAGTCATAAGAAACACCCACATGTATTTCCACCCTTCCCCGGGTATTGGTAAATGTCCAGTTCGTCACTTTGCTGGTGATAAAATCCTCGTTGGGAACCATGACCTCCTTGCCATCAAATTCTTCAATCAGCGTATATCTCGCGCCCGTGTGGCGAACGAAACCAAAGGTTCCATCCGGCATTTCCACCAGATCTTCCTCCTCCACTGATTTCTCGAAGAGCAGGATCAATCCACTGATAAAGTTAGACGTAATTTTTTGCAGTCCGAAGCCAATACCAATACCAACAGCACCGCTGAAAATCGCCATGTTGGTTAGATCAATTCCGAGGACGTCTAAAAAGAAAATAGCGGCAAAGAAATATACAGCGATCTGAAAGGCCTTAACGATTAACGCCTTATTACTCGCTCGCAGGCTATTGATCTTCTTAATTCGGTTTTCACCAAACTCAGAGATAATTCCAGTCACCCAAAATAGCAGGAATACGAGAAGAGATCCCTTGATAACCAGATAAGCAGTGACACGAAATTCCCCGATAGAGAAAGCCATGACATCAGATTCTAGAAAAGTTTTGATGGGCTGAACGACTTCCCAATAGTCCAGTGAGAGAAAAATAGCTAAAATTACTACGAGAAGGATTTTTGCCCGCCAGCCGCTCGGCTTTAGTATTTTTGTCCAAGTTGACGACATTGAGTTTGAGTACCTTGTTGTTTGATGTCCTGCATCATACTGGCATTACAGAGAGATTTACATACACAAAGTTTTGGAGTGTCTATCTGATTATACCAAGGACAAAAACCAATAATACAAAAACGCCTCAACCATCATGTTAACTGCAAATCCGAATGTTCTCGTCATTAGAAATTTGGACCGTTACTTGTAAATAAAATGGCTTCAATTTATTGACACACCCCATTAAATTAATGTTTTACTAATGTTTGACATATTATTCTTTATTCTAGAATTACTCGAACTATATTAGTTTTAAATCACAGGCCACCGGAAAGAGATTAAAAGGAACCCCCTTACAAGTATGTGGTTTAAATAGTCATTGAACGGATTAAAGATTGTCCAAAAAACTGAAATCAGCGCAAACAGAACATTCTCTTGAAGCAGAACTGCAGCAGCATGTTCAATCCAAGCCAGAAATATTTGATTTCATTCAAAACACAGTCCTAGACGGGATTTGGTATTTTGACCTGGAAAACCCGGGCTACGAGTGGATGAATGATCAGTTCTGGTCCCTTTTAGGCTACGACCCAAAGTCCGATGCAGTTGACACACTCGAATGGAAAGACCTTATTTTCCCTGAAGACGCAAAGCTGGCTGAAGAGAATCTAAAAAACCAAAATCCCGAACCATCTCAACTTTATGATCAGATCCTTCGGTTTTATCACAAAGATGGATCGACAATCTGGTTTAGATGTCGTGGCATGCAAATACCAACGGATTCCGGCAACGCGCTTAGGATGCTGATCGCTCTGACTGATATTACAGAGCTTAAAAAAACTGAGGAAGCCTTAAGGGAAAGCAAGCAGGTTTTAGAAACGCAGCTCACAGAGCAACTCCGAGAGCTTGAGTTTCAAAAATATGCATTGGACGAACATGCGATTGTCAGTATTGCCGATGTGAAGGGCAACATCACTTATGTAAATGACAAGTTTTGCGAGATCAGTGGATATACACGAGATGAACTGATTGGTAAGAACCACCGAATTCTCAAATCTGGCGAGCATGACGAAGAGTTTTACCGGACCCTTTGGCGGACAATTGCCAATGGCGGAACCTGGAATGGTAAAATCAAAAACCTTAAGAAAGATGGCAATATTTACTGGGTTTGGGCGACGATCATTCCAGTGCTTGACGAGCAGGGAAAACCTACCAGATATGTCTCCATCCGAACTGACCTGACAGACCAGATCGTTGCGGAAGAACGGGCAAAAATTGCCAAGGCAGAAGCAGAAGCCGCAAACCAGGCAAAGTCTGATTTCCTTGCCAATATGAGCCATGAACTCAGAACACCCCTAAATGCCGTCATTGGTTTTGCCGAGTTTGTTGAACTTGGTGTGACAGCCCAGAATATGAATGCTGAAAAAATCTGCAATTATGCGCGAAGTATTGGTGGTGCGGGACGCGACCTGCTCAGGCTAATCAACGATCTGCTGGATTTTGCCAAGATTGAGGCTAACCAGTTCGAATTGTCAGAGGCCCCTTTCCTCCTGACTGAAGAGATCGGTAATATAGCCTCTACTTTTGCAGGCAAGGCTGAAGAAAATAATGTTCGGCTCCAAACCGTAGAAGATAACTTGCAATATACCGTATTTGGTGACGCCATGCGGATGCGGCAGGTCATATTTAATTTGCTGGATAATGCGCTTAAGTTCTCGCAAGGGGGAACAGTTACCATCCGAAGCACGGCACGCTCTATTGATGAAAGCACCTTGGCTTTGGAAGTTGAAGTCAAAGATGATGGCATTGGGATTGAAGCAGAACGGATGGAAGCGATCTTTAATCCGTTTGCCCAATCCGACAGCTCAATCGCAAGGGATTTTGGGGGAACTGGACTAGGTCTACCAATTTCAAGACATCTGGCCCGTCTTATGGGTGGTGATGTGACTGCGGTCAGCACAGCGGGTCTTGGCAGTACCTTTACCGCAACTTTTGTTCTTAAAGACCTGACGAAACTACACCATAGTCTCAGTCTTTTAAACGCTACGCCATCTCAAAATGCAGCGATGCATTTAGGGCTCTCGGTTTTGGCCGTTGACGATGTGGAAACCAATCTGGATGTGCTTGAAACAATGCTAACCGATTTCGATTGTGAGGTTTACAAAGTCCGAAATGGAAAAGAGGCCGTCGAATGGGCAAAAGAGCATACTGTGGATGTCATCCTGATGGATTTGCATATGCCTGTCATGGACGGAATTTCAGCTGCACGAGAAATCAAACAGCTCGCCTCTCCAACGAAAGACACGCCGATCTATGCATGGACCGCGGATATTACTAGCAAATCCCTCTTGCAAAAATCAGATATCCAGTGGGCGGGGACGATCTTGAAACCTACAACCCGAAATTCCCTTCTGCTCGCCCTTAAAAACACCCTTCAACAACAGCGGCACAATTAAAAAAGAGCGCCTAATCAGCGCTCTCTTGCTTTATCTATTAGTAAGCTGACCGTGGAAGCCACTCCCGAACATTTCGAGACTGCAAAAACTCGATGGCCTTAACCATCTGTGATGGCTTTCCTGCGGTCTGATCGTCCCAATGTTTAACATTCCCAACCAGGATGTAAGCAAAGTCCGTTAATCTAGGTACGTCATAAACAACCTGAGGAGCATATTCTAAAATTTTATAATGGTTGCTGTTGGCAGAATTCCCGGTTTTCGCCTGGCGATTTAGGATCATACCAATTTCCAATTTCTTTTGATCTTTTTTGATGCCTAAAGCGCCCCAATCAATATTCAAATGGCCCCATGAATGACGGTTATTCATCTCCCAAGCAGGATGAAAACGTTTATCATTATCAATTACGGGGGCCTCTTCCACACTCCTATTGCTAAAGGCATTTCTTTTTTGCAGCTCTCTAATGAATTGATCCTTATTATCTACATCAAACTCATTTTCATTCAATTTCCCATTCAACAAATTCCTTGATATCGTAACGCCAGTTCGGTTTTGTACCAGTTTCCGATATTCTGGATAAATCGCTCGATAAAACCGGTCTCCGAAACCCGGCACCTCTTCTGCTGGATCATTCACCTCAACAGTCGACGGGTCCGCGAAAAACATGGACGGAAAATCATCGGGTTCAAACCCTGCCCTGAATTTAGTCAATGGTCGATTGATAACTGTTGACCAGACTTTTCTAGCGATCGCACGATAATTGTCTTTTTCGCCTTCAGATACCAACAAATGTTTTGCCGTAGATTTGGCCGCAGCAGATTTATCAGTATGAATTGTAAGATAGCATTTCTCTATCTTACAATTGAAGACCCGCTTCGCTTCTAAAAGAAGGCCTGCTATCATTAAGGTGGTCAATTTGAAGCCCTCAGGAATTTTAATCGAGGCAGGACGAACCAAAAACGTATAATTTAGCTGAAATGAATAAGCACCCACAGATCGGCTATGCGTCGCACCATTTTCATCCAAAAAACTAAAGCTGGGTGGAAAATAAGTTCCGACATAAACACCGAATGGAAACCCTGTTTCTTCCTCATACACAAGTGCTGCAATCAACTCGTTGGTATTGTGTTGTCTATCGATCTGATAAGCAAATCCATCAATAAGACGACGGACCGTTTCAGCCCCGTATCTACCTCTTTTCCCATAAGCATCTATATCGGCCTTTTGATAAATGACACTGGTGATTAAAATGAAGAGAGACTGGCTATAATCGCTATTAAATTCCTGATTAGCATTGCCGGGATCATTCCACATTAGCATGTTGATCCCATGCCCTAGGTTTACAGTTGGACTATTCACTGGCTTGAATGAACAGAACCCGTCACCCTCAAACCGATTTAATTGATTTTTGTAGGCATTAGAATGAAGAACGACATCAACAAGGATGTGAAATTCCTCCATATTTCTGGGTAATGGAACCTGTGTCCTAATGGCTCCGCCAACCTCCAAAAAGGGGTGAATTTTGCTAAGCCCACTCATAATCTCATCAAAATTACAATGATACGCGGCCATTTGGTCAGTAGCCTCTATTTTAGAAGTAATGAGCTTACGCGCCACTTGCTTAAGTAGCTCAAAGTAAGAATTACCTCCATATTCATTTTCAAACCGTTCAAATCCAAATTGGTCATATCGAACCGGTAATTGGCCTACCTTTTCCTGCGACTGATGAATGTGTTCAATAAACATATATACTACCTTAACTAGAATTTATTAGGTAGTTGATATGTGTGTTGATTAGTATAATTTCAACTTTAAGGTGTATTATTTCTCAAAAAAACCCGCCAACCATGAAAGGCTGACGGGCAAGTGGCGGGAGTAACCCTAATCCCACATGAGTTCAGGCAGAAAAAGAGAGAGCTCTGGCAAAAACACAATTAGAAGCAATGCTGCTATGTCCATCAGTATGAACCAGGACACACCCTTAAATATTTCCTGCAAGGAAACAGATGACCCGAGCGCCCCTTTGATTACATAAACGTTCAATCCTATCGGCGGCGTAACAAGCCCAATTTCCAATAACTTAATAACAATGATTCCAAACCAAATCAGGTTCATGTCGGCTCCGCCAACCAGGGGTAAAATGATGGGCAAGGTCAGGAGCATAAGCCCAATGGACTCGACGAACATTCCCAACACCACATAAATTACCGCCACCCCTAGAATGATTAGATAAGCATTCCCATCGGTCAGCGATAACACAAAATCTGCAAGATCCGTAGGCAGACCACTCAAAACCAGGAAACGCGTGAAAAACAAAGACCCAATCAAGATTGCAAAAATACTGCAAGAACCTACAACAGCAAAAACAACCGCTTCCTTAAAACTTTCAACCGTAAGCTGTTTTCTGACGATTGCAATTAAGATAGCAAGTATCGCACCAACAGCCCCGGCCTCAGTTGGCGAAAAAAGCCCGGTAAATATGCCTCCCAGAACTGCAAAAATTAAAACGGGCAACGGCCAAACTTCTCTCAAAGCACCCAGCTTTTCATCCCAGGTGAATTTTTCACGCAAGCTTTCAACCCCACCGCCAAGCTCTGGGTTTCGCCAGCAGCGAAGAACAATCATCCCCATATAGAGAAGCGCCGAAACAACACCTGGCAAAAATCCCGCAAGGAATAGAGCTCCAATGGAAACTTCGGCGTAAATCCCGTAAAGCACCATAAGAATACTTGGCGGAATTAAAGATCCTAACGTTCCGGAGGCTGCGATTACACCGCTTGAAAGTCCCTTGTCATAACGATGAGCCAACATTTCAGGTACGGCAATCCGAGCCATGGCTGAGGCCGTAGCAACACTTGAACCAGACGCGGAGGCGAAAAGCGCGCTCGCTGCCACACCTGTTACGGCAAGACCACCCGGTAATCGCGCCAAGAAGATCCGCATCGCGCGAAAAAGCCCATTTGTCATTCCTGTGGTGGTACACACATAGCCCATCAAAAGAAACATAGGAACGGCAGTCAGCGCCCAGTTTCCGATGAAGTTAAAAGGGACACTTGAAATAATCCCGAGACCCGCTTGCAGGTTTAGCATCCAAATTATGCCAACAATGGAAACACCCCCAAGCGCAACAGCAATCGGCACCCTAAGGCCCATAAGCAGAAGCGTTACCACCACACCCATAATGCCGATAGCACCGCTGCTCATATTGTGCTCTCCACCTGGTGATTATCTTCAGGCAAAGCACTTTGCACCCCTGCTCTAATTGCGGCCAACAGAAGCATTAGGACAAGAACCGCACTCCCGATTGGTAAGGCCCAACGGCTTGGCCAAACATAAAAAAGAAAATTGGCCATGACGGTTTCTTTTTGGCTCGTTGCAATCAGCGCATCCAAAAAGGTGACATAGGAAAACAGCCCATAGTAAAGCGCCGCCAAGATCGTCCCGAAAATATAGACAATTTGCTTCAGTCTTCTTGGAAATTTTTGGAAGAAAAGATCGACCGCGACATGCTCTCCTTTAAATTCTACAAATGGCAATGCCAAAAATACAAGGCTCACCATGTAGTAGTAGGATACAGTCTCCAATGTCCCAACTATTGGGCTGTTGAAAGCTAATTTCAACAGAACATCAGCGCCGACATGCAGCATCATCAGCACTAGGAACAGGCAGCAAAGCCCCATCATAAAGAGGGTCAGATTGCGACATATCTTCTCTAAAGGAAGGTCAGTTAGCTCTTCTATTTTCATTCTTTGGATAAGCCATTAGACCGCAGCCTCCTCATCCAACAAGTCATGCAGAATTGCTTTCCAGGCAGCCCGAATACTGGTGTAGTAAGCATCATCATCCCGGATAACAGTCTGAACAGCCATTCCCCGCATCAGGCATAATGTGGTATTCAGAAGAATCTGAACCTTGTCTGGTGAGGATTTTTCATAATGAAAAAACTGTTTCCATATCTCATTTAAGGAGGCATGGAAGTTCAAACTTACCGGAATGACAGCTTGACGAAGGCTATCGTCAGTTCGTGCACTGGATAAGAAATCCATGGTCACCATGAACAATCTGCCAGAAAACCGTTCCCAAAGAAAATCAACGAAATCATCAATCGTTTTTTCCTTACGGGCATAGGCATCCGCCTCACTGCGGATGATGTCGATTTCATCATCCAGCAATTTTTCAACCGCCGCCGCAATCAGGACTTCCTTTGACGGGAAATGATGGAGCATCGCCCCCCGAGAAACGCCTGCGCGTTTGACAATCTCTGTTGTCGATGCACGCTGCATCCCATCCTCATAGATGCAGTCCAGGGTCGCATTCAAAACCCTTTCTTGCATTTTTAAAGACCGGACGGCCTGTTTGTTTGGCTTGTCTATACTGTTCATCGTGACCTTCTTGTCAGAAGTTATACTGGGTCAAGAGTGTCATTAACATGAAAGCTAAGGGAAAACCAAATCCGGTTCTCCGGGAGTTTTCCCCTAACCGGTTTAATTTACGCCAAAAGTTGCCGGATCGAGCTTGGCAAACAGATTATCGTAAATAATTTTTTCAATCGCTATCGCATCTTTCCGATCTGCTGATGCGAACAAGGCCTCCCACTTTTTAACAGTGGCATCAAAAGAGGTTAGGATTTCCTCTGAGTTTTTAAGACCGTATTTTTCCTCTCCCTTTTTATAAACTTCAGAGAGGTTTGCTTTGGCAAAATCCCTAATTGAATTCAGGATATCTTGTGGTGCTTCATAAACTTTCACCCCATGATCCGCAGCTTCGCTTAAAGCCTCATCCACAGCATCCTTGTACCCAACGTAAAGCCGCGCCATTGCACGCGCATTAGCCTTAAAATACAAAGCACGGGCTTCAGGTGATATTTCCTGCCAGTAAGAGGCATTAAACGCCCACATCGGTCCAGACCAATATAGGCCTAGCGGTGCCATGGTCGTATGCTTGGCCACATCCCAGAGACTGCGTGACTTCAAATCATTTGCAACATTAACTGCACAATCCAGTGTTCCCTTCTCTACCCCTTGATACATTTCGCTTGAGGGTACGTTCACGGGCACGGCACCAATTTTCTCAACCCATCTGGACATGGCAGCGCCAGCTGTACGCAGGCGTTTTCCCTTCAAATCAGCAAGTGACTGAACAGGATTTCGACACATAAGATTATAGGATGGTGTGCTGTACCCACCGGTAAAGACGACACCAGCATTGTGCCATTGTTTCAATGCATCCGGATTACTTGTATTGAAATCTGTCGCGGCTGCGATCATCACCAGAGGGTCACTATAATTGAAGCCCATCTCCTGGATTGCGTTTGTCACCGGTAACTCCGCTGGTGTGTATGTTGCCGCATGATAACCAACTGTGACAATACCATCTCGAACGCCTGACATGCCAGACCTTGGCGGCAAAAGGACAGTACCGGTAAAGACCTTGGCAGATAGCTGACCACCGGATAACTCCTTCAAGGATTCTGCCCACTCTACATAGCCATGTTTCGCCAGTGGGTGTTGCGCAGGGAAAAAGATATTTGCCTTAATCTCATTGGCACTCGCAATCCGCATTCCGAGCGCACTCGACATCAAGACCGAAACGAGCCCTCCCAATAACCTTTTCATCATAACCTCCTCTTTGATGATGAGTGCCGCCCCTTCGACACTTCAAGTTTAAAGTCCTTACAATCCGTTGCGAAACACATGGCCCTCCTTAAGTACAAGCTTCAGATACCGGTCCGGATCCTGCAAAACCCCAATATCTCTCAACGGATCTCCATCCACGGCAATTAAGTCAGCGAAAGCCCCTTCAGAAATCTCACCGATCTTGCCTTCCATTTGAAAAAGCTCGGCTGCCGTTAGAGTTGCAGAACGGATCAGATCGGCAGGTTTTTGAAACTGGCTCCGGATCCTGAATTCATTTAGCTGATGCTTGTGCATAGCGCCCAAAAGGTCTGTTCCGAATACCATCTTGACCCCCTTTTCGGCTGCACGAGAATGGGTTCGGTATCCAGCTTCCACAACAGCATCAACCTTTTCATGCATAGAAACCGAAAGGCCATTTTGGATCCCTTCTTCTTTCAAAACTTCATGTGTGGACATGGTTGGCACCAGAAAAGCACCCTTTTCGATCATGATGTCCATGCATTCTTCATCGATCAGATTGCCATGTTCAATCGAGCGCACCCCACATTCCAGGGCTCGCCTTGCGGCCCGGGCTGTATACACATGAGCGGCCACATATGTTTCCGCAGCCTCCGCCTCTTCGACAGCAGCAGTCAATTCATCCATGGAAAACTGTGTATTCCCAATCCGATCTGTAGGGGAAGAGACCCCTCCAGACGCCATTACCTTGATAAAATGCGCACCCTTGCGGATTTCATCCCGGCACCCTTTCCGGACTTCTGGGACACCATCAACAACACGCCCAAGACCAGAGCAACAGGTGCAAGCCTCCCAATCCTCACCCGGTCCTCGCATATCTCCATGTCCACCAGTCTGTGAAATGGCATGCCCACAGAAAAGGACCCGCGGCCCAATGAGATATCCTTCCTCAACCGATTTCACCAACCCATAATCGGCACCCCCACAGTCTCTAACGGTAGTAAACCCACGGCTAATCATGCCAGATAGGATTTGCCCCGCGCGTGCAGCGACATAGGAGGGTGACCAAGTCTGCAGGTCAGGAAAGCTGGCTGTTGAGGCGACAACATGAACATGGGCATCGCAAAGACCCGGCATCAGAGTTTTGCCTTCAAGATCGAAAACCTGCTCCGCCAAATGCGGCTCACCTGTTGTAATCTGACGGATAATGCCATCTTCAATATAAATATTGTGTAGGCCGATAAGAGCGCCCTGGCGTACATCCAGAATATTGGCATTCATCAATGTCAGTGTTTTACTCGTCATAAAATCTGTCTCCTCAGCGGATCAGGCGTACATAGCCTCTGACACCTGGCTAAATGTCCCCGCGAGTAATCCCGCGATCAAATCCGCATCCTTTAGTTTTTCTCGTGTGTAGAAGTATTCGTCATGCAAGAGATTGAGCATACCGAGTGTCCTGCCTCCGCTTTTCACCGGTATATTGACGGCCGAGCCCAGTCCAAGGCTGAATAAGAGGCTGTAATCAGGGTAGACCATCTTTAACTCTTCTCGGTTTCGGGACATCAGAGTTTTACCGCCCTTCAGGACTTCTCGTCCCCATAGCGTTTCGCCTAAGATCTTATTTCCACCGACAGGAAAATGTTCTGGATCACTGCTATAACAGCGAGAGACGAGTTTATAGGATGGCTCGTATAGAAGAACAGTAAACAGGCGGTGACCTATTTGGCTTTGGAGAACATCTTCTGCACAGGAATAGACTTTTTCCTGATCAGACTCCTCGGCAACTATTCGGATGAGTTTTGTAATGGGATCTTGCATTACCCGGCTCCTTTTAAAAAGGTTGGCAGCCAAAGCGCTATTTGTGGAAAAATTGTGAGGATCACGACCCCGAGACATAGCAATAAAAAGAATGGTGCTGATGCCCGAGCCACCCGGCTGATGGGCATATTTGTTAGCCCCTGCAATACAAAGAGGTTAAATCCGACCGGTGGCGTAATTGTTGCCAGCTCAACCATCAAAATGAGGAAAATACCGAACCACATCGGGTCGAACCCGGCCTGCACTATGAGCGGCAGAGTAATCGGTAAACTCATAACCGTGATGGATATTCCTTCTAGGAACAATCCTAGCATTATATAAAACAAGGCCAGCATGAGGATCAGCCCATAAGGCGATAAATCAAGCCCACCAATCATATTCGCAATTGATTGTGGAAGATGCAGGTAGCCCATGGTTGTGGATAAAAGGGCAGCTGCAATGACCAGGGACACAACCATTGCAGACATCTTGACTGAGTTAATCAGTGAGTCTGCAATCAACGCAAAAGATAGCTGCCCCGTGAATGTCACAATCAGGATAGCTGTAACGACCCCAATTGCAGCCGCTTCTGATGGGGTTGCCAGACCTGAATAGATCGAACCAAGCACCACGAAAATCAGAATAAAGATAGGCAATAAATTGAAAAAATCTTTGAGGCCAATTGGCTGTTTGTCTTCCACGGCCAGTGTCGTTTTGATTTTTGGGTCCAACTCGGCGCGAAGCGCTATGTATAAAGAATACAGTGCTGCGACCATCAGCCCAGGAAAGACTCCAGCAGCGAAAAGAGAAACAATTGAGACTTCAGCCAAGATGCCATAAACGATCATGACAATGGAGGGTGGGATGAGGAGCCCCAAACTACCAGCCCCAGCTAGAGATCCTACAGAGAGCAAAGGATCATACTGGCGTTTGGAGAGCTCCTCGAGAGAGATCTTGCCGACAGTCGCGGTCGTTGCCGTACTTGATCCACTCACAGCCGCAAACAAGGTACAGCCAACAATATTGACATGAAGAAGACGCCCTGGCACGCGCGCCACCAAAGGGGCCAGGCCCTTGAATAGTCGTTGAGAAATATCCGTTCGAAAGATGATATCTCCCATCCAAATAAACATTGGGATCGCGGCTAATTCCCATGAGCTGGCACTTCTCAGCATAATCTTCGACGCAATCGATCCAATTCTGCTGATTGGAAAATCCAGAATAAAAAATTGGGTGGTAAAGGACACCAAAATCAAACCGATAAAAACCCAGACACCGCTTCCCAGAAACAGAAAAATCAAACACAAAACGGTAAGGCCAACACCGAGCTCAGTCATAACTTGCCTCCATCTCTGGATGATGACGAAGGTCCTTTCCTCGCAAAAGTATGGTGGTCATTGACAGGAACTGCAGGACAAGAAGCGCGAGACCGGCAACAACAAAACTTTGCGGAATCCATAAAGGAACTTCAGCAATTGAATTACTGACGACACCGCGTTCAAAATTGCGGATCAGAAGACGTCCAAAATAGAAAGTAAGAAGAGAAAAAACACCAGCAGACAACAGACAAGAGATAATCTCCACGCCATGTCTCAACCCTGGCCCAAGCCTGCAAAGGATCATTTCAACCCGGATAAATACGCCGTCCTTCAGAGTTGCTGCAAAAGACAGAAATGTCATGGCGGCAACACCATATCCTACAAATTCATCCAGAACATAAGTAGAGGTGTTAAACGCACTTCTTAGCAAAATTTCGAGCATGATCATGGCAACCATAAGGACCAAGATTATGCAGGCCAAAACTGCTGCGAACCGGCTTAGGCGATTAATAATCCTATCTGGCATGACGCTCCCTATCTTCTTGTTTTTCTAGGAAAGGAGGCGCCTATTGAACGCCTCCTCATCGGAAATGGAACAGGAGAAGGATCTATTTACCTGTTCTTTTGCGATACTCATTAATGATGGCTTCACCGCGAGGTCCGGTTTTCTTGAGCCAATCATTCAAGGCCGTCCTGCCAGCATCAGAAAGCCCATTCAACAGGCCGTCCGTACCCGTGAGGATCAAAGTGCCCCCATCTTTTTCAACCTTGTCGTAGTTCAACTTTGTGCGGCTGACGACTTCCTGCCAATTGCGTGTTGATGCGGCCTCTGCTGCCTTTTCAACAGCGTCCTGAAGTTCTGGAGTCAATTTGTCGAACACATCCTTGTTCATGTGAACAAAGTTAAGTGGCAGGGCATAATTGATTTCCGTAAAGTAAGGCGTGTGCTCTACAAACTTCTGGCTCACGCCACCTTCCGCAGAGGTCAAGACTGAGGAAATGCCACCTGTTGCCAATTGTGGAACCACATCTGCCCAAGCAAGCTGAATAGGTGCGGCTCCAATTTCTTTGAAAGTATTTGTCCCACCTGGATCATAAGTGCGAATTTTCAAATCTTTGAGGTTTGCAACTTCTCGCACGGGTTCTTTGGACCAAATACCTGATGCCGGCCAGGGTGATGCGTAAAGTAACTTTTGACCGTTCTGTTCGAAGAATTTTTCATACTCTTCAAAAGCGATATCTTTTAAAATACGTGCCTCTTCAACCGTCTTCACCAAGAACGGAATTGAAGAAAGCAACGTAAACGCGTCGATCCCCCCCATGAAGCCAGCTGGCGTATCTGCAATTTCAACGGCACCATCGCCGACTGCATCAAAATGATCTGATGATTTATATCCCAACGCACCACCCGGGTGCACAGTCACCTTAATCTGACCTTTACTAAACTCCTCCAGAGCTTTTGCGAACACCATATCACCTTCTGCGTGAATTGATGTTGCACCGTAGGCATTGGCAAGATCCCAACTTTCTGCAGCACTTGCTTGTGAAAGCAAGCCCCCAAGTGCAGAAACTTGTACAAATCCTGCCAATGCACTC
Source organism: Sneathiella limimaris (assembly GCF_012932565.1). Lineage (NCBI taxonomy): Bacteria > Pseudomonadati > Pseudomonadota > Alphaproteobacteria > Sneathiellales > Sneathiellaceae > Sneathiella > Sneathiella limimaris. The sequence continues at coordinate 2,770,537 of NZ_JABBYJ010000001.1, forward strand.
CCCAGTACCAACCTTTTAATCAACTGTCGTTTTCCATTAGCGTGGTTTCCCATAAAAACCTCCCAGTTTTGCTGTTAGATGACAGTTGGATTACAATCTCATTAAAAAACAGTCAATACTGTTTGTTTTTAATATTATTTATTTCGCACATGCACAAACAGACTTAACCAGCCACCACAAATCCTGTAAACGTTATATATTCGAACCCAAATGTTCGGCATGCGTCTTGAAGCGAGGTTGACTTCCAGCCAACTCACCAACGTTAGTTACCCACCCTTTTCCTTGAGGAGTAACTTAGGTGAAAATTCAGCAACTTAAGGCCAGTTTTATTACTGCATTCAAACTGAGGAAAATAGGCTCTGGCGCATACGCCTATCCAACTAGGAGAGTAAATCTCATAAAACCAAAACGGCTTTTTCCCGAGGCGCCAATTGAATAGATTGGTGCACATTATGGGAGCTTGCTTTTTACAATTCACAAATGCAGTTTATTACTTCTTACAGAAACATTGAGCTTTCAAAAACCGATTTGAAACAGAATCGGACAAAAAACAGGCTTGCCTTCATCGACTGGATTAAAGCTGTTTCTCAGACATGAAGCTTGCGACCAAAAAAAGCCCGGTGTTGAAACCGGGCTTTTCTAAGAAGACCTGACAGGTGGGAGAGATCAGTCAGTTCAGGGTCTTATTTGTAAGTCATTGCGTATTTGTTGTTGTTCTCATTGCTTTCAACAAGCTGCTTGAAATAGTCAGCTGCGAAGACCATCCGATCACCGCGCTCATAGTTGGTTGGCGGAATAGTGATCGTAATTGCTTTGGCCTGACCTGGTGCCAATGGCGGAATGATGGCATCTGCACCCCAGGACTGGTTGTTTTTCAGGTAATGCTGGCCGAACAACACACCTTGTGGGGCACCCGCTGTTCCCATGTTTTTCACCTGAACAACAAAGGTATCTGTTGTGCCCATTTTCCGTGCTGCACCCAGAACCGCATAGTCTGGCAATTTGATTTTGGCTTTCTGCAGTGTTGCTGCTGGTGCTGCTGAAGTATTGCGCTGAGTGGTTTCTTTGGCTTTCAGTTTTGCTTCTTCACAGTGCCAGGAGCCCTGCTCCAGAACTGCAATTTGTCCAAGTGGACAGCGTGGCTTTGGACCGCTGGAACCAGCAGCCATTGCATTAAAGGCAACAACAGAAAGAACAGCGGCGGAAACAAGTGTAGTAACGTTAAACATTTTCATTTTGATCATCCTCAAATCATGTTGTGATACCCTTTGGTCGCACCCAGTTCCAATTCGGTTCAAAAAAATTCCGAAAAAAATTAGCTCTCCCAGAAAAACTTCACAAATTAGCTGTTTTCTGGCGCTTACAGCTGTAATTTTCTATTGAGATACACTTGGAGAACTCGCTTGGAAATCAATCTTAATAAAAAAAATTTCCAACAAACACGCCCAAGGACACATCTTCAGAGCCAGCGTTTTCGTCCCTGAGCTATAAACATGTTAAGCCCACTGCCCCGCCCCATGCTCATAGACCAAAAGAACCTGACAACCTTACTGTACTGTTCGACAGTTTAGCAGAAAAATCTAAACTACGGGCAAACAACTATTTGTGGCGACCTACTTACCAAGGAAGTTTGGCTTCCTTTTCTGCTGGAACGCAGTGACACCCTCGGGAAAATCCTCGCTTCGAAATGCTTCGGCTTGACAGGCTGCCTCAAACCGAACGACGTCGGCAATTGAATTGTTCTGCGCATAAGCAATTTGACGCTTAATCAACCCAAGGGCAACCGTCGGCCCGTCTGCAAGTGTTCTTGCCAATTCTAGCGACCGCTCCTGTAATTTATCATCTTCGACAACCTCCCAAACCAACCCCCATTCCAAGGCTTGCTGCGCAGTTATTGCTTTTCCCCCAAACATGGCCATTCCCATTGCCCGGGCAGGGCCAACTTTATGGGTTAGCGCCCACGACATTCCCCCGTCGAGAACAGCCCCAATGCGGGAGAAGGCTGTCACCAGCTTTGCTGATTGGCTGGCGATAATGAGATCTCCGGCTAAGGCAAGACCACAGCCTGCACCAGCAGCGGGTCCATTGAGTGCAACGATCACAGGGACAGGAACCTCATGAAGAGCTTGCACCATCTTATTGACGCCAGCCATCATGTAACCTTCAATTTTTTCCCGCCGGCTGGCAAGACTATCTCCTTGAAGGTCAGCACCAGCACAAAACCCCTTCCCGGCCCCGCTCAGCAATATCGCTCGCGCGGATTTATTGGTGATGACATCCATAACCTCATCAAGCACCACCTGTTTCATCTCATCAGAGAGTGCATTCATTTGTGCAGGTCTGTTTAATGTCAGCTTTAACAGATTTCCCTCTTTTTCAACCAGTACATCGCTCATCTACTTTCCTTTCTTGTTATTTTTTATCGGAGCTATTCAATATGCCTTTATTTCCGTAACGCTGGCAAACCCACGCCCGTTGCCTCAAAACCGCCATCAGCCGCTACAATCTGACCCGTTACGTAGGAGGCTTTTTCGGAACAGAGGAAACAAATAACTTCAGCAATCTCTTGCTCTGAACCGTACCGATTAAGCGGAATTGCATCGTGATATGCATCAATAATGTCCTGCGTATGGACCGCCATCGCCAATTTAGTGCGGACAGGTCCCGGGCAGACACAATTGGCCCTAATGTTATATTCACCCAACTCTGCCGCCTGTTGCTTCGTCAAATGGATCACAGCGGCCTTTGACGTTCCATAAGCAACCCTCAAAGTTGAAGCGCGCAAGCCAGATATAGAAGCAATATTCACGATCGCCCCTTTTGAGCTTTTCAGATAAGGAGTTGCTGCCTGTGACATCAGAAAAACACCATCCAGGTTCGTTTCCATAACTCGGCGCCAACGTTTAAAGTCGGTTTCTTCAATGGGCCCGAAGTCTGCCACTCCGGCGTTATTGACGAGCGCATCCACTTGCCCAAAACGATCTATAGTTTCCTTAAACACATGCTCCACCTCACTCTCAATGGAAACATCTGCGGCAACTGCTAATGTGTTTTTGAGATCTCTTGAGGCGACTTCAAGCTCTTCCCCGTCCCTGTCCACCATAACCACTCGCCATCCCTCATTTAAGAATGTCTTGGTTGTGGCAAGGCCAATCCCACGAGCTGCGCCCGTTACTATCGCGACTTTTTCTGTCATTAGTCCAACTCCCCAAAATCTACTTTTTATGAAACTTTAGACTGAGCTATAAAAACTGACAATGGAGAGTTTCTTGACATCGCAAGATCAGATGACTAAACACGGACATTCCGTTGGGGAGTAGCCTTCTGAGACACATCAGAACCTGTATCAACAGACTTGGCCAAGGCCATGGTGCAGGTGACCGGAAAACTTCGGTTTGGCAAGACCAATGGCGAGTACTGACCACTTCACGGGAAGTTGGCTGGTCAGTCCGTCATTGAATTTGCCAACTTCCCAAACTCAAGGTCTGATGCAACAACTGCTAATTATTTTCGTAACTGTTTTTCTTGCTGAGTTGGGGGATAAGACTCAGTTGGCAACTGTTCTGTTCGCTGCAGACAAGCAGCAGTCTCCTTATCTGGTTTTTATGGCCGCCGCTCTTGCATTGGTTGCCTCTACAGCAATCGCTGTGGTTTTGGGAACTGCCGCAGAAAAATATTTGACAATGATCCCGCTTAAACTGATTGCGGGTATCGGGTTTATTGCAATTGGTGCCTGGACTGTCTGGAGCCACTTTCAAACTAGCTGAGCCTAACATCTGTGGGCTATCCAAATAGCCTGACAGCAGCATTTTCGCCTATGTTCAAGACAATAAAACGTCTTTTACTATTGTCGCAAGCTCATGCCGCGTGAACGGTTTTTGCAGAACGAATTCGTTCCGCGCCAACCGCTCTTCACCCTTATCCAGATTTCCGTCTTTGAAACTCTGCTTGCCAGTAAAACCACTGGTTAGCAGAGTTTTGATATTCGGCCGAAGTTTTAAAACCTCATCCTTTAACCGATAACCGTCTATCCCGCCTGGCAAGATTACGTCTGTAAAAAACAGATCAATATCCTCATCTGACTGAACAATTTCGATAGCCTTGCTTGCGCTGTCAGCAATCAAAACCTGATATCCAAGTCGCTTCAGCGCCTTTGCTGATATCTCCAGGAGATCAGCCTCATCATCGACGACAAGGATTTTCTCACCGTTCCCAACTGGGAGGCTATTAATTTCAATTTCTCTTACGTCATTAGAGGTGGTGCCTTTGGCAGTCGGAAGGTAAATTTTAAACGTGGTCCCACTTCCGGGTTCTGAATATAGGTTGATGAAACCACCAGACCGCTTCACAAATCCGAAAACCATGCTGAGGCCAAGGCCAGTCCCCTTACCCACATCTTTTGTGGTAAAAAACGGCTCAAACACGCGCTCACGTACTTCCCTGCTCATACCTACTCCATCATCACTGAAGGAGAGCATTACATACTTACCCGGCACAACATCTGAGTATCCTTGAAGATGCTTTTCATCCAAAGTGGCATTCTTGGTTTCAATGACCAAGCGCCCCCCATTCGGCATTGCATCTTTCGCATTTAACGCCAGATTAAGAAGCGAGTCTTCGAAATCTCCCTTGTTTATCGCAACATCCCACAGATCGCTGGCCAAATCAGTCTCAATCTCAATACTTGCTGTGAGTGATTTTGACATCAACGTGTTTGTCTCTTCGATCAAATCATTGAGGCATACCCTTGAGATACTCCCATGATGATGGTTGGAGAACCCGAGCAATTTATGCGTCAGTTCGGACGCCCGACTAGCTCCTTTTAGCGCATTTTCCGCAAATGCTTTTAAAGGCGAGTCCTCTGGCAATTGCTCAGACAGCAATTCAAGGTTTCCATAAACAATACCCAAGATATTGTTGAAATCATGGGCGATCCCCCCAGTTAGCTGACCAACAGCATCCATTTTTTGAGACCGCCTCAACGCTTCTTCGGCCCGGGTTAGATCTGTTACATCCCGACCGACACCACGATACCCTTTGAACGACCCATCCTTGTGATAAATTGGTTTACCTGTCGTCACGATATAACGAACTTCTCCGTCCGGGCGAACTACACGCAATGTCGGGCTGGTAAAAGAGATTTCGTCCGGCACATCATCCAGATAATCATTCCAATTACTTTTAGCCGTTTCTTCAGTCAGACCGACCACCTCATGGCGTGTCTTGCCCAACATATCTTCTGGAGTGATACCAATAATTTCTGCGACCTTGCCGGTAACAAACGAGAATTTGAGGTCTTCATTCATCTCCCAAAACCAGTCAGCTCCGTCCTCAGCAAAGTCCCTGAAACGCTCTTCATTCTCCTCCAACTCAATTTCTGCTTGCTTGAGTTCTGTGATATCGTTTGCCATCGAGAGCATTGAGCCGTCCGGTAATCTATGCTCATGGATCTGCAACCATCTTCCAAACCTGTTTTTCTCAACAAGATTTGCAGACCCTTCCCTCTCTAATTTCTCTATACGGGCGTTTATATAGTCCTCTATTGTGTCGCCTACTTTAGGATAAATTCCCTTGGCCAGCATTTTCTGCATAAACTCACGATACGGAATGCCCTTGTAGAGAAGTTTCGCGCCTTCTGGGTTAAGCACTTCATATCGCTTGTTAGCGAAGAGAAGACAGTCGTTCGTGTCAAACAACAGAATACTGGTATCAGAAGTATCAATTGCACTTAAGAGCTGATCTGCGAGCCTTCGCTGCTCGTCCAACTCAATCCCTTGTGCATCTATCTTTTCACTCAATGCCTTATTGGCATCTTCAAGCTGCTTCTGAGCTTTCTTCAGACTTGTGACGTCCGAGATGGTTGTGACAAGCCCCTCCTTGACCATTTTGCGTGACAATTTGATGATTTTATCTTCATGAAGAACTCGCTCTATCTCAGAACTGTCTGAGCCAAAGGCAAACTCTTCCAATCGCTCCGCTTCCTCTTGAAGTGTCTGCCCCTCACTTTTAGTCTTCTCGGCCTCAAGAAGATAAATCTCTTGAACAGGCAAGCCAGGCCTATTCATTTCAACAGGCATTTCCAACAGTTCAAACAGCCGATCATTCGCAAGCATCAGCTCTTTGTCACGGCTTATCAATGAAACGCCGTCACTAATATTATCGATGATGAGCTGAAGTATACGACTGCGGCTTTCAAGTTCCTGACGAACTTTTTGTATCTCTTGATCCTGGATAAAGTTCTGCTGTTCCAGGAGTTCATTGAGCCGCTTCATTTCCGTTTCAGCTTTGGCACGTTCCCCTACATCTGTAAACGTAATCGTCAACCATCCACGGTCATCAAATTTACCAAAACGCTTTACAACTCGCCCATCGGATCTTGGAAACTCGAAATCAAATGGCTGACGCTGTAGAATGAGGTTCATTCGCTCCCAAACCAACTCATCTACATCCCCTTCTCCATATATGCCTCGTTTCGCATTGAACCTGATATGTGATTCAAGGGGAGTGCCAATCATGGCCAAGTCTGAAGGAAAGTCGAGTATCTCAAGCGCCGCGTCGTTATAGCCAGCCAAATTCAGTTTGTCGTCGAAAACAAAGACCCCATGAGGAATGGAGTTCAGAAAATTCAAATTTTCTTTATCTTGATCGGTCAAGACTGCGGCACCAAAAACGTGAACAACTTATACTTTAAATAACTATCACAAATTCATTATCGAAATATTTATACAACGGCAAACATAAAAAAGAATTCTAGCAGTATGCAAAACACCTACGCTCCTCATAAGTTTCCTTAAGTCTGGAATTCTTTATGAACTTTGCTGACATCAAAAGTTAATCTTTTCCTGAAATCTGCTTCTCCATCAAGGACTGATAGAAATCTGGGAAGAAACGATTTAGACGCCAAGCCAACTTGGCGATACGGCCAACGGGGATCATGGATCGCTTTTTTTCGTAACCCTTCAGAATTTCCTGAGCTGCCTCCTCTGGACCCATCGCATCCTTCGCGTCACTTGCAGAGCCCGGGCGTTGAAACCCTGTGCTGCCTTCACGACCCTTCGAGATGTTAGTCGCAACGAATGAGGGAGCAGCAATCAATACATCGACACCATGCAGTTTTTCTTCTGATCTCAATGACTTAAAAAAACCTTCTAATGCATGTTTTGAAGCTGAATAGGAGGTTCGATGGTAGAGAGGCGCAAATCCAGCCACTGAAGAAATCGCCAAATGGCATCCTTTTGCAGCCCTGATCGCGGGTGCAAGTTGAATGGCCAGGGCCACTGCTGAGAAGTAATTAATTTCAAAGAGCTTCCGATGACTTTCCATATCTATCTGATCAAATGAGCCAATTTGAGTAACTCCCGCGTTATAGATGACCAGATCAAGTTTCGGATGTTGAGACAGGACCTGCTGAACAACTTTAGATCTCGCTTCTTTATCCGTAAGATCGCAAAGGTGCACTTCCAACTGCTCAGTACTTTTCAGACCCTGTGAAGACACATCAAGAATGATGACATGCCAGCCAAACGCTTGAAGCTGTTTGGTTAAGGCCTGGCCAAGACCGCCAGCTCCCCCAGTGATGAGAGCCTTTTTCATAAGTTCATACTCTTCTGCCATAACGCAAACACCTGAGCGCTTGTTTTTTCGGGTATGTACCCAAACACTTCCTTCAGCTTTTTATTATCGAGAACTGGCCGATATTGCAGGAAGCGAACCTGTTCAGGCCCGTATTGCGATAACCCTAAAGGCTTTGCGATAGCCAACCCTGCCTTAACCACCCAAGAAGGTATCCAGGTAATCTTTTTTTGCATGGCAATGGCAAGATCACTTATGCCCATCGCGCCATCACCGGCAACATTGTAAATACCTGCAGGCCCCTCCTTGACAGCCCTGAACAAAATGCGCGCGAGATCCTCAGTCCAGATGAATACAAATGGGCTCTCAAACCCTTTTAACCCGAGAAGCTTAGGTTTCTGGAAAAGTGCTGTGATCTGATTATCCGTTCGCTCCCCAAGCACCGTTCCCACTCTGAAAACAACCTGCTCCAATGCTGGGGATTTATCCCGCGCTGTTGCCAGCATTTCTTCAACCAACCGCTTATGATGCGAATAAGGGAATTCCTCATTCCCCCTCACCTGGCAATCTTCTGTCAGTGGCACTGGATTGTCCGCGTAATACCCATAAGCCGCCCCCGAAGACGTAACAACTATTCGCTTCACCCCATATTGGATGGCAGCCTGAAGAACGTTCTTCGTCCCTATGACATCCACTTTATAGGCAAAATCTCTACCAGTGCCTTTAGGTGGAGTTACGATCGATGCCAAATGGACTACGACATGGGGTTTGAACTGAGATACCAGACGATCTGGATCCTCTGATGTCACATCCATAGATTCATATCGGATGTTATCCGGCAAACCTTTTATTGGCCCAATATCTGTCGCCAGAACTTCGAAATTTGACTGTTCGGATGCCAGTTTCAAAAAAGCCTTACCGACTAAACCGCCTGCACCGGTTACCAATATTCGACACTTATCAGTCATCGCGGTGCCTCTGTCCGGGCGAACAAAAAAGCAAGACCAAGACCTGAAATCGCATGCCAAATACCCCAAAAGGCAGCTACAACAGCCATTCCCCCCAACCCATTAAAAAAGGCAAATATAAGTACAAGACCTAATGCTGAGTTCTGAATTCCAGTCTCGATCGTGATTGCCCTGCGATCAAAAGGAGACAGACGAAATGCTGTTGCTGTAATCCATCCACCGATCAAAGCCAGAGAATTATGCAAGATTACCAACCCTGCCACGGCCCCAGCGTAAGCCAGGAAATAGGACCAGTTCGCAGCAAGCGCCAGGATGACAAAGGCGATGAAAATGATCATTGCGACCCACTGAAGCGGTCTTCGAATTTTTGCTGCGACTGATGGGTACCGGTGATTGCACTGGACCCCTAGGATTAACGGCAAAACAAGCATCAATCCAACCGTTATAGCAATTTGGACTGGATCAATTGAGGTCTGCTGCAAAATCGCGTGGGTCGGCGGATACAAGCTTCCCCAAAAGGCAATGTTAAATGGCGTGATCAAAATAGCCGCCACTGTTGCAATGCCTGTCATGGAAACAGAAAGGGCTGCGTTACCCCCCGCTCTATGGGTAATGAAGTTGGATATATTTCCACCAGGACAAGCGGCAACCAACATTAAGCCAAGCGCTATCGACGGACGGGGCTCAATCGCTAGCACCATTAGAAAAGTTAGCACTGGCAAAACAATAAACTGAGAGAAGAAACCAACCAATAATGCCTTCGGCGCTTTTCTCAAGCGATGAAAATCTGAGGGCGCTAAATCCAGAGCAATTGAAAACATTACGATCGCCAGGACAGCATTTAAGATCCACATGGACCCCGGACTGAAATTCAATGTCACATCATCAATACCAGTCATGCCTGATTACCTTTCAAGCGACCAATCCAGTCATTAACCGATTTCCGATAAGTTGCTTTATCCACGTAATAAGCCATGCGCGGTAGTTTCAGGTAATCCACTCCCCCTGTTGCACGTTCAAAATTTCTGGATTTAGTGGCTTGCAACTCCATAGCAGTAGCACTTCCGGCCTCCAGCCCCTTGATGTATCTGCCAACCATTTCTGCCTGCTCATGGCGGCCTTGCCAGCCAAGGCCACTAGCCTCTACCATTCCTAAGACAAACAGATCATCCCGGCTGGGATGGAACGCGTTCAGAAATAAATGGGGGGCGTCGCCTGTCCAATTCAGAAGTTCTTGATCTATAAACGGGTAATGAAGTTTGTAACCTGTCGCAGCCAGGATCATGTCGTATTCGGCCTGGGACCCATCTTTAAAAGTGACCGACTTTCCCGACATTACTTCTACATCCGGGCGAATTCTGATATCTCCATGGCCCGCATGATAAAGGACCAAAGAATTAACAATGGGGTGACTTTCATATAGTTTATAATCAGGCTTTGGGAATCCATATTTCTGAGGATTTCCAACAAACCATTTGAGGATCATCCCATCCACTTTTCGCTTCAACCACATAGGAAGCTTTATCATTCCCCCAAGAGTATCTGCCGGTTTGCCAAATACGTATTTGGGCACAAAGTAATATCCGCGGCGTAAAGAAAGGTCACAACTAGACGCATGATGGATTGCATCCACCGCGATATCACAACCGGAATTTCCAGCACCAACAACAAGGACTTTTTTACCCTTAAACTGCTCTGGGTAACGATACTTGCTGGAATGAATTAATTCACCGCTAAATTCGCCAGGGAAAGAGGGCATATTAGGTTCAGAAAGGGTTCCGTTAGCGATCAAAACACCCGCAAACACATCTGAATGAGCCCCCTCATTGTCTTTCCAGGTAAAAGTCCAGCCTTCTCCAGATTTTCCAACTGGCACTACGTTCAACACTTCAGCATTGAAACGATAGTTTTCCCTCAGCTTATAGTGATCTGCAAATGCCCGAAAATAACTCTTCATTTCCTTGTGAGAGGGGTATTCAGCAACACTCTCCTCCATGGGGAAATCCGTAAATTCCGTCATCTTTTTTGACGAAATTAGATGGGCAGTTTCATACATCGTGGACTTGGGACCATCGATATCCCAAAGACCCCCAACGTCAGAATGCATCTCAAAGCCCTGAAAAGGAATATCCAACTCCTTTAGGACTTTGGCCATCGCAAGACCCATCGGTCCTGCCCCTATCAAGGCATACCGTTTTATCGGATTATTCATTATGTCCTCCCTATTGCTATTTAGATTGTACAATTGTACAAAATAAGGCAACTCATTTTTTCGAAAGCCATAAGTCTGTGCCCGCCACCAGAAAACGCGCCCCGTCAAAAAAATCACTTCTCACCAAGGAGAGGATTTTCAACGCTGCGGAAATTTCATTTTCCAAACAAGGCTTTGAGGGAGCTTCCTTAAGAGATATCGCAAAGCTGGCAGACGTACCTGTCGGCCTCGTCCGTCATCATGGGGGAAGTAAAGAAGACCTATTCACGCAAACTGTAAAGCGCCGGGCGGATCAACTTGCCACTATTCGTTTGAGGGATCTTGAAACTTTGCGTGAACAGGGTTCCTTGACCCTCTCTTTGATCCTGGACTGTTTTTTCAGAGCATATGTCAAACTTGTATCTGATGAAGGAGAAAGCTGGTTCAATTATGGTCGACTTGTCGCTCATGTATCGGCAGATCCCAGATGGCAACAGCTTGCTGCCGACTGCTTCGATCCCACAACTCATGTTTTCCTAGAGGAAATCCTAAAACTCTATCCAGAGGCTGAGTTGCACAAAGCCGCGACAGGTCAGGTATATTCTGTTGCTGCATTGCTGGCATTTTTTAACTCTACATGGCGAATTGAAAGTCTCGGCGGACAATCCAGTGAGGCCTCACTTGATGATCTTGTGAAGTTTTGCGCCGCAGGAATGCACGCTCTGCTATCTTCTAATTCCTGATTACTTATACTAAGGCCAATGCTAATTCCTTGGAAATTCTAGGAGCAGCAAAATCCAAAAAAGCTCTTATTTTTTGAGGAATTAAAGATCTATCCTCATAAAGCATGTGAACTGGCCAAGGCGGCAATTCATAGTCCTCCAAGATTAACTGTAGCCGTCCCGCCCGAAGCGCATCCGCAACTTGATAACAAAGAACACGGGTTACCCCAACTCCCTCTTCAGCCGCCAACACGGCTGCCTCAGCCGTATTGACCGCCAAACGGGTTGGGACTGGAACCGTCATTTTTTTAGGCTCATCAAAAAAGTCCCAATAGGATACACCCACAAGGCTCCGAAAAGAGATGCAATCAAAATCACAAAGGTCCGTGGGCTTTAGCGGCCGCCCCTTATTCTCCAGGTAGTCTGGACTGGCTACAACGACCTGGCGGATCTCACCCAGTCTCCTCGCCTTTAGGGGGCTATCTGCCAGTGGTCCAATTCGAACAGCTAAGTCAAGATGCTCTTCCAGGAGGTTTACAGGCCGGTCAGTCTGCTCCAAATCAACAGATACTTCCGGGTAGGCCATCAAGAAACTATTGATAGCTGGCAAAACGTGCAATCGACCAAAAACAATGGGTGCTGTCATGGTCAATTTACCCTTCGGAGATGTAAATTCACCGGATGCGGCTCTCTCTGCCTCATTCACCTCGTCAATGATTTTTCGGCAAGCCGCTGCATAAGCAACCCCTGTATCAGTAAGGGTTAGCCCCCTTGGAGATCGCAGCAATAATTCAGTTCCTAACTGTTGCTCCAAATCTGAAATTCTACGGCTAACCGTTGCAATTGGCATTCTTAAGGCCTTTGCCCCCGCTGTCAGGCTCCCTGCATCAATCACAGAGATCAGAATGGACATGGTTTCAAATCGATCCGGCATAACTCTTTCCATTTTTTGGAAACGACCATTCCATAAATATACCATTCTCTCAAAAAACAAAAACACCTAAATGTAGTTCGTCAACAGAATGAAAGGAATTAAAGAATGTCCCGTATCACAATCCCAGCAACTATCGAAGAAGCTCCAGTCGCGTCTCAACCTTTGTTACAAAATGTGAAACAGATGCTTGGCAGTGTCCCAAATTTGTTCCGCCTCGCCAGTGTGAGCCCAGCTGCACTCGAGGGTTATCTTGGTATTTTCGGCGCTCTGGGAAAAGGAGCTTTACCAGCCGCAACAAGAGAGAGAGTTGCGCTCGCTGTTTCTCAGATTAACGGATGTGGTTACTGCCTGTCAGCGCATACATACCTTGGCAAAAACCTAGCTAAGTTGGATGACGCTGAAATACTTGCTAACCGAAATGGTCACTCAAACGATGCAAAAGCTGATGCCGCTGTTCGTTTCGCCGTCAAAGTCACAAACGAAAAAGGACGCGTCTCATCTGACGATCTCCGGGCCATTCGCGATGCCGGATATGATGACGCACAAATCATTGAAATTGTCCAGCATGTCGCCCTCAACACCTGGACAAACTACCTCAACAGTGTCGCTGAAACTGAAATCGATTTCCCTGCTATCGACGATCAGCAGATCGCGAGTTGAGGCTGATGGGATGGCCAAAAATCCCCTTGGCCATCCCTTTCTCAACGCTTCAGAAAGGAGTAGCCGATGAACATCAATACTTGCAACGCTTCAAAATCTAAATTCTTACAAATCATATTCGATTTTTTAGTCCAGGACCTATTACGCCCAAAACATCGAAAATATCTTCTGCATTGTTCGCGGATACCCCTGTAGCGCTAATATTTAGCCTTGCGCAAAAACAATTTCAAGACAGTCAAATCCTGTCATAATGTGAAAGTCGAAATATAATAATCTTCCGTGATGAAGAGCCCTTTCACAAGACTGACATGGAAAATGGCAACTGACTTAGAAGAAAAACCAACTTTAAACCGGCAGCTTTCTTTGAGCCTTCTTACTCTTTATGGTCTCGGAGTTACAGTGGGTGCAGGCATTTATGTGTTGGTCGGTGCGACTGCCAGCAAAGCCGGTATTCATGCGCCAATTGCTTTCTTGTTGGCGGCCTGCGTTGTCGCTTTCACAGGATTTTCTTACTCGGAGCTCTCTACCCGTTTTCCAGTTTCAGCGGGCGAGGCTGAATATGTCCGTAGGGGCTTTAGATCAAATTTTCTCTCATTGATTGTTGGGTTATTGGTTGTCCTCTCAGGCATTGTTTCCTCAGCCGCAGTCTCCATTGGTGCCGTCGGCTATCTACAAACCTTTATTCCGTTAAATGAAACTACTCTTGTCACAATCGTAATCTCCATCATTGGGTTAATTGCAATATGGGGAATTGTCGAGTCAGTAACGCTGGCTTCCATTCTGACTTTGATCGAACTAAGTGGATTGGCTCTGGTTATTGGATACGGTGTTGCGAACAAACCTGATTTGCTCACAGACATACCAAATATCCTGCCCGAATTTAACGTCGAAGAATGGGGGGGAATATTATCAGCCGGCTTACTCGCCTTCTTTGCCTTCGTTGGCTTTGAAGACATGGCCAATGTAGCCGAAGAGGTCAAGAACCCAGAAAAAAATCTCCCAAGAGGCATATTCCTCACGCTGATCTTATCAACTTTGATCTATTTTTGCGTTGTCACCACGGTTGTTCTCTCGGTCCCGATGGACCAGCTCGTACAATCATCTGCTCCTCTTCAGCTGGTTTTCGAAGGTGCATCGCCATTACTTACGTCAGTATTTGTCCTGATCGCAATTTTCGCCACTTTGAACGGCGTTCTGGTTCAAATCATTATGGCGTCCAGAGTAATTTACGGCCTCAGCATTCAAGGTAACCTCCCTGAATTTCTTGGTAACATTAATGCAAAAACCCGTACCCCTTTAAACGCGACTGTCTTAGTCACTCTGATCGTTTTAGCCCTCGCATTATTTTTCCCGATCGTCAAACTGGCAGAGACCACTTCCTCAGTTGTACTTTCTGTGTTCTGTCTCGTAAATCTGGCTCTTATTTTCGTCAAACTCAGAGCAGAACTCCCAGAAACCAAAGCATTCATTGTCCCAATCTGGGTTCCAATATGTGGATTACTGACAAGTCTTGGGCTGCTATTGAGCCAATTTTTGACACTCTGAAATAAGAAACCGCTACTTGTGATCTCATATACTGATTAATATGATGGTAGAAACCCCTTATCTAAAAGCTGGTAAGTCATGAAGCTTTCTTTCCTTGGTGCGACCGGCACCGTCACCGGATCAAAATATCTACTCGAAACATCAGATGCCAGGGTTCTGGTAGATTGTGGTCTGTTTCAAGGTTTAAAAGAGCTGCGACTGAGGAATTGGGCGAGATTACCGCTCGACCCCTCCTCAATTGATGCTGTTATCCTGACCCACGCACATATCGATCATAGTGGCTATTTACCACTTCTCGTTCGGGAGGGCTTTTCAGGCCCAGTTTATTGTTCAGAGGCTACTGCTGATCTGTGCCGTATCCTTCTGCCAGATAGCGCACATCTTCAGGAAGAAGACGCAAACCGGGCCAATCGCTATGGGTATTCAAAACATCACCCGGCCCTTCCCCTCTACACAATCAAAGATGCGGAAGTTGCCCTAACGCATTTACGGCCTGTTTCTTTTGGTGATTTCCATTCCCTCAGCGGAGAGCTCGTGTTCCAGTTGACCCACGCGGGACATATTTTGGGAGCCGCTTGCGTTACCGTGAAAAACAGCCAGAAAACCATTACTTTTTCTGGTGATTTGGGTCGCCCGGAAGATCCGGTCATGCGCCCCCCTGCGCAAATTCAGCAAACGGATATACTGTTACTGGAATCCACTTACGGAGACAGATTACACGAAACGACTGCCCCTCTCGATCAGTTGGAAGATGTGATATTAAGAACCATAAAACGCGGGGGTACTTTAATAATTCCAGCCTTTGCTGTAGGGCGTGCTCAAAGTCTTCTTTTCTTAATCCATCAACTGAAAGAAGCTGACCGAATTCCCCATATGCCAGTTTATTTAGACAGCCCCATGGCGATCAGTGCAACAGAGCTGTTGCATCGCCACTCTTCAGAACATCGACTGTCCCGGCAAACTTGCAACACAATGTGCCATAATGTGATTTACACAAAAACGGTCGATCAGTCGAAAGAGATCTACAGTAAAAACAATAACATGCCCTCAATTATTGTCTCTGCCAGCGGTATGGCAACCGGTGGGCGTGTTTTGCATCATCTAAAGCATTTCATCGAAAACCCGAATAACACAATTCTATTCACTGGCTTTCAGGCCGAAGGCACCCGAGGCCAACGAATTCTGCAGGGCGAAAAAACAATCCGCATCCACGGTTACGACTATGCAGTCAACGCCGAAATCCAAATTTTGGATAACCTCTCGGCACATAGCGACTGGCAAGAAATTATGGAGTGGCTCAAAGGTTTCAGAGAACCACCGCAAGAAACCTTCATCACCCATGGCGAGGCATCTGCAGCTCGGACACTAAAAGAACGGATTGAAGCCGAACTTGGCTGGAAAGTTTCTGTTCCTGAATATCTGGAAGAAGTGGAGTTTTGAAGGTAAAAAGCCTTAACTATCAATGCGCGGCTTTTGACAGTCTACGATCCTCTGCAGCTCACAAATTTTTATTGTATCGCTCTTCCAAGATAGCAGCTAAACGAAGCGCAAATCGCGAAGGTGCCACGGGCAAGGTTCGCCCCTTTAGCTGACCAAGGAACAAATGCCCAATGGGAATGTCTTTACTCGATATTTCTTTTAAAACCATCGGACGGGATGGATTGACCTGCAAGCCAATTGGAATTTGAAATCCAATACATTTTTCCTGCAAAACATAGTGGCGAATAAATTCAAAGGAATCGGTTTCCACGATGGGTGCTGTCGTTCGAGAAAGTCTATGAGCAGATGTTTCAATCAAGTGGCGGACGCCGATATGATGAGACGGTAAAATATGCGCATAGTCCAGGCAATCCCTGAGACGGAGCTCCTTCTTTTCTGCAAGTGGATGATCTGGTGCCATCAAAACTGTCACCGGTTGCGGTATTGAACATAAAATCTCAAAGTCGACCAGATGAACCGGTTCGAACACTAACGCCAAATCACTGGCAAATGTGCTCAGATCCTGCTCTGCCTGTGCTCGGTCCCTTACATTTACAGAAAAACTGACACCCGGATGCTCCTCCCGATATCTGGCGATTTCAGCAGGCAAGAAATAGGGAAGCATGGCCTGCGAACACGCTATGGAAATATGCCCCCTCCTCTCACCAGAAAGATCAGCGACTTGGTTTTGGACGCGCTCCAATTCCGAGACCTGACTTCGAATATGTTGAATGACTAACTCACCCGCAGGGTTTAAGCGGACCCCTCGTGGCAAACGCTCAAAGATTTGGGAGCCAAACTCGGCTTCAAATCTCTGAATCCTTCTGTTCAGTGCTGAAGCTGTAATGTTCATATCCTCAGCAGCTTTTCGAATAGACCCAGCCCTGTTGACCGCTTCAATCAGAAAGAATGTTTGCAAGTGCTTCATTTTCATACACCTTTTTGGACTGATGCATAAAATGCACCGCTTTTGTGAATTTATAGCATTTGATTTGCAACAGGTATAGAGGCACGCTTTTGTGCAGTGCCGCAAATTCCCCATTCCTGTTTTCTGTGCGCTGAAAGGAAATCAAATGACTCTAGCGACTTCGAGACGAAACTTCCTAAAAATGTCTGGTGGGGTACTGGGTGCTTCCACGTTACCATTTCTCAAATCTCTACCAGCTCAGGCAGCTGGCAAAGACGTAATTGTAGCGGTAACGGGGCAGACGATTAACAGTCTCGACCTTCACCGAAAAGGAACTAACCGAGCCAGTTATCAAGTTGCGGTCAACTGTTACGACAGGTTGGTCTCCTTCGGAACCAAAGAGGCTCCAGGCGGAGGACTTTCCTATGACTATTCTAAGATTGAACCAGAGTTAGCTGAAAGTTGGACAGTTTCTGAAGACGGCCTGACACTAACCTTCAAGCTAAAAAAAGATGCCAAATTTTGGGACGGCAGCAAAGTGACAGCAGAAGACGTAAAATGGTCCTTTGACCGAGCCGTTTCTGTTGGCGGTTTCCCAAGCGTTCAAATGAAAGCTGGCGGTTTGGTCAAACCTGAGCAGTTTGAAGCAGTGGATGATGAAACTTTCGTTATCAAGCTTGAAAGGCCCTCAAAACTCACCATCCCTGATCTAGCAGTTCCTGTACCGTTTATCATAAATTCAAAAGTGGCCAAGGCAAATGCCACAGAAAAAGATCCATGGGCAACCGATTACCTGCATAAAACCCCAGCCGGCTCTGGTGCTTTTAAAGTGGCTAAATGGATGCCAGGTGAGCAACTGGTTTATGAACGGAATGATGATTGGGTTGGTGGCCCCTTGCCTGCCGCCAAACGCGTGATCGTTCGGGAAGTCCCAAGCCCCGCGACCCGCCGGGCACTTATTGAAAAAGGCAATGTTCAACTGTCTTTTAACATTCCAAACAAAGATGCAAAAGAACTGGCTGATAAAGTTGACGTCTATTCTACGCCAATTGAAAATTGCATGCATTGCGTCGGACTTAACTACACATTTGAACCCTTCCAGGATCCAAATGTCCGCAAAGCAGTTGCCTACTCCATTCCTTATGAAGAAATTTTCCAAACAGCTGCCTACGGACGTGGCGCCAAGCTTTGGGGTGGACCAGAGACAATTGACTCCATCGAATGGCCGCGCAAATCACCATATTACACCGATTTAGATAAGGCGAAGGAACTGATGGCCAAATCCGGGTTTGCCAGCGGTTTCTCTGTACCATTTTCGATAAGTCTTGGACTTGCAGATTGGATGGAACCCACAGCTCTGCTTATTCAGGAAAATCTCGCTAAAATCGGAATTTCAACAGAGATTGAGAAGATCCCTGGAGCAAACTGGAGAACAGCTGCACTGGTTGAAAAGAAACTTCCGCTGCATCTGGAAAACTTTGGTGGTTGGCTCAACACACCAGATTACTATTTCTTCTGGGCGTACAAAAAGGGACATTTGTTTAATTCTTCCAATTACTTAAACCCTGAAATTGAAAAATTGGTTGATGATACATTGCATATGCCCATGGATGATCCGAAATATGCGCCAAACATCATGCGGATGTTTGAAATTGCGTTCGAAGATCTCCCTCGTATCCCACTTTGGCAGCCAGCCCTAAATGTCGCAGCAAATGGAGCGACGGATTATG
Source organism: Sneathiella limimaris (assembly GCF_012932565.1). Taxonomy (NCBI): domain Bacteria; kingdom Pseudomonadati; phylum Pseudomonadota; class Alphaproteobacteria; order Sneathiellales; family Sneathiellaceae; genus Sneathiella; species Sneathiella limimaris. The sequence continues at coordinate 2,789,245 of NZ_JABBYJ010000001.1, forward strand.
AGTTCTGGTTCCACCGTCAGCTGGATATCCGTCCACTGAAGGGAGTTTAAAGCCATGTCGCCTCGTTTGCGCGCGATAGTGATGAGATTGGTTCAAGCGATCCCGGTTGTAATCGGTGTTGTGGTGATCAGTTTCATTCTAACCCGGGCTCTCCCGGGAGACCCTGCCGTCTATTTTGCCGGTGCCGCCGCAGACGAGGCTTCCATTGCTGAAGTCAGAGAAGCCATGGGCTTAGATAAACCCCTGCCCCAACAGTTCCTTCGATATGTTCTGGATTTGGTGCAGGGAGATTTCGGCCAGTCGGTTTCCAGTGGACAGCCTGTGATTACTGACCTTGCCAACAGGCTACCTGCGTCTCTTGAATTAACTTTGACTGCCTTGATACTCTCTTGCGCGATTGCGATCCCACTGGGGGTACTAGCCGCCAAAAAACCTGGATCATTCGTTGACCAACTTTGCCGGGTTCTTGTGACAGCTGGTGTGTCCCTGCCAACATTTTTTACCGGAATTGTATTGGTTTATATTTTCTATTATCTGCTGGAAATCGCACCGTCCCCACTCGGCAGGTTGGATTTTGCCTATATTGAACCTGACAGCATCACCGGTTTCTACCTCATTGATGCAGCTATAGCAGGGGATTGGGAAACCTGGTTCGCGGCCTTTAAACAAATCATTCTGCCTGCCGTAACACTAGCTCTGTTCACCCTGGCTCCCATCGCCAGAATGACCCGCGCAGCCATGTTAAGCGCATTGTCCTCAGACTTCATTCGAACAGCAAAAGCCGCCGGATTGAACAACACACGCGTAACCTACGGATATGCCTTTCGAAACGCGCTTTTGCCGATTGTCACAACTCTCGGCATGGTTTTCTCCTTCTCTTTAGGGGCAAACGTCCTCGTTGAAAAAGTTTTCGCCTGGCCCGGAATTGGCTCATACGCGGTAGAGGCCCTAGTGGTCTCCGATTACGCCGCTGTACAAGGTTTCGTTCTATCAATGGCACTGCTTTTCGTCACACTCAACTTAGTGATTGATTTGACATACAGTTTGATCGATCCGCGTATCGGATTTGAATCAAAATGACAGTGACCACAGAAAATACAAGCTCAACTGAAGCCCAAAAATCTGGTGCCCTCTCTCACACTCTGTATGTTTTGAAGGAAAATCCAGTCACATTGATTGCCTTCATGATGCTGGCATTTTTTGTTTTATCAGCAATCCTTGGAGAACATATCGCCCCCTATGATCCGTTGGCATCAAATTCAGACCGTGTTCTAGAACCGCCAAGTCTGGATCATTGGTTTGGAACTGACCCACTTGGCCGGGACGTCTTTAGCCGCGTCATTACGGCAACGCGACTAGACTTGTTTATTGCTGTTTCCGCCGTAACCTTATCCTTCATATTCGGATCAATCCTTGGATGTGCTGCCGGATACTGGGGCGGAAAACTTGATATCCTGTTAAGCCGAACGCTAGACACCATCATGGCCTTCCCAATCTTCGTACTAGCGATGGGAATTGTTGCGGCACTTGGCAACACGGTAGAAAACATTGTTTACGCCACAGCGATTATCAACATTCCTTTTTACGCTCGCCTTGTTCGGGCTGAGGTCAACATCAGACGCAACGCTGGATTTGTTCAAGCCGCTAAGTTATCCGGCAATTCAGATCTACGTGTGCTTGCTTTTCATATCTACCCCAACACCCTGCCCCCAATGATGGTCCAGATTTCACTCAATCTCGGCTGGGCAATTCTAAATGCTGCAGGGCTCAGCTTTATTGGATTGGGAGTGCGTCCTCCAACCCCAGAATGGGGAATTATGGTGGCCGAAGGTGCAAATTTCATTGTCTCCGGAGAATGGTGGCTCGCAGTTTTTCCTGGTCTTTGGTTAATGCTGGCCGTCTTCACCTTTAATCTTCTCGGGGATGGGCTTCGCGATATTGTTGACCCACGGCAAAGGACGTAACGATGCTTCAAATCAAAGATCTGAACGTATCCTTCAATACCCGGCGCGGTGCAGTCGACGCTGTACGAGGTGTCAATCTAGAAGTTGCGAAAGGTAAAATCCTTGGGATTGTAGGCGAGTCTGGTTCCGGTAAATCGGTAACCTCATACGCACTCATGCGAATTCTGGATACAGGCGGCACCATCAAGAATGGTGAAATTACTTATAGCGGCATCGATCTTCGGCGCGCGACCGAGCAAGAGATGGGGGAAATCAGGGGCCGGGAAATTTCAATGATTTTCCAAAACCCGAGGGCCGCCCTTAATCCAATTCGAAAAATCGGCCATCAAATTGAGGACGTTCTCCGCCAACATGCTCAGGCCACACGATACACAGCCAAGCAAAAAGCAATTGAGGCCTTAAAAGCCGTTAAAATTCGAAATGCTGAAGAACGCTATGACGCTTATCCTTTTGAGTTATCGGGAGGCATGTGCCAGCGCGTTGTCATCGCTATCGCCCTCGCCTGTAACCCCAGACTTCTAATCGCAGACGAGCCGACAACAGGCCTAGATATCACCACTCAGAAAGCCGTTATGGATCTCGTATTAGAGTTGATCCGGGAGAGGCAGATGAGTGCCATTTTGATCACCCATGATCTTGGTCTGGCGACGGAATATTGTGATGATATTTCCGTCATGAAGAATGGGGAAATCGTCGAACAGGGCACACCCCAGAAAATCTTCACAAACCCGACTCATCCCTATACCCAGAAACTCGTAAAAGCCACCCCATCTAAAGGCACCTCTATTCGGGATCTAATGCCAGACGGAGATGCGGATCCACTGCCTCCCAGAAAAATTAGTGAAACACCTTTGCTGGAAGTCAAAAATCTTCGCAAAACCTTTCAAAGTAAGTCAGGCCCGGTTGACGCGGTAAAAGGGATTTCCTTCACAATCTTTGAAGGACAGACCGTTGGCCTTGTCGGCGAGTCGGGATGCGGCAAATCAACGACATCTTCCATGCTGGTCAGGCTTTTGGATAGCACGTCAGGTGAAATCTTATTTATGGGAACTGATCTTACAGATGTTTCTGCAAAAGATTTTGCCAAAGATCCCCGCCGAACCGATATCCAGATGGTTTTTCAGGATGCTACAGACAGCCTGAACCCGCGCTACACGGCCCGCCAATCAATTGCTGACCCTCTCAGACGCCTGATGAAAATGAAAGGGTCTTCGCTGAATGCCAAAGTTGAGGAACTCGCTTTGCTGGTTGGATTGCCTGTTCATCTATTAGACCGGTTTCCACATCAACTGTCTGGTGGTCAGAAAGCCCGTGTTGGTATTGCCAGAGCAATATCCGTTAATCCAAAATTTCTGATCCTGGATGAACCAACAGCCGCCTTGGACGTCTCAATTCAAGCCGTCGTCCTTAATCTTCTCGCAGACTTGAGGGCTAAACTCGGAATGAGTTTTCTGTTTGTCAGTCATGACCTTCAGGTTGTCCGGTTACTCAGCGACCATGTCATTGTAATGCGCGATGGTGAAATCGTTGAGCAAGGCCCCACAGAATTAGTCATGAGTAATCCTTCTTCCGAATATACCCGCACGCTTTTGTCGACTGCGCCAAAACCACCGTCTGGCCAGACTGCCGCGTAATTACCAAAGGAACGTCGATGCAAAACCTCCCTTTTACTATTCCCGCAATTCATGGTGCTTATCAAGATGGCATGAAAGCGACTGAGATTGTGGATTTGGTCTATCAACGAATTGAAGCAGTCGATGATCCTGGCATCTTTATTTATCTTTTGGAAAAAGAAGAAGTACTCGAAGCAGCTAAGGCTTTAGGAGATTTCGATCAAAGCAAGCCTTTATGGGGCATCCCCTTCGTCATTAAGGATAATATCGACGCTAAGGGCAAACCAACAACAGCAGCTTGTCCTGCGTATCTATATGAAGCCGAAGAAGATGCTTTTATCGTTAGATGCCTTATTGAAGCTGGTGCATTACTCATCGGGAAAACCAATCTCGATCAGTTTGCCACGGGCCTGGTTGGTGTTCGCTCACCCTATCAGCCGCCAAAAAATGCTGTGGATCCTGAAATTGTACCTGGCGGCTCTTCCTCGGGTTCCGCTGTGTCCGTTGCCCATGGTTTTGCCTGCTTTTCTCTCGGTACGGATACAGCGGGCTCCGGCCGCGTGCCCGCAGCGCTCAATAACATCGTTGGATTAAAACCCACATTGGGGGCCTTCTCCGCTTCTGGTGTTGTGCCAGCTTGTCGGACTTTAGACACAGTTTCCGTCTTCGCCTTGACGGTTGAAGATGCGTACAAAGTTTTCCAAGTAGGATGCGTTTTCGATACTGCTGATAGTTATTCCAAACAAGTAGCCGCCAAATCACTTTCAAGCCTACCGCCAAAGTTCCGGGTCGGTATTCCTGACGCAGCGACAATTGAGTTTTTTGGCGATAAAGTCCAGGAAGCTTCCTATCGCGAAGGGCTTGAAACACTAAAATCTTTGGGCGCTGAAATCATCGAAATCGACTTCACCCCGTTCTACAATGTCGCCCATATGCTTTACGAGGGCGCTTGGGTTGCTGAACGATACACAACGATCGAAGAGATGCTGAAAACTGACCCGGAGGCTATTTTTCCAGTTACTCGAAAGATTATTTCAGCCGCAGAGAATTTTTCATCTGCAGATGTATTTCGAGGCATTTACAAGCTTGAAGATCTTAAACGGCTGGCCGAGCCCTTGTTGGAAGATATTGACATGATGTGTGTTCCGACCATTCCAACTTTTTACTCCGTTGAAGATCTAAATGTTGATCCGGTTACGCCAAATTCAAATTTCGGAACCTACACCAACTTTGTCAATCTGATGGATATGTGTGCACTCGCTGTGCCAACTAGCTTCAGAACCGATGGTCGTCCAGGCAGCCTAACTCTGCTAGCAGGTGCTGGAAAAGATGCAGAAATAGCGGCAATTGGTATCGAGATACAGAAACGGACCCAACCTATGATGGGTGCAACTGACTGGAAAGTGCCCGCCCCTACCACAAATCCTAATCCAGTTTCAAACGCAGAGATTGAGATAGCCGTTTGTGGCGCGCATATGTCTGGTCTTCCACTCAACAAAGACCTGATAGCCAGAGGAGGACGTTTTGTTCGCACTGCCAAAACCGCAAGTGATTATGAATTTTTCGCACTTGCAGGCGGCCCTCCTCATCGGCCTGGACTGGTAAAAACAGAAGCAGGACAAGGCAGTGAGATTGAGCTTGAAGTCTGGGCCGTTCCGAAAACCGAGATCGGAAGTTTCCTGGAGAGCATTCCTGCCCCCCTTGGACTTGGAACCATATCATTAAGCGATAACAGCGAAGTTAAAGGTTTTATCTGTGAGGCACAGGGAGCTGCTGGGGCCAAGAACATCAGTGAGTTAAAAACCTGGCGACGATACGTAGCTTGATATTTGTAAGGTTTTATTGACCATTACACCTCAATAGTCCCAATTCCAGAAGACACCAACACTACTGTTGTTCGTCTGGTCCGTTTCGCTTTCAACCGTTATGTTGGGGGTCAGCTCAATCTCGACTTTAGCTGCCGTACTTCCGGCAGTCGCGCCTTGAGCTACCCCCACATAAATGTTTTCTGTTACATACTTTCCAGCCGATATTTCAGCATTGCCAGTTTCTTCATTTACGCCGGCACTCAGCACATCCACTCCAAGGGTATCTCGTGCAAAACTCATAACGCCCCCTACTCCACTGAAAGATCCAGAAACTTCAGCGACGGCCTGCGCCAACTGAACAGCCTCAAAAGCCGAGAGCTTTGCTGCCGATTTTCCAAATAGGACCCTGGCCAATACTTCATCCTCTGGCAACCCATCTGGAGATGAGAAACTAATTTTAGGGTTAGACGCTGTACCTTCTATAGAAACAATCGCCGTAACGTTTTTGCTTTCATACTTTGCTGAAAGTGATAGTTCTGGATCCACATCCGTTTTCCCTCGAAGAGAAACTGCTCCTTTTTGAAGCTCAAATTGTTTTCCAGAAAACACAAACTGCCCTCTTACCGGGCGAAGCTCACCTGTGATGATCGGTGCATCAGCCTGCCCCTCTATTTTAAAATTGCCTTCCCATTCACTATCTAGTCCGCGGCCTCTGATAAAAACACTTCCCGGTAACTCTACACCGATTGACAAAGCGATATTCTGAGCAGTTTCTGTTGTTTCTTCATTATTGGATGTGGATCTTCCCTTAGGAAAATTTACCTCTTTGACAGGAAGATCTATCACACTTGGTGCAATAGCGCCGCCAATATCAACTTCCACTCTTTTCGTTGATATATCTCCCGAAACAAGAAGCTCCTCCGTTCCGCCTTCAACAGTTAAGTCTGCATCAGTGGTTACAGCAAGATTATCTCGGCGCAGCACCGCCATCTCGCGAAGTGTGGTTGTGAGTTTTATTTCAGGATTTTTCAGATCCACAAGACTTATCAAACCGGTTACATCAAGGGTTCCTTGGGCTCCGTCTTCACCATTCACTGTGAAGGCAAGCTGATCATTCTCTTGAACGCTCGCCTTCAGGTTCAAATTCTCAATAATTGTCCCAAATTCAATTTCCTCATAACGCCCATTAGTGAGCTGAAGTGCACCTACAATTTTAGGTGCATCAAGGGTTCCGGAAACATCTCCATTCGCTCGCAATTGCCCCCTCAGCAAATGCCGGTCAAGTCCAAGTAAAGGCCATAATTTATCCAAATCACTGTTGATATTCAGTGCCATTTTGATGTTTTCATCATTTGCAATCTGAACATTCAAGGGAGCGAGTTCAACACCAACAGGCAGTTGCCCAGATGCTGTTATTTCAGTTGCAGTGAGGCCAGTAACCTTCCCATTAAACTCAACTTTGCCTGCCATCAGGCTTGCGTTTAGGTTACTCTTGAGTGGCGGAATGTCTTCAAAATCAGGTCCTATAAACTGAAGGCCAACAATATCTGACTGTAATTTACCGCTAGCTTCGCTAGCTGTTACAAACAATTCAGCTTGGGCGTTCAACTCCCCGATCATCGGAAAATCTGGATTAAAAACATTCTGAATATCTAAAGGCACAGTTGTCACTGCTAGCGATGCTGTCACTGCATCTTCCGAAATATCAGCTTCACCCTTAATTCGACCGGTCCCAAGCGTCATTTCAAATGGATCGACACGAATATCCGCATCTCTTTTCGAAGCGTTTAAAGGAGTGAGAAGTTGAACCTTTTTATCCACGACTAACCCTAGAAACTCACCCAAACTGAAAGTCATATTATCCGGCGCAACGGAGAATTGACCTTTACCCTTAGCTTCAAATGGTATGTCCATTCCACTTTCAACAGTCACTTCGAATGTCGCATGGTCAAGTTTCCCAATCGAGCTGACTTCTGCTCTGCTAACTGCAAATCCAGATTTTGAAATGTTATCTGCGGTGAGACGAACATCAAAGGCGGGCGTTGAGAAAAGGCGATCAAACTCTGCACCCAAGTTTACGGATTGCATAGTCGGTAAATCGTCACCTACTGAAAAATCAGACCCCTTTAGATCCAGCGTTAAGGTCTGCTCTCCATCTTTGTCTCTCAGCTCTGATTTTAGATTTATCTGGCCAGACAGCGGAATATCCGAGACCAATGAAAGACTGTCGAATTTAGTAATGATACCAACCAGGTCTCCAACAATCGGATTTCCATCCAAAGGTATTTGCAAATCACCGGTTACTGAATTGCCGGGTTGAGTAACCTCAAGCCCTGCAATATTGAAAAATGACCCATCAACTAACTGATAATCGGCGCCAAGTTTCAATTTAATGGGATGAGATGGTAATGCTACCTTCACATTGCCAGTTGGATTTGATGCTAAATTCACCGCGCTTATCCTGGCAGTCGCTTCTCCCACTGAGATGTCATTCAATTCAAGTGACTGCATCTCAATTTGCCCATACAGTTCAGGATCTGAGAGCGCGCCCAATACATCCACTTTCACAATGGATCTGCCTTTTAAGGAGACGCTTGCAATATCGGAGAAACGCTCAAGATTAGGGACGCTCGCCTCTAAATTTGCCGAGATGGTCTCAAAATCAATCGGAAGTTCCGCATGGGTCTTAATCTGCGCGATTTGAAGCGGTAATTGGGCATCGACTAACAAAATTTCGTCATTAACAGAGAAGTCAGACTTCAATGCGATATCAGCTCCCAAGAGCTTTTGAAGCTTTGCCTCTCCAAAGTCCAGTTCTTTAAAACTAGTTGTAAGCGTCCCATTCGCAGATTTTCGATAATCATCAGAGCTAAGCTCTGAGGTAATTTTTGCCCTGCCTTTTATCGCCGGTAAAATTGTCTGCAAATCATCTAAATCGAGATTAATTCTCGCCTGCGCAGGTCCTTTCTCAAGTTCAATCTTCCCCTGAATTTGACCTTGAAGGTGATCCGATACCAGAACCAAATCCCTCAAAGCAGCCACATTTTTCTGAAGATCATAAACTGCATCAAAATTAATGGATGGGCTTGAGCCGATAACTTTCATGGCGAGTTCTGGTAACCCTTGTAACCCAGAAATTTCAACGCCACCTTTAATTGGGAGTTCGTTTAATTCTGCCAAAGACATACGAGAAACAGAGTTCACCGTAACCAAAGGGGTTGTAATGGTAGACCCTGCTTCTTGTCCCCGAATTTCGCCATCCTTTGCGACGATGACTGCCTGAAGCCGAGTGTCGGTTAGATCTCCATCCAAGTTGACCTTTGCTGACAGCCCGCCCAATCTTGCAGGCTCGAGGAACGTATCCAGCGCCTCAGTTTTCTTCAGCGTAGCCTCCAGGGTTACAGCTAAATCCAGATTATCCAAACCGACAGTTCCGTGTGTTGCCACTCGGGCCAGATTATTTTCAACGATGGCTTGCTGAATAGAAAAAACGTTCCTTTCTGGGGAAAACTGCAAATCAGCAGTTACAGCTATGCGTTCACTGTCCAACAAGGGAATTTCAGTGACGAAAGCACTAGAAAAACTGACACCTCCAGAGACTTGAAACAGCAGATCCTCGTAACCCTGACTGAAAATCAAGAGATCACCACTCAAGAGTTGATCAATATTAGCTGTTACCTGGCCTTGCCAATCATTCAAAGGTCCGTCACCTATTATAGACGCCTGAAGAGCTGGGTTGCCCGGTAATGCAAGTGCTCTACTGATCAACCCGTCCTCAGGGCCATCCAGATCTGCAGCTACTGCCAAACGGTTCGTTTCAAGTGAATAGACAACTTCGCCAACAATAAAGCCGCCTTGCCCGTCCAATGGTGTAATTTCCAGCTCGCTGTAAATACTGGTTTCTGTTTTGGAATTCAGACTGAGGTTCACACGGAGCAAACCATCCTGACCCAGAACATCCTCTTTGACATCAAGTTGATCGATATAAAACCTGCTTAGCGATACCTTGAACGGAAGTGAAAGCTTTCCTGCTTCACTTTCCTCGCTTTGGGTGGATGGCAACTGAGGTTGACGAAAAGCAGTGACTGAGATGGCACTTATGTCTTCAATTTGAGCTAAACCGGTCAGCAATTTTAAGGGAGACCAAGTTATGTTCAGCTTTCGAATATTGAGCCAGTCGCCTGTAGGATCACTCAGTCTAATCTCATCGATCTGAAAACTGTCAAAGACATCTCCTTGCAGGCCAGCAATCTTCAAACCAAGGCCATTTGGCTCACTGACAGCAACTTCCAACTGCTCAGCCAGGAAAGATCGCCCTGTATCTGTTTGCAAGAAAATGTAGCCCCCAAACACAATCAAACCTGTAAGGAGAACTGGCGAAACACTTATAAGGGCGAGAAGTTTTTTGGCGCGCCTGCTCATTCTAGAACGCCTGGCCAATACTGATGTAGAACTGGAAATCGTCATCAATACCAGTTCTTGGATTAAGTGGAATCGCTACATCAAAACGAAGCGGCCCAAATGGGGTATAATAACGCCCACCCAATCCGGCAGCCCATTGAAAGTCTTCTGACAAATCCGGGTTCATGTCTTCATAGACATTCCCCCCTTCAATAAAGGGAACTATCCCGATCGTATCTGTGATTTTGATCCTTGCCTCAAGCCCAACCTCTACAATGGACCGACCACCGCTGGGATCATTGTTCACATCCAAAGGCCCAACCAGCTGGAACTCGTATCCCCTCACTGATCCACCACCTCCTGAATAGAAGCGCTTAACCGCGGGAATATCAGCAGTACTATCACCGAGCAAACTTCCAATCTTTCCACGCATCGCCAAAATTAACCGCTTCTCGTCCAGGACCGAATAATAGGTTGATCCATGCAGCTCGGTTGTTAGAAAGTTTGAAGAAACCGCATTTAACCCTAGATGCGGTGTCACTGTTACGCCAAAACGATAGCCCTTGGATGGATCTAAGATATTGTCCGTATTATCAAACGCTGCAGTGAGAGGTGTACCTAGATAAACAAAATCATCGATATCATTGTTTTCCTCTACACTGGAATACTCCCAAAACAATCCACCGCCTAAAGTCCAATATTTTCCCCAACGCCGGTCAAGACCAAGATAAACACGGGCAGAGTCCTCTGTATAGGCATCTGTGTTTTCGTGTTTCACATGAGCCTCAGCCTTAAGGCTCTGGTGGCGCATATATACATTTGGCTTCAAAAACCGTGCTGACAATTCCTGTGTGACTTCTGAGACCTGAAGATCAGCCCTTAATTTCTCTCCCTGTCCGTAGAAATTTCGATGCTCCCAATAGAAGTTTGTACCAGCACCTTCACTTGAGGAATATTCAACTCCAACCCCAATGGAGCGATGCTTCCGCTCTTTAAAAATGAATGTAACCGGAACAGATGCATCTTGAGTAATATTTGGGGGGATCTGATAGCGGACTGCTTCGAATAAACCGGTATCCAGATATACGCGTCGTAGCTGCTCCAGAGTTGATTTTTGGTAAGTTACATTCTCTACCCACCCAGATAAACGACGCATATGCTCAACATTTACTTCTGACAATCCCTCCAACTGCAGTTTTCCCAGTTGAATATAAGGTCCCGGCTCAATGATCAGGACCGCATCCATTTCACTTCGTTTAAAATCAACAACAGCTTCCTGCTTCAAAATTTTAGCATTGGGAAAACCCAATTCTGCTAATTGCGCAATAGCTTGTTTTTGAGCAGCAACTATTGTCTCTGAGCGGGCGGGCAACCCTTTTTGTGCCGCAAGCCTAGTTAGATCGAGAGCGGGGGGCGACCTTTGCAAAATTTGATACTTAATTTGAAAATTTGCGATTTTATATTGAGGACCGACTTCTACCTTGAAATAAACGCGAGTTGGATCTTCTGCCTGGTCCAGTCGGGTCTCTATGATACTGGCATAATACCCTTCTGACCGCAGCGCTTTTTGGAAATTCTCTTCATCTTCTTGGACCCGCCTTTTTAACCCAGCCAGACTTGAAGGCGGTTTATCTTGAAGCTGCACCAGTCTCGAGGACTGCTCCATTAAATCCTTTAAGTTTTCAGAAATTTCTCCCTCGAAGAGCAGTTGATAATCCCATGCAAGCTCAACATCCGACTCTTTAGATGCTTCTGCCGCAGCCAATGGCTTTGAATCCATGAACATCACATGGATCAACAAGCCAAGAACACAAACAAATTGAAAAAAACACCGAGACAATTTGAAAACTCAATTTGGATCAAAAAATAACGAGTGGGAGGCTAGCGCTGAAAAATGGCGTTATTGAGCCCACTTGCCAATAGCTTATCATTTGCTGTAACGACTTCAAGATTAACGGATGCCAACAGCAAACCGAAGATATGGAGTTGGAGAAATTATATCTAAAGACTATAGAGATTTAGGATCTAATTGACTGAAGTCAGCTCTTTTTTCACGAAGGCTTCATAATTGTCGTTTGCAGCTGCGTTATCCAAAGCGAACATTTCCTGTACCCGTGGCATCGTAAAGACACCAACCGGACTATAGGCAACTTCCTTAAATGGAATACCCAGGATATCTTCACGCACATCGTTGGCGTGCTCATTCTTAATCAAACCCCGAATTTCAGCCGCAACAAATTTTCTGCCTGCATCTGGATAGCTTTCCAAAACTTCCCGCATATCTGCTGTTAAAATATTGACCTTTGATTGTAGGGCACGGGCAATCACATATCTTTGGTATCCGGTTACACCAACGACTGGGACAATCCCACCTGGATCTAAAACAACTACTCGCCAAAGATCTTTTCCTTCAACCGCTCTTTCAAAGGTGTAGTTGTCATATTTGTTATCAAGCCAGGCAAAACCCTTACGGTTCAACTCCCGAATGGCTTGATCCAAGGCATAGCGCTGCCCTTCAGTCAGTGTACCTCCCTGCCTTTCAATGATCGCTTCAGCCGTTCCTTGTTTCATAAACTCGGTGACCTCAAGACTTTGAACCTTACGGGATTCAAAGAAAGAATTAGAAGTACTCGTAATATCGTATGTCGCGACACGTCGAACAATTCTGATAAACCGATTGTCCACATGACTTTCAAGAACTTCTCGACCATATTCATCCAATCGCCTTGCATCCCAGTCACCGGATTTTGTAATCCGCACCGCTAGATTCTCATTTCCCATTAATCGATAGACAAGGCTCGTGGCACCAGAAGCCACATACTCACCCAGCTCAATCAGCCGATTTCCCCCTTTCCCATCTCTAAATGCAATTTCTCGCTGACCTCTCACTGAATTAGCTAAAACTCGAGGTTTAGGGATAGCCTCAGAAGAAACTTCCCCTGATTTAGGAGACGAAGCCCCCTCACTCACAACTTTTTCAGCGACATTATCATTGGCGGGTTCTGGTAGGTTTATCTCAAACTTACGAACACCTTCTACATCGACAACCTCTAAGCTTTGCCCTTTATAAAGTTCGCCCGTCAGCTGGTTAGCTGCTTCCTGAATTGCGTCCAGATAGTCCCTTCCTGCTTTTTCAATAATGTCGGATCTTTCCTGTTTGCTCAGCTCCCCGCCTTTTTCCCTGGCAGCTGCCTCCAAGGCTTCTTTCGCCAGTAGCTCCCCGACTTTATTCAAATCTGCACGGTTATCGTTCAAGGCAACAGTCAGTTCGACCACCTCTTTTAAGGCGCCCAGCTTCAAACCTGCGATCTGAGCAGCGTCGAGTGCACGGACAAAATATTTTGCACCTTTGGAGGCCAGTTTGGCAGCATCCCCACTATGAGAAATCTCCTTCATCATGTTGGCGACTTGCTCAAAATAGGATTGACGGCCTTGCTCTTTGGTCAGTTCAACTTTCAGTTTGGGGGGAGTTTCAGATAACAATGTTTCCGCAGTAATTTTCCGTTTTGCGGCCTGAATTGACATGACGACATGTTCGATTGCGCCTTGGGTATGATAAGCTTCCTGTGCAAAGTAAAGCGCCTTTGACTGAGCATTTCGAAGTTTAAGACGTAGCCCCTCCTTGGCTTCACCGGATGCGCTCTCAAACTGCTCCCGAAGCTCAAAGATTTCCTGCAGCGCCTGTTCATAAAGCCTATTTTCAGCTGTTATCTGAAGATCACTTTCCCGCAACTTAAGACTTTCATCTGCCCGAAGCTCAGCTTTCTTGGCCTCAATTGCTGACTTATAGCTATCATTGGCTTTTTCCGCCCAATTCAAAACTTTTTCGACATCTGCACGATTTGCCTCAGGCGTACTTTCCAAGATCATTTTTTTATGCTGGCTCCAGGCTTGGTCAGCCATATATTTTCGGCCTGCCAAATGGGCAAAAGCATCCTGAAAGGCGATATCACCGCTTCCTGCTTTAACTAGGCTCTGGACAGTTTCTGTATAGGCATTTGTATCCAAAACAACGCCGGTTTCCCGCCCGCCTATTTTGGAAGCCATTCCCCAACCCGCAGCAAAACGAGCATTAAATAAAATAACCGCCAGCTGCGCTTTTGGCCCGACAAAGCTGATATCATAATCACTGGTCAAATTTTCAGATCCAAAAGCCTGAACTTCTCCGCCCAGTTCCCGAATGATTTCGGCGGCCAAACTGTCTACAATCCGCCGGCGCAAATTGACCAGCAGGCGCATTTCAGTTGCTGGCAAGATACCCTTTTGATAGTCCTTACGGGCAGCATCCCAGTTTCCTTCATACCGCTCCATTAGAACTTCCGTTGGCCGGTCGATATTCTGAATGATATCGCGGGTATTCATCTGCTCGGTTTTTACATTGATTTGCCGAATACCCATCAAATCAACAACTTCCAGCGCCTGACCCTGATAAAGTTCAGCCGTTAGCTTATTAGACAGGTTTTGAATGTCCTCCAGGAATTGCCGAGCAACTTCTTCGGCCAGCTGTTTCCGCTCTGCCTTTGTAAGCTCAAATCCGCGGGCTTCCTCAATCGCTTTGATTTTACTTTCGACCAATAACTCCCGAACCTTGGCCAAATCAGCCCGGTTGGCATCGAGTGCAACAACTTGCTCAATCAGGTCCTTATATTCAGCGAGTTTAACTCCCGCGATTTGAGCCGCATCCAGCGCCCGAATGAAATACTTCGCCCCCTTGGTCGCCAACTTTACGATGTCCCCCCCGTGAGACAGCTCCTTCATCATGTTCGCAATCTGTTCAAGATAAGACTGACGCCCCTGCTCTTTGGTTAGGTTGACCTCCAATTTTGGGGGAGTATCAGCAGTCAGACTTTCGACGGTGATTTTTCGTTTGGCGGCCTGGATGGACATGACAACATGCTCAATCGCCGCCTGAGTATGATAGGCTTCCTGTGCAAAATAGAGGGCTTTGGATTGGGCATTTCTCAAATCAAGGCGGAGCGCTTCTTTTTTATCTCCACTCGCTTTTTCAAACGCGTCCTGCAATCTCTTGATTTCCAAGAGAGCATCTTCATAAAGTCGGTTTTCTGCTGTAATTCGAAGGTCAGCCTCACGAACAGGATTTTCCTTGTTTTGCGACAGCTCCGCCATTTTAAGTTCTATAGCGGTTTTATATTCCAGATTTGCGGCCTCAACGAAATCCAACATACGCGCGACATCCTCACGGGATTTCTGAGGCGTATTTTCCAGAACCCATTTCCGATGCTGACTCCATTCCGCATCAGATCCATATTTCCGTCTTGCCAGATGGGCAAATGCATCTTGAAAAACTGTGTCCCCAATGCCAGCCTCAATCAGACTTTGAATGGTCTCGGTGTAAGCATTGGTATCCAAAACGACACCTGTCTCTCGCCCTCCCAGTCGCGATGCAACACCCCAGCGGTTCGCGAAACGGGCGTTGAACAGATACACGGCGAGCGCCCGGTTGGGACCTACAAAACTGATGTCATAATCACTGGTCAGGTTTTCTGACCCAAAAGCCTCAAATTTACCTCCCACCTCTGAAACTATCTCTGCGGCCAGCGTATCTACAATATGTCTGCGCAATTGGACCAGTTTCCGCATCTGACTTTCAGAGATTTCTCCCTTTTGAAAGGCGCTCCGGGCAGCAGCCCAATCGCCATTAAACTGCTCCAGCAACAACCGGGTCGGTTTATCGACATTCAGCAACCAATCCCTGTATTCCACTTCGCGGATAATAGACTCTCGGATCTGACTAACCCGAGTGATTGGCGTTGTTCCTGGAACTGGTGGTTTACCCATGTAGGAAAGGATCTTATTAATCCGTGCTTCCTGCAAACGTGTGCTTCCTGATTTTTCACCACCTTCAAGAACCTTGTTTGTGCCCTTGAGAAGAACAATGGTCAGCAAATTCCCAAGATAATCGTCTTGTGTAATCTTGTTGCTTTCCAAAAGACCGTTCAAACCCGTTAGCAAGCCGGCTTCTGCCATCAATGTTGTATAGGAAGCCGCCCGCCCAAGGCTATTAACTTTGGCTGCTGTATTCCCAAAAGATTTAGCTCTACGCGCGACCTCTTGGGAGACTTTTCCAAATCCTTTAAGCGCCCCGATAATGAGCAGGTTATGGGCATATTCTTTTACCAATGCATCCCGCGACCAGAACTGCTCCTGCAGGGCTATAGACGGATCCAGTGCGGTCCTCGCCCCGCGGCTTAAAATAGTAAACGCGCCAGCTTCAGCGGCCAGCCCAGTTCCATAAGCAAGTGCCTTGCCAGTCAGCGATCTAATACCGCCCAAGGCTAGCATTTCCATCGTCACTGACCGCCCAAATTTGGCCGCCAGTCCACCGGGAAGCGCTACGGTTGCAAATAACTCCGCTCCCATCTTCACATTCAGGAACCGATCCAATGTAGCCAGCCGGCCAGTCTCCGTCAGCGCTACAAATTCACTCGCCACCTTAGTAGGATCCAGCTTTATTTGTTCCGGGATCGTATATTTGCCATCTTTCAAAAAGCCGTGGCGTTCAAGGATCCGTTGGTCCGTCTCACTCAGTTGCCCTGGTAGATTATTACCAGCCCGAATAAGCGCGATCTGAACTTTCTGGGTTTCCGCCGTTATCTGCTCCAGCGCTGTTTGAGTGGCATCCTCACCAACCGAGCGATTATAAAACCAGGCGGGACCAACCTCGTACCAGTCTTTGTGCAGATAATCGACAAAGGCCTTAAATTCACCCGCAAGAGATGCGTCCCTTAGCGGAACGAGCGCTCTGAAAAGACGTTGAGCGTCTTTATCCAGAAACGCTGATTGATATTCATTCAGCAACTGGTTTTTGTCATTGATAATGACCCGGCCCTTGAGTTCTGAAGCCGCGCCCCGCATTAACCGGCCTGTTTGGGCGATCTGCTCGAACATCTCCAGCAACGGATTTGATGACCCGACCAGCGCTTCCAAATATTTAGCTTCAGCGGTCAGGAAATAATCGTAGAGTTTTGCTTTTTCAGGAATTGACCGATTGGGATCCTCATTGATGAGCTCCATCCGGCGTTGATCCATGTAATCGAGCTCAGCTTTGTTCAAAGCATCGATCAGCCAAAAATCCTTATATTTGGTTCTATCAGCCTCATACTCCCTTTCCCGAGGCTCGTTCTTATTGTGGGCTATATACTTCTCTCGCAAGCCGCGACCGGCCGTCCGCGAATAATCTTTACGTTGACGCCAGATCTCTGTAGCGGAAGTTCCATAGGCATATACCCCAGCAATCTGCCGGTGCATGTTAGTGAGAGCATACTCCCGATGATTTTTAGGCCGGAAAGTTCCATATCGCAGCTCTCCACGATCATCAGACATCGTGAACACACCAGCATTTTCATAGTAGTAATCTTCGACCCCATCCCGGGCAGCACGAAGCTGGTTCAATTCAGCAATAGCTCTTTGTAAGATGGCCTTATCATAGGCTTTATCCCTCAATAGGGTCCCGCGACCTTCAAAATCATCGCGTATGGATTGCTCATAATCAGAAACACGCTTTGCTGCTGCTCTCCTTAATTCATTGAGCTTATTCAGGCGTTCAGAAGGCGGCGTAGTTAGAAGCTCCAATCGTGTTTGTAATTGTGCTAGTTGCCGCATTTCCAGTCGGAAAGCGTTTGCCCTTGTGAAAGCTTTTCCATTCTCCGCATCGGTTTTGGCATAATTTCCCGCAGAGCGGACCCGTTCGGCCATATATGTTTTGAGTTTCTTCTCAATATCACCGCCGTGGGTCTCCAAGAGTTTTTCAAAGACCTTAGACTGTTCGGAAGTCAACCCGCCAGCAGCGAGACGCATGCGGACATGATCCAGCATTCGGGCTGTTTGGACAAAGCCCGCCAAAACTTTATCATTTCCAGCTTCTTTCAGGAGCCGATCCATCAGATGCGACATTGCTGGGCCGGCAATATCATATCGACCCGCAGACATCGCCTCCCTAGCTGCAGTTAAAAGATCAGGTAACGGAATAGTATTGCTTTTAGACGCAGCTTCCCATTTTCGAGCCTGAAGAATTTGCTGGAGTAATTTTTCGCTGCTTGAGAGCAATGCCTGTTTATAAGTTTCATCAAGAGTTTTTGACTCTTTGAGTTTGGCCTTCAGTACCCCTAGCCGACGCTCCAGCAGTTTGTCGTCACCCCCCATTCCAAGTTTGGAGGCAAGGATCGAAATCTCAGCATAATCAATCTGGATTTCTACTCGCTGCTGCAACTCTTTCGGGACCCCTTTTAGTTCTCTAAGAGCCTCTATCAATGCCTTAGCAGCATTTTCGTCTCCATCTACCGTGAGGTTGTTGAGGGCGACGAGACTGCTTGTTAAGCGTTGCTCCTCAGGCAATCTGGCAAGTTCTTCAGCAACCTGCTCCTTTGTTGCTGATGAGCCCAGGGAGAGGATTTTGAGTTTAAGTTTCGTTGCGATGAGAACTTCATCACTTGGGTTTTTCTCTAATGCGGTTTCGACAACACTCAACGCTTCAGAGAACTTACCTTGTTGTCGCAGACGTTCTGCATTTCCAAGCAGTAGCGCCGATACAAGTCTCGGGTTCGTTGAGTTCTCTAGAATAATTGCGATTGCATTATCCCGTTTCTCTAGCAGCTTCTTAAGGTCACCCAATTCTTGGCGTTGTTTCTCTGGAAGCAAGCCATAGACATTTTCCAATGTATTCAAGGTATCAACAAGCGCCATCGCTTTTGCTAGTTCGATGCTGACATCCTGTTTCCCACTTTCAGCAGTGGGACCAACAACACCGTTTATTAAGTCCAGCGCAGCCTTAAAATCTCCAGTCTTTAAGAGATGACGAGATTGATCCAATCGGCTGAGTGCGTAACGACGAACAGCTTCTTTTTCATTTCCAAGTCCTGCGGCTTCCTTGGCATATGCCTTGGCCAATTCATCATTCACCCGAACCAATAATTTCGAAATCTCTGTTAGATGTGCTCTTGCTCGTGGTGTTTCCGGTAAGGATTTTTGAAGCGCAGTTAAAGATGCTTTTAATGCCTCTGCTACTTGTTTCCCCTCTCCTTTGGAAACAATCTGGCCTGTTTTCTCGAGACGTTCCAGTTGGCGGCTTATTTGCGCCAATGTCGGGCGAAGATCGACGTCTTCAGTGGAGGGTAGTGCCAGGATCTCTGTCAGCTCTGCAAGCGCTTTTGTAATTTCCAGCGGTTTGTTATCCAGTCCCGCCAGTCTTTTCTCCATCTGACTAGCAAGTTTTGGCTTCAACTTATCCAGACTGGATTGAAGGATTTCGATTTCTTCTTTGGATAAGGATTTATCCTTGTTTGCCAGCATCTCCCGCAAATACTGCGCCCGTGCGCGATCAGCTAAAAGGTTTTGTTCAGAGGAATTTTGAGCACGCGTCTCGTCATTGATTTGCCTAAGCAATTCATCTAGAAACAGCGCCGCGCTCGGTCGGATGCCTTCATCCTCCATTTGATCGGCAATTCCATCAAGGATCTCATCAGCTTTTGTTGCCCCAAACCGTTTGATCAACCCATTCAGCACAGAGGGTAGCATCCGCTTAGCTGCGTCATTTTTCTCAAATGCGGGCAACAATCCTTTGTTAATCCAATCGACCAACGCCGCAGTCCGCTGCAACTCTATAAGATCTGGTGCGTTTTCCGTTTGGACTGTTTCACCAGGCTTTATTGAAGCACGGAACAGGCGACCAGTTTCCGTTCTCGCAGGACCTTCTGGTGGAGTTTTAATATCTCTGAGGACTTGGTTGCGTGCAGCCTCCATGGCTTTGCGTTGGTTCGTGAAAACACTTGCGACAACTGGCTGGCCAGCTTCTTTGAACGCTTCTTCCGTCGTTCTGATCACCTCAATATTCTTCGTTAGCACCTGTACGATTTCAATCAACTTGTCTTCTGCAACAACTGTATCCAGTTCAGGCTTGTAAACTGCGGAAGTCAGAGACGCCTTTTCTGAGCTCACTACGGGTGGGTTTAAGCTGTTTTCAGGTTTGCGAAGTTGTTCCTCTACCGCGTCACGACTGCCTTGCAAGGCTATTACTTGCGTTTTCAAAACATTAGCAAGTTGAATACTTCCAGATTTCTCTAGCTCTTCACTGGTCTGTGAAAGTCCTAGGATTTTTTCTTCCAAGGCATTTCTGATGGCAATAAGTTCTGCGCGGTTACTTCCAGCCTCTGGCGCACGTTCTGCGGTTTCTCCCAGTCCTGTCTCAGTTGTCTTTTTAGGCTCCAATTCGGCCAGCTTTTCCTCAAGTGCATAGCGAGCTGCGAACAACGCTTCTCGCTGCACCTCTAACGAAGGAAGTAGACCCATTATGTTAGAACCCGCCGTTGCGCTCATCATCTCTTCAACAGAAGAAATCCCAGCATTCAAATCTTCTATAGCTGTTTTGTAGCGCTTGATCACCTCGTCAGTTGAAACTTTGATATCCTCGTCTTTCAAAGCTTCTGCTGGCTGATTTTCGGAAGGACGAGTTGTTGCAGCAACCCTATCGGTTAGAGATTTAATCTTGAGCTCGAGTGCATCTCTCTTTGCTATATATTCCAGACGCTGCTTAATCAGGAGCTCTTCTTCAGCTCCTCCTCTCTCAGCAGTTTCAAGTAGTTGGTTTCGAGACTCTATCCGCTGGTCAAGCTTTGACTTTTGACTGACAAGTGTTGTCAGCTCATCGATATTTATTCCACTGACATATGCATCCAAATAGGATAAGCCACCTAATTCAGGGCGTTCGTCAGCAAGTTCTGCTAGAACAGCCCCGCCTATCCCACCGAAGCTTGCCGCAGCCACACGCATAAATTCTTTCGCAGGTGCCGCCCTTCGCCCTTCATGCGCACTTTCAGCACAACTCGCAACAGGTGCACCTTTACCAACACAGCTTCCACCGCCACCTGATCCAGACATCTTATATTGTTCGGCCTGTTTCGCCTGCTCTACATTCTTGGCATTTTTCGCGATTGCTCCTGCGGCAGGGCTTGCTGTACCAAACGCGGAAGCTGTTTTCAGCTCTGCATTCTTTTTCCTTTCAATCGCCTGCCGAGCGCCTTTGACATATGCGGCCCCAAAGGCAGAATTCACAGATGAAATACTGCATTGGCCTTCAGGATTTATCTCACTTTTAAAACCAAACCCTTCAAGACCTGACTGTAACTGCTCCTGATACCCTCTTGCTGTTTTTAAGCGCTCATCAATTTGGCCCAAACGTGTTTTAATGGCCTTTGGACTCATGCCTGCCTGCTCAGCCAGAGATTTCTGACCATCCGCGCCAGGCAGAAGATTTCCCTTTACCTGGTTTAGGGCGTCTACTTCTGCATTTACTTTCGCGACATCCAGAAGCTGTTGATCAATTTTTGCGGCATACCGCGTAACCTTGACTGGATCAACTTTACCATCTGGTCCAAGGACATCTGGAATACCTCTATTATATTGGCTAACCATATCCTGGGCATGGGCACCAATAGCACCTATTCCTGCGATACGAGCTTCATCCCTGGCAGACTTCAGTTTGTCTTTGTACTTTTCGTTATAGTCGCGCCACTTATCATCAAGCCAGCTTTCATACTTGGCCTGCTCTCTTTCTAGTCGCTCAACCTCCCGCTGGGCCGTTTGTTTGTCTTGGTAGGTCGCATCCTTGTCACGCTGTAACCCCCTTAATCTGGATTCTGCTTTTTGAAGCTCCTTTTTGGGATTTGGTGGTTCCTTTGGATAGTTTTTAAAATATTCTGACGCTTCTTTCTCAATCGCTTCTAATTTCGCATCAGCCGTTTTCTGAGCATCGAGCTGCTCTTGAGCAGCCTCCATATCCGGTTGACCTTGGAAGTTCTGTATTCTGTTTTTGGCGGCTTCCAGATTTTCCAAAGAACTATCAATAGCTGCCAACTCTTTCTTGGCCGCTTCAGAATTCCGCATATAGTCCAGACTTTCAGCGGCAGTCGGAATTCCCTGCTTTTCAAGGTTATAGTTAAAGTCTTTTGATTGCTGGTTGAATTTTTTGTACTCGTCGACAATGGCGTCATACTCTTTGTCCAACCGTTCATATTCCCTGCGAACTCCTGGGTTCTTGAAATTGCCCTCTTTATCGGCATATTTGCGATATAATTTTTCTTTTCTCTCTCTGGTGGTGTCTCTCATCTCCTCCAAAGCAGCGGTTTTTTTCTCTAGTACCCTTCCTTCCCATTGTTCTTTCGTCAGTCCATATCCACGATCCAGAGCAGCTTCTAATTGCGCCTTATTTTTGTTGTGCTGGTTCATGTCCTTCTGGAAGTCACTGATATCTTTTTCCAGCTGACGCTGAGCTTTGGCATGTTTCTTTTCTAGGTTCAGCTTTTCTTTACGCGCATCAGCCTGATCCTCCCTGAAACCTTGACATTTAGCACTTCTGCAGTTGGGATCAGCAGGAGGACCTCGTCGCGCCTCCTGCTCACCTCTACGGGCTTTATCAATTTTATCCTCGACTTCAGCCTTTTCCGTTTCCTGCTGTTCAACCTGCTCGCGGATTTTCTCTCCTCGCTCACGAAGATCTTTCTCTTTTTCGTCTATTTGATCCTGGGCTTCTTTAATTTTCTTTCTTTTTGGATTTTTCTCATCTGCATCTGTCTCCCACTTCAGTTTTTTCCGGCGCTCTTTAAGTTTTTCCTCTGCTTCTTCAATGGCGTCTTCAAGCTCTTTTTTCTCTTTATCGAGCTGTTTCTGAAGTTCATCTGCAATCTCTGGTGCGGCACAGACCGGCTCATCTTCCTCGGGTTTTTGTCCCCCTGGAGCAGAGCTTGTGTCCTGCTTCAAGAAAGAACCAATGGACGCAGACAACGCATCTGTTTTCGCAAAATCAATTTGAGGGCGAGGCTGATCACTCATCATTGAGCCCGCAGCCTCTTCATTCTGGTTCATGTTGTGGGAAGACATCTGGTGATCAGAATCTAAAAGTGCTTTCGCTCTATTCTGAGAGGAAATACGATTGTGACTTGCTTCCTCCTGCCTTTTGGCATCCATCTGATCCTGATAATCTTTAGAATGATGAGAGGTCGATTGCTTCTCATCATAATACTCATATTGTTTATTCTGATCTGAATAGTCTTCTTCGGACTTCTTCGAAGCCGTTTCTTCGGTTTCAGCAGTGGAAGTTTTAGACGCTTTGGGTGTTGATTTCACCGAAGAAGTTTCTGTTTTGACTTCGGTTTTGGTGGATGTTGTTGATGGCTTAGAAACAGTAGATTTTTTAGAGGTTGAGGTCTCTGATTTCGATGTACTAGTTTCCGTTTTCGCTTTTGGCTTATCGTCCCTTGTTCCTCCAATAATTCGGATCTTGGGAGCTGGGATAAACAGATTAGCTTCCGGATAATAGGTTCCTTCCTCTGTCACAATTTTATTTTCTACGATAGTTTGCCTTGACGTGTTTTGACTTTCTCCCCCCATCGATTGTGGCGTCGGCTCCCTGTAAACGGTGGAGCTCTGAGTGGATTTAGTGGTGGGTAGCAATATCTTGTTTTGGGCGTGCCCTGTTTGCATCCCAAAAGCTAAGAATGAAAGACCAAACACTCCACTGGCAATCATCATGCGAAAACCGCTTGAAGGATTGCCAGTTTTCAATCGCTGGACCATAACCATCTTCCCTTTAAAGACAGAAGTCCCCTTTACGGAACGTTATTCCTGAATGGAAACCACCAGATCACCCCGTTGAGGAGTGTCAACATCAAGTGGTGAGAAAGTGCCGATGGATATTTTGGGTAAAACTTCTGTCAGGACCACAACACCAAGTTGTTTTTTGCGCAGCATAAGAACCTCACCCGTTTGCGGGTCGGTTAGTTTTTTCGTAATCCGCTCAATCGTGAACTTATCATTCTGCTTCAAACCTGAATTTCCACCAGCGTTTATGAAGGCTTCACCAGCATCGAAATCAACGATTTGGCCAGTCCAGGCAACTTGATTAGCTTTCGCAGCGATTTGTTGGACCGCCTTCGTTATGCACCGGCGTGTCGCCTCACCTAAAGGCGTTTTAAGGAAGCTATTTGTCCCAATATTAATGTCTTTATACCCGACGCTAAAGTCCCACGCAGAATTGTCGATCTGCTCGGATACTGTATAAACTTCCTCAACTTGTGAGGTCGTAGCATTCACAAGTCGTATGTCCATCGCGACCTTACCACTGGTGCTTTGACGAGAAACGCCGAGCCCCAACGCATTTGTCAGCGAGCTCCCCCCTGATAGCCCGAAACTCATTCCCCCACCGCTATCAGCGGCTCCAAATTCTGTAACAGATCCGTAAATCAGGAAGTTTGCACCCGTGACCTGGCCCAGATCTGGCCCGGTACTGGCATTGGTAACTCCTTGTCCTTTCATCTGTTGTTCTGACAAAACCTGATTGATATTAGCACGTTCCACGACAATAAAGCGTTTCGACTCAACCAGTGCTGTTGTCATCATTGCAGAAATCCCACCGCCGATATCCCAGTCACCATACTGTTGTTGGAACGCCCCGATAGCGTCAAACTTCCCAACGGAGACCACTCTTTTAGGTCCGAGAACATCAGGGACATTATCAGTAAGTATTGGTACATCCTCTTCCGCGTAAGCCAGATACCTGTCCGGTGTGAAAAACACGGCAAAGGCAGAAAGCATGAACACTGAGAATACACTTAAAATATGGCTGCGCTTGATTTTCATATCCTTGCCTCTGTAATGCGAATAAAGTCAGATCAATCCGTTTAAGGGTTACTAACGATCTGCCAGTTTCCGGTTTGTTTATCGATTGCGAAACGTTCAACCAATGAGTTGTCGACTGTAACAATATCCAGCGAAATAAACTTACCCTGATCCGAAATCTCGCCCACTTTCAGGCGCTGGTTTCCATTTTTCAGAAGTTGATATTCAGCAAGAAGGCGGACAGATTTCACAGAAGGGCCATCAGGCCCATACGTCTCTTTGAGAAAGGTTTGGTTGCCTCCAACTCGACCTGAAATACCATTGGAGATTGGAACATCTGGGGGAACTGAGAGGGTCGTATTTGACTGT
The DNA here is from genome assembly GCF_012932565.1 of Sneathiella limimaris. Lineage (NCBI taxonomy): Bacteria > Pseudomonadati > Pseudomonadota > Alphaproteobacteria > Sneathiellales > Sneathiellaceae > Sneathiella > Sneathiella limimaris. The sequence continues at coordinate 2,814,028 of NZ_JABBYJ010000001.1, forward strand.
GACTGCTCCATTCGCTTGATCATTTCGGAGAGATCTCGAACCTGCGCGGATAAAGCCCTGTAATCCACATAACGATCCCGCGATTCTTGGAACACGAAATTTGGTCTCAGTTGGCTTTGGGCTCGCTGTAGAGACTGAACTCTGTTTTCATTCGCCTGTAACTGTCTATCCTGATCAGTTTTTTCGCCTGGGAAAGCTGTATTTGGGCCAGAAATTATGCCGCCGGAAAGGATCATTATCATGAGCCAATGATAATGCTTCTTGTGCAATGCTCGCATGAGCAGACGATTCAGACCCATTTTCAATATCCAGAAATTGTAGGTCTGAAGCATACAATTAATCTAATATTGAATCAAATATTAGGAAATTATTTTGTATTAAATATGATTTATTGAACCCAAAGCATCTATCCGTGAGATAGACGCCTATGGCTCATGCGGCCAAAGGCGTTTTATATTCAATTAGGTGAAAATCAGATTTATCCCGGGCATTAATCGTGACGGATAGATCATCAAAATAGTGACCCACAATAAATCGAATAAGCCGAGCCAATCCTTGTTCAATATTTGTTAAATGAAGAGATAAAGAGTGCGCTCTTAAATCCTCGGCAATTAGTCCGATCAGGCCATAGGTCAACATGCGTGCTGACTCTATCATTGTTTGACCATCAACCACGATTGTCTGAACCTTTTGCTTTTCAGCCGCATTAATCACGTTGTTCCAGCGTTCTTTCACGATACATAGGTCATCAAATGCAAAAACACTGGATTCTGATTTGATATAGACAGCAGTTTCTTTCATATTCGGCACCTTAACCGCAAAACTTCACAATTTAGTTTTGTGGCCTTTCACTGTTAAATTCAAAACCTAGTCTTCAATTTGACCGCTCACAAATCGAGTCAAACAAGACGACAGCTAAAGCACCCCCTCAAAAAACGAACCACCTTTTACATTAGAAATAGTTTTATATGCAACAGTTTTTATTTTAGTAAAATTGCAGATAAATAGGGCCTTCAATACTGATTTCTCTGGCGGCTAATTTCCTCAGAAATCATCCTTTCCTAAAAATTGGCAGGTGGAAGAAAAAGATGCATTTTGCTCTCTCGACTGAGATTAGAATTAAACTACAAGGCCAAGGCTTCCCAATGGCAAAAATCCTCAATCTAGCGCTCAAATCTTTGCCTGGCTTAAACCCTTTACCTAAAGATACAGGGTTTAAAATAGACGGCGTCAAACCCTGTCATTCTTTTTTTTATTTGTCGAGTTTTCTAATTTCATTTTTGGTATAGTTCCTAAGCTCAACTTTTATGTCTACTCAAATGGGATTTATGCCCATGTGAGAAAGGCAAGGCGTTATTACCCGCCAACTGGTTCCCTCTCTCATAAGGAAGTTGTTATGAAATCTAATCTCTTCAGAATTATTGCCATCACTTTTGCTTTTGCAGCAACTACCGCACCAGCAAAAGCAGATTTTCTGAAAAGCTTAAAAGATACCGTAAATAAGGCGACGTCACCGACTACAAACACGCCGAGTAGTCAAGCTAATGGGTTGAGCATATCAGAGATAACCAAGGGGTTAAAAGAAGCGCTCAAGGTTGGAACAGGGCGCGTTGTTAACCAGATAGGAGCTTCTGGTGGTTATGAAAATGACCCTGCTATTCACATTCCACTGCCTGAAAAAATGCAAAAAGCACAAACCTATCTTCGCAAATTTGGTTTATCCTCAATGGCCGATGAAGTGGAAACCAAGTTGAATAAAGGAGCAGAGGCCGCGGCTCCAAAAGCCAAAGAGTTGATTATAAACGCCATCAGTGAAATGACCCTGGATGACGCACAAAAAATTTACAACGGACCCGATGATGCTGCGACCCAGTATTTCCGAAAAGTTTCAACAGCCGATTTGATGGAGACAGTCCGTCCCGTCATTGACCAATCCCTTGAAGAAGTCGGCGCCATCGCAGCTTACAACTCTCTTATAAAAGAATATAAGAAAATCCCACTTGTTCCTGATGTTCAATCCGATTTAACGGAACATGCAACGCATCTCGCGTTAGAAGGCCTCTTTCATTATCTTGCCGTCGAAGAAGCCGCAATTAGAAACAATCCGGTGGCCAGAACAACTGACATCCTGAAATCAGTGTTTGGGCGTTCTTGAACAAATAAAACCTTTTCCCTCTTATCTCACACAGATACAGTTATGGCTAAACAAAGAAAGGGAGTGCACTTTATCCAGCCAATACAAAAAGTTTGTGCCCCTTTCTAATTTTTCTTCTATTGAAAACCATTTTCTTATGTGTGGAGCACCCGTCCGACTGCGTCCAAGACACTCTCAGACATTGCTTCAGACAAAGTGGGATGGGGGAAAACAGTTTCCAGAAATTCAGCTTCTGTCGCTTCAAGGGTCATCGCAATTCCAAACCCTTGAACCATTTCTGTTACTTCAGGCCCGATCATATGTGCACCCAAGAGCTCGCCTGTTTTTGCATCGAGCACCGTTTTTACAAACCCCTCTGCCTCTCCACTCGCGATGGCTTTTCCTATGTGAGCTTGAAGGCATTGACGCCAATTACTTATCGGAATCTATCCATATCACCTTTTTCTGGACGCGGGGAACGGTATTGCCAGAAATACAAAAGGCCACCCCTATGGACGGCCTAGCTTTACTGGCTTTTTGAAACCTAATCCCGCCTGAGTCAGACCGCCTACTGACTTTCGCGCGCACCCAGAAAGTTACGGTTGAGGCAATAACTTGGTGCAGCTTTCGCACCTTCACTGTGATTACTAATCCAGTCTTCACATTCATCTGCATGGGTGCATTTCATACACTTCAACACAGCTGACCTGATTTTAGATGCATCAGCCGGATTGTGGGTAACACGCCTATCCAATTCGACATCAACAGCGGCCGACATCTGATTAAACAATTTCGAATGCTTGTCGAATTTCTTAAACATAGAATTATTCCCTATTCCCAACCTCATCTTTAAAGGCACTCTATATTGCATTCTCCTCACATTCATTGACCCTAATCAACCCCTTAACAAGTTTCAGAAACCCCTGTTTTACAAAAATATCGGATCTGCTGATCTGAAAACACGGACACTGTTAGAGGAAAAACCAATCTCTGAGTTGATCTTCAACATCATCCTGCAAACCAAAAAAAGGCCGCCCAAGACAGGCGGCCTTATTGTCACTTATGTATCGCTAATCCTAGTTATTTGCGACACTCGCATCAGGCACTTCAAACTCATGGATATAATTTATGATCATCCGCGCATCATCAGCAGCTTGGGTAAAGGCATCCAATGTCCCTTCAACCGTTACATTTTCACCGCCAAAGACTGCGTCATAAATATTCACTTCAGTCGGAACCCAAGTCCCATCCGCTTGTTCAACCAGAACAGTTGTTGTCACAGTGGCGTAGGTGGACGAACGATCATACTGAAAGTCACTATAATCTACGACGGAGTATGTCTGGCTGCCTGATGTCTCCAGATTGATACTCAGAAAAGCGTTAATATAAGCGATTTCGTCTGAGGTAAATTCACCGGTCTTATCTGTTGCAGCAGCAAGGAAAGATGTTGCAGCAGCCACATCTTCTTTTGTGAAGTCGCCATCTACCAGAAAATCATACTCTGTACCTGGTAAATCAGACACTCCTGGAATGCTTCCCTCTGTCATCAGGGCGACATAAATTGCTAGGTTTTCCAGCGGTGAGTCGATGGTTTTATCTTCCCCATCCACTGTCAAGACAAGCCGTCCCGCGGAGTCTACTGTAATCGCAGTCGCAGAGTTGAGCAAAGTCACAACTTCCTCTGCACGCCGGTCCAGAACCTTGCTCGGTGCCCGGCCAACATTAAGCCGGCCCAGTTCCACCTCAACGGTTAAGGACTCATCGATTGGATGACCTTCCTCATCCAAGGGGATCAGATTTCCATTTTCATCCAAAGGCTGAACAAATCCTTCTGGTGTGAGAATTGGGACGCCATTGTCATCACGAAGAATAATCCAGAGATCTCCGAACAAGTCCCCTTTCTTGGATCCTGCAGTCCCAGGTTTAGAACCTGCACCTGCCTTGCCGCCTTTTTCACCTGCCCAGTCAGGCCGGTCTGAGTCTTCGTCTTCAGATTCTGCACCGGAAATATCGCGGAACAGTTTACCCAAACCCTTACTACCTTGGCCTGTGACCTCAGTTTTCTTGCCTTTTTGCTGACCTTTCGAACCATGATCAGAGTCGCTGTGATCTGTGGTGTGGCCACTACCTTTACTGCCGCTGCCATGCTCATCTGCGAAAGCAGGCGTAAACGAAACAGATGCTAAGAGAAGACTTCCCGCGGTAACAGAAGCCATCAGAACTTTTTTGAGAGATATTTTTGCTTTGATGATTTTCAACATTGTTCATCCCCATATAATTGAAGAGCTTATGTCCCCAATTATATCCGCAAATATGAATACGAGCGTTGATTTAGAACAATTCCAATAAAACTTAAGAGCAGAAAAAAGTAAGCTTAGTACTGGTAGGTCACTCCTAAACGGAACTGACTTTCCAAATGACCAAAATCGTCACTCCCAGATGCGTAAGTCACCAAATAATTTTCATAATCTGTCAGCGTATAATCCAGGCGCATTCTAAGCGCATCCGTCAGGGCGAATTCAACACCGCCACCGTATCTGATCCCCAGAACACTATCATCAGGATAAACAGTTCCGCCGCCGACTGTATATTCAGTCTCAAACCAGCTCTGCACCGCCCCTGCCCGGCCGTATAGAAGGACAGAGTCTCCAACGATATAACCTGCCCGAAGAGCTGCACCTAATGAGGCTATTTTCTCAACTGAGTAAATTCGGCCATTAGGATCCCGTTCGATATTCCAACTGGCACCGGAGAGTTCACCATCAACCTCCGCCCCAAGATAAAAGTCTCCAATACGGTGACCATAACCAACCAGCAAACCTCCGCCGATCCCCTGATCCGCTCTCAAAGCGTTGAGCGTAAAGGTTGGGGCTGCCGCATTGGGGCGTGGACCAGAGTTTTCAGTTCCCAGCAAGCCGTGAGCCGCAAATCCGCCTATGTAAAACCCTGTGAAATCAGTTGGCTTTACCTCTTCCTCTGATTCCTGATTGTTGAAATGGTAGATAAGAGCAAATCTGGCCAACGCGTCAGTATTACTGAAATTATCGTCATCCCCTCCTCCAAGAGGGGCGCCCATTTCATAATCTGGATACCCTGTAATTGCATATTCCATCCGGCCTGAAAAAGAGCCTCCTAACGGAAATTCTGCACCGCCCCCTATTCTCAGACCTGTTTCCCGATCCGTCTTGGAAGCCGTATCCAAACCATTATCATACTCACTCTTAAACTCGCTCGAAACAACGCCGCCCCGCCCGTATAAAAGAACATTGTTGCGCGTTTCAAAACTCAGTATGGCCGACAAGCCAATCGTGTTTTCTTTCTCTACAGCGAAAGTACGATCTGCATTATGAGACCACCGGGCGCTTTCAAGCTCCCCATCAAGTTCAAGACCAAGGGCGAGTTTACCAAGCTGTGCTCGATACCCGATCAAGGCACCACCACCCAGCCCCCAATCACCGAAACTATTTGTCACTGTTCCGGCACCACGAGGTCCATCTAATGCAGTATTCAAACCTTGGTGACTGACTAACGCACCAATATAAAATCCAGAATTTGACATTTCGGCGACCCCGGATCCATCTTTATAAAACTCGTCGAATTCTGCGCCTACGCGCAATTGGATCCCGTGGGAGTCATAATCGCCGCCAGCGACATTGGAACTCCGCTGTTCAAAGCTATATCCCCCATCTACGTAGAGTCGTGGCGTCACATAATACCGAAGCCCCAAGCCAGCTTCAGTTACGTAATTGGCCAGATCGCTATCCTGATAATCATTTTCCGACAGATAAAGGTAAGTCCGCCCAACCAGATCAGAGGCAAACCGATGACTAACCCTTACCCCGGCGGTTGTGTTGAGATAACTTGATGCCCCTGAAAGGGTTGTTTCTTCGATCGTTCTGTCGAGTAAAGCCGTCACACGCGTACCTGGTGAAGCCGCCCAAGTGATATTGGCGCCAAAATCCGGCACTGTTACCGTGTCGAAAGCGTTGTCGTCGTAATATTGTTGGAGAAATCCGGCACTCACTTCACCCCAAACAGGTCCTATGCGACCGCTAAGGCCGAGATTTATCTCAACTCCATGGGATTCCCGGTCAAAACCGGCATCATCTACATCTGATACATAATCCCGTTGATTATAAATCCCCTGTATGAAGACCGTCCGAGCTTTTTCATATTCGTAACCCAAACGTATTCCATATTCGGACTGCAACCGATCGCGGTCATCGTTATTAATCGTGGATACCGAAGATACTGGTGTATCATCAAAATCATAATTATTGAGATTTATACCGAGCCTGGTGGACAGCTTGCCGGTTTTGTATTGAAGCGCAGCATAAGCGTCGGCTTCTCGGTATTCTGTGGGCTCTAAACCATCGACCCCATCTGGTGAACTCCGTTCTTCATGTTCCCAATCGTGACTGCCACCAAGAAAAAGAGTTATCGCCTCTCCAATTTTCCATTCGGCCGCAGCCCCCACAGATCCATCCAGATAATCTTCGTCCGTATGTGATCGGTAAAAAGCTTTTTCAGCACGTCCTTCAAGAGAGATTTTGACCTCTTCCCCCTTGTAGGTCACCCGCGCTTCTGGAACTATTTTGGTAATTAGGTCGTCGGCCTTATCATTTTCCGTCGAATAAATGTTGTCGCTAAATTCTTCACTAACCGACAGGCCCAGATCGAAATCAAACTTCGAATTCTCCTTCTTTACAGCTTCTGATTTCTCTTCTGCGTTTGCAAAAACAACAGAGAAGGCCATAAGCAAAGGGACCAACTTTAGGGAAGTAGAAAATTTGGACATGTAATTATCAAACGAAAAACGGGAAGCACATCTTTTAGGCGTTATAATAAATTAAAATGAAGCGCTAGAGTAAATCCACCATTTTTTTGTGTATTTTTAGGGATGGTGCTCCCTAAAATCCACAGTTTCCTCGCCAAATCACAAATCCATAGCTTCTGCGTTCAGGTCGTTTAGCAGCACCGACGATAAGATCAGACGAGGGTATTATCGATCTCTGAAGACAACCAGTCCGTAAAGGCCGCCACATTTTTATTGCGCTGATTTCGGGGGGGCACAACGCAGTAATAAGTGAAACCTTCAATTTCATCCTGTAAGGACATATTCGAAACAGGAACAAGCCACCGTTCTTTCACCGCGTTTTCTACCAATAGTGAACTGACCAGAGCTATTCCCTGCCCCGCCAGAGCTGCTTGAATGACGTGATGCTCTTGATCAAATCGCCTTATAGTATAGTTAGGTGGTGGAATGTCCTCATCTCTATGTCGGTGGATAAGCGCCTCCCAGGCGATCGGCGGCAGTGTTTTGTTGACCCACTCAGTCTCCAGAAGTTGAGCATCATTTAGGCTCGTGAGTTTATCAAGGTATGCAGGACTAGCGTATATTCCGAATTTTTCAGTAATGAGCTTAACTGCGTCGGCCTGGGCAGGGTCGAACTGACCGTAGCTAATTGTAAGATCGATACGACGGTCACGTATCACATCTATTTTCTGCTCTCCTGTGTGAATGGAAACCTCAATACCGGGATTAGCCCGATAAAACTTTTCAAGGTTGGGCACCAGCCACATAGAGGCAAAAGAAGAGGTTGTGCTAACAGTCAGCACCTCTTTTGCGCCGATGATGTTATTGACGGCGTCATTTAGCTGCCGAAAGATGCCGAATGTGGTCTCTGAAAGTAATTCCCCGTCACTGGTAAGCTGAACGGCTCGGGTCCTTCGCTTAAACAACCGAGTCCCAAGCCCCTCCTCTAATGTCTTAATTTGGTGAGAGACTGCAGCTGGTGTTACATGCAACTCGTCGGCTGCCTTCTTGAAACTTTTCAGTCTTGCAGCAGCATCAAACGTTCTTAGAACATTCAGAGATGGGAGCTTTGAGTACATTTCATACCCTGCCTATAGATGAATATTTCTCATCTATAATTTAGAATTCATCATTCGTCAAAAACCTTTTCTAGTGCCACCTTTCCTTCAATGACTAATCGGCTCTTTGAAAGGATGTGAGATGAAAACTATACTTCATATAGACGCTAGCGCAAGAAGAACGGACAATTCTGTTGAGGCCTATAACTCAATATCAAAATCAATTGCAGCTACATTCATAAGCAAATGGGCCGCACTTAATAATGAAATTAATATCATCCATAGGGATGTAGGAGTTAACCCACCTGACTTCATCAGTCAGGACTGGATTGCCGCTGTTTTTACCCCAGATGAATCCAAAACGGAAAGTCAAAAGGCTTTGCTCTCCCTGTCGGACACCTTGATCCAAGAGCTAGAGCAAGCTGACATCATTGTTATGTCATCATCTATGTACAACTATGGCATGCCTGCTTCCCTAAAGGCCTGGTTTGATCAAGTGATCCGCCTCAACAAGACATTCTCCTTTGATTTGGCCCGGGGGGATTTTCCACTAGAACCAATTATGTCAGGCAAAACACTGGTTTTGATCACCTCCAGTGGTGAGTTTGGGTTCGAAATTGGCGGTATTCGCGAAAAAATGAACCATCTTGGGCCTCATATACAGACATTGAGCCACTATTTGGGAGTTGAAACTTTCTATGAGATCAACGCTGAGTATCAAGAATTCAATGATGATCGGCATAAAAAGTCAGTCGCCAACGCTTACCAATCCGCCGAAGATTTAGCTCTAAAGTTGGCCAATACAAAACTGACTCAGCAATAAAAGAAAATCCAGCAGGTTGCAGTATTCGCTGGCTGTCTCAGCAAGCAGTTTTTAAAACGCAAAAACCCGCCTTAATGGCGGGTTTTTGTGTTTTGGTTGCGGGGGCTCGCAACCATCTTTGTTTGCTGCTTTTACAGTGGAGGCCTAACTCTTGACGTTTCGAACGATTAGTTCGACGACGGATTCCCTTAATGAGTTCTGGTTTTCTTTTGAAAAAAGCTGATCTCCAAAAATCATAGAGAAAGTCATTCTGTTGGAGACGTTGAAAAAGCTGAGAGCGCTGATCTGCCAATGAAGTTCTAAAGGAGAGATCCCTTTTCGAAACTCTCCAGCCTCTACTCCTCTAGAATAAAGTCGTTGCAACTCATTAATCGCCGTTACGTTCAGGTCGCGAATAATGTCTGACTGCTTCAGATAGGAGCCATGATGGATATTCTCGATCATCACAAGACGGATGAAATCCGGATGCCGACTATGATGATCGAAGGTGAAGGCTACCAGTTTCCGAAGCGCCTCCACCGGGGGCATATGATCGAGCTTAAGTTCTTCCTCCCCCTTTCGCACTTCCCGATAGGCTTCTTCAAGGACGCGACGGTAGAGATCTTCCTTGTTACCGAAATAATAGTAGATCATGCGTTTGGAGGTTTTGGTCTTCGCGGAGATTTCATCCATACGCGTGCCAGACAGGCCATTTTCTGCAAATTCCGCTAGCGCAACCCGCAAGATGTCTGCTTTCACAGCTTCCGGATCCTGCTTCCAACCCTGCCGTGAGCCGTTTCGCGTAATCTCTTCTGGTCTTATCTCTGCCATTTCTTTCTCCAGTTTGTAGAACTCACTTAGCATGTTTTTCCAAATTAACCAATTCGAACATTTATCTTGACTTAATTAACCAGATAGTACATTTCTATAAAAAAGCAGAAACAAACAATCTGCATCAGGGAGGATTCAATCGTGAAATCTGGGCTGCATCCCAACATCTGCAACCCATTCCCTGACGACCTGGGTTCTGCGGGTCGTCCGGTTTTGGTCGGCCTTGTCGGGAAAGGAATTCAATTGTCGCGAACTCCTTCCATGCATGAAGCCGAAGCGAAGGCACAGGGGATCAAACTGAAATACCAGCTAATTGACACAGATTTGATGGCAGATCCCGAAACCCCATTTGAGCGAATTCTCGAAGAGGCAGAAGAGGCTGGCTTTGTTGGCCTGAATGTAACCTACCCGTACAAAAAGGAGGCGAAACAATGCCTTCATAGCTGCTCCGACGCGGCCAATGCCATTGGGGCGGTGAATACAATCATCCTAAAAGAGGGAGAACGATACGGCCACAACACCGATTACTGGGGATTTGCAGAAAGCATGAAACAAGGCTTACCAGATGTTTCACTGGACTGCGTCTTACTAATCGGAGCTGGCGGCGCGGGTGCAGCAATTGCTAACGCAATGATTGATCTTGGTGTTAAAGAACTCCTGATTGCAGATACCAATGAGACAGCCGCAAGTAGCCTTCAACAACAACTCCAACTAAAAACGGAGACCCCCATTCGAATAGTGCGTGATCTTGAAAGTGCCGCAACAAAATCCAGCGGCATTATCAACGCTACACCCGTCGGTATGGCAAAACTACCGGGTTGCCCTATTCCCAAACATATTTTGCAACCACATCATTGGGTTTCAGAAATCATCTATTTCCCCCTGCAGACTGAATTTTTGCAGGCAGCCGAAGCAGTTGGTTGTCAATCACTGCCCGGATCTGGAATGGCCGTCTATCAGGCCGTGCGTGCCTTTAAGCTATTCACAGGGAAAGAGCCGGACGCCGGCCGAATGCGGGAGACTTTCGAGTCTTTCACCAAAACGAGTGCAATGTAAATACATTGTACCCAAACGTCTTTCTCGCAGGATAAGGGGGAGAGATTTATCTCAGGATTGAGACGACAAAGAGAAACATAAGGGAGAGTAAAATGCTGAAACTAGGTAAGACATTAAGCTTACTGTCAGGGATAGTCGGATTAGCCATGATGAGCCAATCCGTCCAGGCAGCAGGCGAGACAATCCGCTTTGCCCATGTGGACGGTGCGGAATGGCAGACATCCAAAAAAGGATCCGCCGCAGTCATTTTCAAAAACATTGTTGAAGGGGAAACTGGCATCAAGGTGGAACTGTTTCCAGCTGGCGCACTTGGAAATGAAGGGGAAATTATTCAACAGGCGCAGGAAGGGTTGACGCAGGTCGTGATGGTCTCCGGTGCCATGTCGAAAATCTGTAAAGCAGCCCAGGTCCTGGATATTCCTTACACCTTCCCATCAGCAACTGTTGCTTGGGAGGTGCTGGACGGATCCTTTGGACAGGAACTCGCAGCCCATTGTCTCGAAGAAACCGGACTTCGGACTATTGGTTATGGTGAAACCGGATTCCGGAACTTTACCAATGGCGTTCGTGAGGTAAAAACACCTGCGGATATGGCTGGTCTCAAATTCCGGGTACAGCCCATTCCACTTTATGTGGAAATGGTCAAGGGGCTTGGCGCCGAGCCAACACCGATTGCTTGGTCAGAACTTCCAAACGCGCTGTCCACAGGGGTGGTTGATGGTCAAGAAAATCCGGTCGGAACTATCTATAACAACAACCTGCACAAGCTGCAAAAATACATGATCCTTGATGGTCATGTGTATGCTGCTGATTTCCTCCTGATTAACGAGGAATTTCTACAATCTCTGACACCTGCTGAACAGGCCGTCATCAAACGAGCAGGAAAAGTTGCAGGTGCCATGGGCCGGGCTATTCAGCAGTTCAATACCGCCGAGGGGGTTACCAAGGTTGTTGCGGAAGGCATGCAAGTTTATTCCCCAACCGCGGAAGATCTGGCTAAATTCAAGGAACTCGCCCAACCTGCCGTGAAAAAATGGCTGGCTGGTGAACTTGGAAACCAGGCGAACTGGATTGAAAAACTGGATGAAGCTGTAAAGGCTGCACAGTAATCTCGTATACTTGGCTATGCACTGTGTAGTGCATAGCCAACTTAGCGGAGTACCGGGTGATGTATCGAAAGTCATTCAAGGCCATTCGAAAGATCTGTGCCTTTGGGGCTGGTTTTAGCCTCGCTACCATGTTTGCCATAATTTTTATTAATTCGGTACGCCGCTACACCCTTGGAAAATCTTTTGAATGGGGAGAAGAGCTGCCCATTTACCTGGGTATCTATGGGCTGATGTTCGGCGCAGCGTTCGCTTATCTGGATGATCAGCATATCCGCTTCACCATCGTCATCGACAGGCTTTCAGAAAAACTGAAGAACCGAATTTTCGTGGTCGTCGATATCCTTGTCGCTATCACAGGTGTCGCCCTCGCCTATTCCGGTTATCTATTTATGATCCGCCGGGGAAAAGTAGAAGCTTCCGGCCTCATCGGGCCCGTTCGTAGGGCCGCAGAGGACTTAAGCATGAGCTGGATCGAACTATTTGGTCATATGGCCTTCTGGCAGTTTTCGATGCTGTTGGGCGGCATACTTATTGCGATCGCGGCCTGTTATAAAATCCCCAGCCGACTTAATCCAAAAGAGGCAGCGTCATGACCATCGCAATTCTCATTGCAGCGCTGCTCATCGGCATGCCCATTGCCTTTTCAATTATCACAGCACTGGTTTTCTTCATGGCAACAGGTGATCTGCCCTATCACCTGCGCATCGTTGCAACAGAAATGTTCAAAGGCGTGAACTCCTACCCCTTACTTGCCATTCCCCTATTCATTCTCGCAGGAGAATTGATGAACGAGAGCGGGATCACAAACCGCATCATCAATTTCGCCAATGTAATTGTTGGTCGCCTGAAAGCAGGACTAGCACTTGTAAATATCTGGGCATCAGTCATTTTTGCTGGTCTTTCCGGATCAGCCGTCGCAGATACATCTGCGCTTGGGCGCGTGTTTATTCCAGAGATGGAAAAGCATGGCTATAAACGCTGGGATGCGGCGGCGCTGACGGCAGCCTCATCAGTCATTGGTCCCATCATCCCTCCCTCCATTCCGGTCATCATCTATGCCCTTATTGTGAGCGGAGTTTCTGTCCCAGCCCTGTTTGTGGCAGGCGTGGTTCCAGGTCTTCTACTGGCCTTAATGTTGTCCGTCTATGTAATGGCGACCCACAAAGGAACACCTGACGACAAGGGACCGCGTTCTTTCTCAGAAGTCTCCAACTCCGAAGCCCTGCTTGGTGGGATTATTCCGCTCTTGATGCCAGTGTTTGTCGTAGGATCGATCCTCTTGGGCGTGGTCACCCCAACAGAAGCTGCCTCTTTTGCAGTAGCCTATGCTCTGTTTGTCGGTCTAGTGCTCTACCGCGAAATCAACATTACCAGCCTGCCCCGGATTTTCTCTCGCGCTATGCGCGACAGCGCCGTGATTGTGTTGATTATCTCTGCGGTTGCTGCAGCTAACTGGCTCCTCACCTACAACCGGGTGCCCAATGCGCTAACCGACTGGGTGCTTGGCAATGTGACCAGCCAGTTCACCTTCCTGATTGCCGTTATCATTCTCTTCCTGTTTGTGGGTCTATTTCTGGAAGGAATTGCTGCCATGCTGGTGCTGGTTCCCATCCTGCACCCAATAGCGGTCAGCTTGGGTGTGGATCCAACTCATTTTGGTATCATCGTTATTTTCAATCTGATGATCGGGTTGATAACACCACCACTCGGCCTTTGTCTTTTCGTAGCGGAAGGAATTGCAAATGTGGGAATGACCAAGTTAATCCGTGCCATCATCCCCTATTTCCTCGTTGAAATTTTAGTTCTTCTGATCCTCACCTTCTGGCCAGTAACTGTGACTGGTCTGCCAAAGCTGCTTGGGTATCTCTGATGAAAACATCAATTGCGACCGTATCCATTGCTGGGGATTTTCAAGAGAAGTTAACGGCTATCGCTAATGCCGGGTTTGATGGGATCGAAATATTTGAAAATGACTTCCTCGCCTTCGATGGTTCTCCAACCGATGTTGGCAATATGATCCGGGATATGGGACTGGAAATCACCCTTTTTCAGCCTTTCCGTGACTTTGAAGGCATGCCGTCTGATAAACGTCAAAAGACCATGGACCGGGCAGAGCGTAAGTTTGACCTGATGCAAGAACTTGGTACAGACCTCATTCTGATCTGTTCCAATATCTCCCCCCACTCCCTTGGTGGAATTGACAGAGCAGCAGAAGATTTCTTTGAACTTGGGGAAAGGGCCGCCAAACGGAAGCTGAGGATCGGTTTCGAAGCCCTGGCTTGGGGCCGACATATCAATGACCACCGAGATGCGTGGGAAGTAGTCCGGCGGGCTAACCATGATAACGTTGGCATTATTCTTGACAGTTTTCACACCCTGGCCCGTAAAATTGATCCAAACAGTATCCGCTCCATCCCCGGTGACAAAATCTTTATCGTCCAGCTTGCGGATGCCCCCTTGATCGATATGGACCTCCTTTACTGGTCGCGCCATTTCAGGAATATGCCAGGTGAAGGCGATCTTGCCGTCACCGACTTCATGAAAGCTGTCGCAGCCACGGGATATCAGGGGCCAATTTCCCTTGAGATATTTAATGACCAGTTTCGAAGCGGTTCTCCCAAGTCCATAGCTGTTGACGGTCACCGCTCCCTGATTTACTTGATGGATCAGGTCGCCCGGCAGGAACCCGATGTTGAAATTGATCTCCCCGCCATGCCGGACCGGATTTTGGTCAAAGGTATCGAATTTATCGAGTTTGCCGCAGATGAACGAGAGGCAGAGGAACTCACGAAACTTCTTGAAACCCTTGGCTTTCGACTGGTCGGCAAACATATTTCCAAAGACGTCACTCGATGGCGCCAGGGGGATATCAACGTTGTTATAAATACTGAACAGGAAGGGTTTGCCCATTCTTCCTATATTCTCCGCGGAACAACCGTCTGTGCTATCGGTCTAAAAGTTGAAGATGCGAAAGCCACAACAGAGAGGGCAAAGGCTCTAAACGCAGAACTCTTTTCCCAACCTGTTGGTCCGGGAGAGCTTACTGTCCCAAGTATTCGAGGTGTAGGAGGAAGTGTTATCTACTTCCTCGATGACACATCCGATCTCGGTAAGATCTGGGATATTGAGTTTTTGACACCTGAAACGGTCGATGAATTGGATGAAGCTGGATTGATTAGCATTGATCATCTAGCACAGACCATGAATTACGAAGACATTCTAACCTGGCTGCTCTTCTATACCTCAATCTTCAATACTTTGAAAAAACCGATGGTGGATGTTGTTGATCCAGCAGGACTGGTCAGATCGCAAGTGGTGGAAAATACCCAAAAATCTTTCCGCCTAACACTTAATGGGGCAGAAAACCACCGAACACTTGCCGGACATTTCATCAAAGAACGATTAGGCTCTGCTGTTCAGCATGTGGCTTTTTCAACCAACGATATATTCAAAACCCTTGAAGACATGCGCGCCCGCGGGTTCAAGCCTCTGCAGATCTCCCAGAATTATTATGACGATCTGGAAGCCCGATTTGATCTGGATAACGACTTAAGCACAAAACTTCGCCAGAATAACATTCTCTATGACAAGGATGACGATGGCGAATATTTTCAGGTTTACAGCCAGACCTATGGCGAAGGGTTTTTTTTTGAGGTTGTAGAGCGCCGTGGTGGTTATGACGGATACGGGGCGCCAAATGCCCAATTCAGGATCACCGCACAGAAGCAACATTTACGCCCGACTACCGTTCCCAAAGATGCTACTGGTTAGCTAATCAAAAAACCAAAACACATATCTGACGGGAGGGATCATGACCGAGAAGCTGATCATTCTAAACGGGCCAAACCTTAATCTTCTGGGAGAGCGGGAGCCTGAAATCTACGGCACCACCACCCTTGCTGCCATTGAGGATAATTGCCAAAAACTAGCGGGTGAACTGGGTCTGGAGCTGGACTTCCTCCAATCCAACTTCGAAGGTGAGTTGGTCACCTGGATACAGGAAGCTCGAAAATCCACGGATGGCCTCATCATCAATCCAGCTGGCTATTCCTTCCACTCCGTTCCTATTCTGGATGCGCTGAAGCTCTACCAAAAACCCATTATCGAGGTCCACCTCTCCAATATTCACGCCCGCGACGAACATCACCGAAACTCCATCCTCTCATCTGTCGCCTCAGGTGTCATTTGCGGATTAGGTGCTTACGGCTATGAATTGGCAATCTCATCAATTAAGGAAATACTCGGATCCGCTAAGAACAACAAATCAAATATCTAAGAGCAATTAAAGTTGGTTGCGTGTGGTTTAACCGTGAATGTTAAGCAACTAATTTAATTTATATTTTCTTTGACGTTTTGGTTGCGGGGGTAGGATTTTGCTCGGGGCTAAGCCCCTCCCTGTACCTGCGCAGCTTTCGCTGCTTGTTGTGAACCTTGCCAGCCTTTGCGTTGCAAAGCCTGTCTGAGTTTCTCATCCTAGTCCACAGTAACAAAATGCAAAAAGGCCATCCTTTGGATGACCTTATTTAATTTGGTTGCGGGGGCTCGCATTCAACGACAGCCTATAAAGAGTACTTTTATCATCCAAGTCTCCTTCCCTCCAATTTAAGCATTAACCGCTTTATTGGAGAAAGGGTTCTCAACTGTTCGGTCATACCAGAGTGACGTGGAAGACTAGCCCCGATGACGCTGCTTTCTCGAACATCGCAGGTAGAGTATAGGTCACCGATAGTGAGCCGGGATTTGGCATCCCTCCTTGATCTTCGGGATCATCAAGTCCACCATCATCACTAAAGCAAAAAATAAGATTGCTCAAATTCATCTAAGCAGAATTAAAAATTTAATACCGCTGTCGGATCAAAGTTTTTCTTCTTTGAATAAACCCCAAGAAACAAATCCCTCATTTTACTCCCCAACAACGCACCCTGAATGGTTGTTTTTATTACTTACCCAAAAAATCCAGTTGATCGTAAATATCTATGCAGCCTGAGAATTCCGCTTACTGACCAATAAAACGACATGTTTACCAAAAACACTAAAGCAGAACTATACAAAAAAACGTCAAAGTTACTGATATGCGGTTGATAACTTCTAAATGGATGCGTTTTTGGCTCTATTCCTAAATATAGATACACAAATATTCCAGGTAAAAATAAAGTTTGAACTCCTAAATATCTCGAAATTAGCACAGCTCTTTTTATTTTATCCTTTGAAGTCAGATATATATATTTAGAGTTTAACAGACTCACAAATGGAATAGTACCAATAAACATCACAATCGCTGCAGACATATGTTCAAAATAGGGCACTCGTGAAGCATACCCCAACTCCACAATTTCCCCACTCATACGTGCAACTCCCGGAAACCCATCGACAATAGTATGAGCTAATTCACTGCAATACGCCGTCCATTCCATATAAATATCTGATTGAAACGCTTCCAGAGTAGAGTATGTCGCAAAATATACCAGCGCCAGCAAAGTAATAGTTTCCAAGCGGAGCAAAACTTTAGCGGTAAATTCCGTCATAGGTAGATCCACCATGATTCCTGGCTAGAGCGAGCCAAAATCAATGAATGAAAATGGCGTTTTACTAACAATTCACCACCTCCATACCGGAGCCGTCTGAACGAGATTTTATCGTTTTCACTTGGTTTTCTTCTTTGAATATCCCCCCGAAAAACAGATCTCTCATCTTTCCCGCCTAAAACAATGCACCTCGATTGGTTGTTTTTATAATTAAATATACGATCAAGCTGGCCGCATATACCGATACAGTCTAAGAATTCCGATTACCAGGTTATAGAATCCGTGATTAAAAAGTAATATTAAAGTAAAACTAAATAAAAAAACATCTATATTACTTAAATGTGGCTGAAAACTTTTAAAACTATGTTTTTCTGGATAAATCCCAATATAAAAGTACGCAATTATTCCAAATATAGAAATCAATGGAATTGCAATATACCTTGAAATAATAACGATATTTTTCACACGTTCTTTAGATGCAATCCGTATATAGTTATAGTTCACAATATTAAGAACCGGAACAGCAAGACAAAATATCACGATCGCGGCTGTCATATGCTCAAAGTAAGGTACTCGCTCATCATACCCCAACGCTACAATACCGTGTATCATCTGATTTACACCTGGAAAGCCACCAGCAAGGGCATGGCTTAGCTCTCGACAATACTCTGTCCAAGCCCAAAACATATCTGAATGAAATGCTTCTAAGACCGAATAGGTGGCGAGGTATATCATTCCTGGCAAAGACATACATTCCAAACGCGCCAGAAACTTGCCCTTAATTAGCGTCATGGACAGATACTCCGTAATTTCCTCATCACCACACCAGCCCTTTATAATACTATTGAGCGAATCCAATATACTTCAGCAACAACTCTAAACCTATATCCGGCGCGCTTTCACTCGCAACTTCGTCGGACATACTTCCCCGCCAAAATTAATTAGAGGTAGAATTTAATGTTAAGACAAGAAACTGGTCAACGTGAAGCTGATTTTTTCATGAGAAACTCAAGTGAATTTGACCCTCGTTTCAAAGCAAGGCTTCAATTCGTTTTCAGCAATAAAGTTGGTTGCAAGGCGATTTGAACCTACGATAACAACTCTTTGATATAACAATTTAAATTCTTGGAAGGTTGGTTTCTGTTGTAGGATTTTGCTCGGGGCTAAGCCCCTTCCTGCCCCTGCGCGGCTTTGCGCTGCTTGTTGTGAACCTTGCCAGCCTTTGCGATGCAAAGCCTGTCTGAGTTTCGCATCCTAGTCCACAGTAACAAAACGCAAAAACCCGCCATAATGGCGGGTTTTTGTGTTTTGGTTGCGGGGGTAGGATTTGAACCTACGACCTTCAGGTTATGAGCCTGACGAGCTACCGGGCTGCTCCACCCCGCGTTGGTGTTAGAGTTTATGAGCTAAAAAAAGCACCTGTGAGGTGCTTTTTGTTGATTTGACGATGTGAGAGAGTGTCTGATATTTGCAGGCCTGGCAACGACCTACTCTTCCGTGTCTTAAGACAAAGTACCATCGGCGCTAGGAGTTTTCACTTCCGAGTTCGGGATGGGATCGGGTGCAGCCCTCCTGCCATAGCCACCAGGCCGGCAAATATCAGACATTTATTACATCAGTATTCTGTTTTGACTACTGTACATGGTTTTGAATTGCTGTGATCAAACACAATCGAGTGATTAGTACTGGTCAGCTCCATGTGTTGCCACACTTCCACCTCCAGCCTATCAACGTGGTAGTCTTCCACGGCTCTCAAGGGATATCTAGTTTTGAGGGGGGCTTCCCGCTTAGATGCTTTCAGCGGTTATCCCGTCCGGACTTAGCTACCCTGCAGTGCCGCGGGCGCGACAACAGGTCCACCAGAGGTCCGTCCACCCCGGTCCTCTCGTACTAGGGGCAGCTCCTCTCAAATATCC
The DNA here is from genome assembly GCF_012932565.1 of Sneathiella limimaris. NCBI lineage: Bacteria > Pseudomonadati > Pseudomonadota > Alphaproteobacteria > Sneathiellales > Sneathiellaceae > Sneathiella > Sneathiella limimaris. The sequence goes on from NZ_JABBYJ010000001.1 coordinate 2,833,275, forward strand.
TACACCCACGGCAGATAGGGACCGAACTGTCTCACGACGTTCTAAACCCAGCTCACGTACCTCTTTAATTGGCGAACAGCCAAACCCTTGGGACCTGCTCCAGCCCCAGGATGAGATGAGCCGACATCGAGGTGCCAAACAATGCCGTCGATATGGACTCTTGGGCATTATCAGCCTGTTATCCCCGGCGTACCTTTTATCCGTTGAGCGATGGCCCTTCCACGCGGGACCACCGGATCACTATGACCGACTTTCGTCTCTGCTCGACTTGTCAGTCTCGCAGTCAGGCTGGCTTATGCCATTGCACTCCACAGCTGATTTCCGACCAGCTTGAGCCAACCTTCGCGCGCCTCCGTTACCATTTGGGAGGCGACCGCCCCAGTCAAACTACCCACCATGCAGGGTCCCGGAACCGGATAACGGTCCTCGGTTAGATACCAAAAGTCAAAAGGGTGGTATTTCAAGGATGCCTCCACAATAACTGGCGTCACTGCTTCAAAGGCTCCCACCTATCCTACACATTTAAATCCTGATACCACTGCAAAGCTGTAGTAAAGGTGCACGGGGTCTTTCCGTCTGACCGCGGGTACTCCGCATCTTCACGGAGAGTTCAATTTCGCTGAGTCTATGTTGGAGACAGCGGGGAAGTCGTTACGCCATTCGTGCAGGTCGGAACTTACCCGACAAGGAATTTCGCTACCTTAGGACCGTTATAGTTACGGCCGCCGTTTACTGGGGCTTCGATTCGCAGCTCTCACCACTCCTCTTAACCTTCCAGCACCGGGCAGGCGTCAGACCCTATACGTCGTCTTGCGACTTCGCAGAGTCCTATGTTTTTAATAAACAGTCGCCACCCCCAAGTCTGTGCCACCCCCCTTAAGTTGCCTTAAAGAGGGTACCCCTTCTCCCGAAGTTACGGGGTCATTTTGCCGAGTTCCTTCAACATAGTTCTCTCAAACGCCTCGGTATACTCTACCAGTCCACCTGTGTCGGTTTGGGGTACGGTCTATACGCTGGAGCTATTTCCTGGAACAGGTTCACGGCAGATCCAATCCAATAAGGATCCACAATTTACCCCATTCGTCACTTCCAGCAGGTTGAGGAATATTAACCTCATTCCCATCGACTACGGCTTTCGCCCTCGCCTTAGGGGCCGACTAACCCTGCGCAGATTAGCTTTACGCAGGAACCCTTGGACTTTCGGCGTGAGTGTTTCTCACACTCATCTCGCTACTCATGTCAGCATTCTCACTTCTGATACCTCCAGATAACCTCACGGTTACCCTTCACAGGCTTACAGAACGCTCCGCTACCATCCAGACAAGTCTGGATCCGCAGCTTCGGTGTATGGCTTTAGCCCCGGTACATCTTCGGCGCAAGACGGCTTATTTAGACCAGTGAGCTATTACGCTTTCTTTAAAGGGTGGCTGCTTCTAAGCCAACCTCCTGGTTGTTTTGGCCTTCTCACATCCTTTCCCACTTAGCCATAACTTAGGGACCTTAGCTGGCGGTCTGGGCTGTTTCCCTCTCGGCAATGGATCTTAGCACCCACTGCCTGTCTGCCATGCTGCATTCATCGGTATTCGGAGTTTGGTTAGGTTTGGTAAGCCGTTGGGGCCCCCTAGCCCATCCAGTGCTCTACCCCCGATGATGATACATGACGCTCTACCTAAATAGATTTCGCGGAGAACCAGCTATTTCCGAGTTTGATTGGCCTTTCACCCCTAGCCACAAGTCATCCCCCAACTTTTCAACGTTGGTGGGTTCGGTCCTCCAGTGCGTGTTACCGCACCTTCAACCTGCTCATGGCTAGATCACTCGGTTTCGGGTCTAATCCCTGCAACTATACGCCCTATTAAGACTCGCTTTCGCTGCGCCTACACCTAACGGCTTAAGCTTGCTGCAAAGATTAACTCGCTGACCCATTATACAAAAGGTACGCCGTCACACCATAAAGGTGCTCCGACTGCTTGTAGGCATCCGGTTTCAAGATCTCTTTCACTCCCCTCGTCGGGGTGCTTTTCACCTTTCCCTCACGGTACTTGTTCACTATCGGTCGCATAGGAGTACTTAGGCTTGGAGGGTGGTCCCCCCACGTTCAGACAGGATTTCACGTGTCCCGCCCTACTCGAGGATCATTAACAACCATACCCGTACGGGGCTATCACCCACTATGGCCTGCCTTTCCAGACAGTTCCGGTTAATTATTAATGACCACTGGCCTGGTCCGCGTTCGCTCGCCACTACTAACGGAGTCTCGGTTGATGTCCTTTCCTCTGGCTACTTAGATGTTTCAGTTCGCCAGGTTCGCCTCGCTATCCTATATATTCAGATAACGATACCGCTAATGCGGTGGGTTTCCCCATTCGGATATCTTCGGATCAAAGTTTGCTTGCAACTCCCCGAAGCTTTTCGCAGCATGCCACGTCCTTCATCGCCTCTATGCGCCAAGGTATCCACCAAATGCCCTTAAGACGTTTGATCTCAGCAATTCATCATCATGTACAGAAGTCAAAACAGCTACGCTGTTCCATCTTCTGTTCATTCACAGTTATTGAACATTACCCAAAAATATTCATGCCGTGCAGCATGAACATCTTCAGTCAAGAGATATCAAAGTTCCTAAAAACTCTAACATCTCCAGAATTCAAGACATCTAGAGCATCTCGTCTCTAAACATCTTGGGATGTAATAAATTTCTCTTCACAATGTCAAATAGCACACAAGGGCATAACCCTCGCAAAATAACCAGATAAATCCGGTATTCCGTGTTCCTCATTATGGATAGTCTTTTCGTCGCCAGCACTGACCACTCTCGCAGCCGGTTGGATGGTGGAGGCAGACGGGATCGAACCGACGACCTCATGCTTGCAAAGCACGCGCTCTCCCAACTGAGCTATGCCCCCATTCCCAACATCCGGCGTTCAATACGCAGCAAACCATGGTGGGCCTGGGTAGACTTGAACTACCGACCTCACGCTTATCAGGCGTGCGCTCTAACCAGCTGAGCTACAGGCCCTCAGCGCTCTATCAGCCCTAAAACCGATAGGCGGCAACTTTCTATCCATAAAGAAGAGATGCGTGGACGGCGATGCCTGCTCCATAATATGTCTGTCTTAAATCCCGAAGGATCCAAGCAAACTAATGTCTAAAACATCCGGTATAAATACCAGACATCCTTAGAAAGGAGGTGATCCAGCCGCAGGTTCCCCTACGGCTACCTTGTTACGACTTCACCCCAGTCGCTGACCTTACCGTGGTCGGCTGCGTCCAAAAGGTTCGCGCACCGGCTTCGGGTAAAACCAACTCCCATGGTGTGACGGGCGGTGTGTACAAGGCCCGGGAACGTATTCACCGCGGCATGCTGATCCGCGATTACTAGCGATTCCAACTTCATGCTCTCGAGTTGCAGAGAACAATCCGAACTGAGACAGCTTTTTGAGATTAGCTCCAGGTCGCCCCTTCGCTGCCCATTGTCACTGCCATTGTAGCACGTGTGTAGCCCAGCCCATAAGGGCCATGAGGACTTGACGTCATCCCCACCTTCCTCCGGCTTATCACCGGCAGTTCCATTAAAGTACCCAACTTAATGCTGGCAACTAATGGCGAGGGTTGCGCTCGTTGCGGGACTTAACCCAACATCTCACGACACGAGCTGACGACAGCCATGCAGCACCTGTGTGGTAGCCAGCCGAACTGAAGAAAACCATCTCTGGTAATCAGACTACCCATGTCAAGGGCTGGTAAGGTTCTGCGCGTTGCTTCGAATTAAACCACATGCTCCACCGCTTGTGCGGGCCCCCGTCAATTCCTTTGAGTTTTAATCTTGCGACCGTACTCCCCAGGCGGAATGCTTAATGCGTTAGCTGCGTCACTGAAAGGTAAACCTTCCAACAACTAGCATTCATCGTTTACGGCGTGGACTACCAGGGTATCTAATCCTGTTTGCTCCCCACGCTTTCGTACCTCAGCGTCAGTATCGGACCAGTAAGCCGCCTTCGCCACTGGTGTTCTTCCCAATATCTACGAATTTCACCTCTACACTGGGAATTCCACTTACCTCTTCCGAACTCTAGCTACACAGTTTTGAGTGCAGTTCCGGGGTTGAGCCCCGGGCTTTCACACCCAACTTGCATAGCCGCCTACGTACTCTTTACGCCCAGTAATTCCGAACAACGCTAGTCCCCTCCGTATTACCGCGGCTGCTGGCACGGAGTTAGCCGGGACTTCTTTACTAGGTACCGTCATTATCTTCCCTAGCGAAAGAGCTTTACAACCCTAAGGCCTTCTTCACTCACGCGGCATGGCTGGATCAGGCTTGCGCCCATTGTCCAATATTCCCCACTGCTGCCTCCCGTAGGAGTCTGGACCGTGTCTCAGTTCCAGTGTGGCTGATCTTCCTCTCAGAACAGCTAAAGATCGTAGACTTGGTAGGCCATTACCCCACCAACTATCTAATCCTACGCGGGTTCATCCTTTGGCGATAAATCTTTAGTCCGTAGACATTATGCGGTATTAGCGTTCGTTTCCAAACGTTATCCCGCACCAAAGGGCAGATCCCCACGCGTTACTCACCCGTGCGCCACTCTCTACTTCCCGAAGGAAGCTTCTCGTTCGACTTGCATGTGTTAGGCCTGCCGCCAGCGTTCGTTCTGAGCCAGGATCAAACTCTCAAGTTTGATTGAATTGACAAATTCTCCCGTCACAACGTCTGTAAATATATAACACCCTAAAGCGCCACATATTCACGCTGACAAATTACTTTCATAACTATCAAGATACGCTGCAACAACAAAAACTCGTCAACAAATTCACAAGCAATCGCCGCCCGCGCATCTCTTCTTCTTATCAACAATGT